>CAZSIZ010000176.1:0-12532 GCA_964606645.1 uncultured bacterium
CTATCGCTACGTGTATCCGATGGTTTCCGGATCGAAAAGGATTTGCAACGGGGATGGCGGTCGCCGGTTTCGGAGGCGGCGCGATTCTGCTCGCCAACGCCGCTGGGGCACTATTCGATCGAGGGATAGATGCGCTGACGATTTTTTATTGGGTTGGGATCGTTTACGGCGCAACGATCGTTTTGGCGTCGCTTTTCCTGTTCGTCCCGAAGAAAACCGGCGATGAAAGCCAAGCAGCGGAAATCCCGGTCAGGCAGTTGCTGCGTAACCGGGATTATTGGCTGCTGACGATAGGCCTGTTTGCCGGGACATTCGCCGGATTGATGAGCGTCTCCAATCTCAAAGTGATCGGTGTCGCGGGGGGCGTTTCGGAGAAATTGGCGCTGCTGGCGATCAGCCTGTTCGCTATCGGGAATGCCAGTGGACGCATCGTCTGGGGATTTATATCAGACGCCATCAAAGGAAAATCGATCCCCGCTTCTCTGTTTTTCTCCAGCCTGACCGTGCTTCTATTGATTCCCTTATCTCATTTCGGCTGGGCTTTTGTCACCATATCGTTTTTCGTGGGGTTTGGATTCGGAGCGAATTTCGTTGTATACGCCGCCGAAGTGGCGCGAACGTTCGGGGAGGATAGGGTGGGGACAGTCTATCCGATGGTCTTCCTGGCCTACGGCATCTCCGGGCCGCTTGGACCCTCGACCGGCGGCTGGTTGTATGATGTGACGCAGAGTTATTCCATCCCGCTTCTCATCGCGGTAATCCTGACCGGTTTGACCGCCGCCCTGATTTTCTTCAATCGAAAAACGGCCTAGGATCTAGGGTTCAGGGTCTTTTGATCTAATAAACCTTAAATCCTATACTGCTTAATTCCGGTTCTACTGGATTAGCTTTATGACTGGTGTTCTTCTTTTTAGTCAGTGCTTTTGACGTGTACCGCGCTGACGACGGTAGTAATCCCACCACGGGCGTTGAAATCGCCTTCCACTTTCATCCACACCGGCTCACAGGCCCCGGCCAGATCGTCCAGAATTTGATTGACGGCCATCTCGTAAAAGATACCCTCGTTTCGGTACTCGGAGAGGTAGAGTTTCAGCGATTTCAATTCGATGCACTTTTGGTCCGGGATGTATTCAACGCGGATGGTTCCGAAGTCCGGCTGGCCGGTTTTTGGGCAGACCGAGGTAAATTCGGGGCAGGAAATCTTAATTTTGTAGTGACGGTCCGGGTAGGCGTTGTCAAAGGTTTCAATTGGGTTCATGGGACGTTCTCGAATCTTATAGTCGGTCGAAACAGAATCGAACTCGATACAATAATAGGTGCATCTTCCGTATTTCCAAACCCTAGACCCTAACCCCGAAACCCTGTATTAAATCAGTCATGCCGAATCGAAACTTTTCAACCCATCATTGGCTCATTGCAGCGGAAACGGTCTGCTTCCTGCTGATCGCGGCGTTTTGTTTCGGGGCCTGGCTGACCGCGCCACGAAAAATCTTTTCTCTCAGAGAAGCGCTCGATCGTTCCGGAGAATCAAACGTAAATGACTCTCTTTCGATCGATGACTGCGAATGGGCTGAGGTGAACCTGCCGCCCGATTATTTCAATCATTTCAACGCCCGGCGCTTGAACGCGGTCAAAATCGACCGCACCAATCGGCTGACCTTGCACCTCGATTCGATCGTGAATCTCTCCGGCGAGACAAGGGATCGTCCACTGGGACTCGCCTACTCCGCCGTCTGCCTGAACGAGCGTCCCGGGCAGTACCGAACTTCGATCCGCTATCCCAACACCCGTAGGCACTACGCCAAGGACAGCCCCCGTGTGCCTTTGGGCGGAACCGTGCTGCGAAACTGTTTTGGCTGGATCGATCCCGTTGTGCCGGGCACTCGGTTGAGGGTGGAATCAGTCGATCCCGGTACGAGCGGCTTTCTGTGTGATTTCACGCTCTACAGCGCCCCTGGTCTGACAATTTGGGCGAACGGGGAATGATAGCGATGGAATGGCGGCGTCTCTGGTGGCTCGTACTGCTTGGACTGATGGCGCTCTGCATGAGCGTTCGGTTCGCCGCTATCGATCACTCTCAGACCGCCGAGTGGGGATACGTCAACGCCGGGGCGGTCAATCCCTATTACGGAGTCACCCGTCCGCTGGGCTACCGCGTTTTCATGCCCGTAATTCTCAATTTATCCGCTATCATCCCCAAGCCGGGCGAACCGCTTATCCCGGTCACAGCGGCGGTGCTGATGGGAATCTGTTTCTATCTCTTTTTACGGGCGCTTGGCTTTTCTATGACTGTCGCTGCGTTTGGAAGCGCCGTTCTTGCGCTCTCCGGTGGAGTAACCGATCTGCTTCGGGATTTCGGGATCAACAACGCCGACACCAGTTCGCATATTTTTATTCTTGTGGCGCTATGGGCGATGGTGAAGAAAAACGATCCTCTCTTTTCCATCGCCACTATGCTTGGAACGTTCAATCGCGAGTGGGCATTAGTTCTTATACCTGGCTGGTATATATATACTTACGGATCAAAACTTTCAGTTTATTCTATTATTAGTTTTATTCGGATTGCGCTGCCATCCATCGGTGTTTACCTGATGGTTCGCTATGTGTATTTTCCTCATTGTGTACTCGGCGTGATGGCGAATGATCTGGGGGCGCTGATGCCCGCATCCGAGACGACCACGCTTCAATACTATCTCGCTCAGATCGGACAAAGCCAATGGACGGAATTCCGACAGCGCGTTTTATCCACCCAGTTTTACGAATTCGGGCTGATTGCGCTGCTTCCATTCGTAATTGGCGGCTGGCGGTTTTGCCCGGCGGCATGGAAGCGCTTTTGTGCGTATTATACTTTTCTCTGCATTATCCAGTTCACCTTCGTGACGGATGTCTGGCGGCTGGCGTTCTACCTTTTTCCCGTCGTGCTTTCGCTCTACCTCTATTGGCTGAAAGCAATCGGCGAACGCCTGAGTGAACGGATGCAATGGCCGGTCGCAGGCCTGAGCGCCGCCGTATTTCTGACGTGGCCAGGATCGTGGTGGACACTATTGTTCGGAGTGATCCTATTCACCTGCGCTGAGTTCGCCTATCGTGTAAAAAGAAGTAATGTATGACGAAACGGCAGCAAGTCGAAATACGACCCTGTCTTTACCGAATCTAAATCAAATTTCAAGAGGAAATCCAATGAACCATATCTGCAAACGGCGGGACTTGTTAAAATCGATCGGAGCGGGAGCGTTTTTGTGCGCTTTGCCCATAAACACAATGAGCCAAACATCGAAACTGGACGATCTCGTTTACATCGGAACCTACACGTCCGGGAAAAGCAAGGGGATCTATGTCTGTCGGATGGATAGCGATTCGGGCGAGTTGAAAATTCTGCATGAAATCGAGGGTGTCGTTCATCCCTCCTTTCTGACCATCGATCCCAAACAGCGTTATCTGTACGCGGTGAATGAAACCACCCGCCATGAAGGAGAAGAGACCGGAGGCGTCAGCGCGTTTTCCATCGATCCCCAAAGCGGAGGACTGACTTTTATAAACCATCAGCCATCCCACGGAGGAGCGCCGTGTCATCTCATCGTGGATCGGACGGGGCGCTGGGTTTTGTTGGCCAATTATTCATCTGGAAGCGCTTCCGTGTTTCCCATTCAGGACGGGGGGCGGCTGGGATCGGCAAGCGATGTCGTTCAGCACCAAGGTTCGAGCGCCGATGCCCGGCGGCAGGCAGGACCGCACGCGCATTCCATCCTACTTGATTCGTCCAACCGGTTCGCTTACGTGCCCGATCTGGGAATCGATAAAATCATGATCTATCGATTCGATGCGGAAAACGGGAAATTGAAACCGAACGATCCCCCCTTCGCTCAGGTGAAAGCAGGTTCCGGGCCACGGCATTTTACGTTTCATCCCAGCGAACCCTACGCGTTCGGGATCATGGAGATGAGCAGTGAAATCATCTCCTTCGCGTTCAATCGTGAAACCGGTTCTCTGACGGAGATTCAAACGGTTTCGACACTTCCCCAGGATTTCGAGGGGCAGAATTCATGTGCGGATATCCACGTTTCGCCGGATGGAAATTTTCTCTACGGCTCCAACCGGGGGCACGACAGCATCGTCATCTTTCGAATCGATAAACAGAACGGCAAACTTCATTCCATCGGACATGAATCGACTCAGGGAAAAACGCCCCGTAATTTCGCGATCGATCCTTCGGGAACGTTTCTGTTTGCCGCCAACCAAAACACCGATACCGTCGTTACGTTTCGGATCGATCCGAAAACCGGAAAACTGAAACCGGCGGGACACACGATTCAAATTCCCAATCCGGTCTGTATCCAATTCATGAAAAAACGATCCGTTGACTCACGGGTTGGCAATCAGTGAAAGCAGAATGAAACGCATCCAATCAATTGTATGATATTATTGAGAATGATAATTTTGTGGTGCAGGCTTCCATCTTGCATGTTTTATTAAATTTTCAGTTTTTGAGTTTAGCCGTTTCGTCTATACTCGTTCGCCCAAGGAGTGAACCGATGCCGAAACAATCTGGTTTTACATTAATCGAACTGCTGATCGTCGTGGCTATTATCGGAATCCTCGCGGCCATCGCCGTGCCCAACTTTCTGAACGCACAGATCAAAGCGAAAATCGCCCGAGCGGAATCGGAAATGAAAAGCATCGGACAGGCTTACATGATGTACTTCATGGATCGAAACGGCTGGCCGCCGCATCTGGATGGACACCCCGCCCAGCATCGGTATGTGACAACGCCGATTGCCTACCTCTCGACATCGATCGTGGATGTATTCGCCTTTCAAGATAAAAAACACCCCAAATTTCATTCGACGTTTCAAGGGCAGTACCACTCCGAACCGAATGCAACACACCACGGGCGTTTTCAATTCTATCCCGGCATGTACGAACAGACCTGGAACGTCGCTTATGTCATGATTAGTCATGGCCCCGACGCGCAGCACGACCACGAATGGCGCTATGACACCTCCAACGGTTTGACCAGTATCGGCGATATCTGGTCGCTGTTTCGCGGAGAATACCAACCGAAATTTCCTTTTGACAGACGACGTTGAATTCGTTTACAGTTATCAGTTTTTAGTTAATACAAAGAAATTCACTTTGATGTATTTGAACGTGGAGAAGGAAAACCCATGCGGAATATAATACCTAAACGACTGGAACACCGGTTTACATTTCAAATGGTTAGACGCATCATTCCTTTGCTGCTTGTTGTTCTTTTCGTGTCCTGCGCGAATGAAAAAGGGCATCGAAAGCGGGTGGCGGAATTATCACAAGGCGATGTTGAAATCCTTTGGGACACGTGGGGAATCCCACACATCAACGCAAACGACGACGAAAGCCTTTTCTTCGCTTTTGGGTATTGCCAAATGCAGAGCCACGCCGATCTGATCCTGCGCTTGTACGGCAAGGCGCGTGGACGGGCGGCCGAATACTGGGGGGAAGCGTACCTCCAATCGGACCGATGGAATCGAACCATGAAGGTTTCCGAACGGGCGCAGGAATGGTATGCGGCCCAGAAACCTACCGGTAAACGTCACTTGGACGCATTCACTGCCGGGATGAATCATTATGCGGAGGAATATTTGGATCGGATCGATGACGAAGTGGAAATCGTGCTTCCCATTCAGCCGGAGGATCCACTGGCTCACTTTCAACAGGCGATTCAATTCACGTTCGTTAGCAATTCATCGATTGTTGATCGCGCCGCAAAAGAAAACGGAATGGAACCGGCCGGGTCAAACGCCTGGGCGATCGCTCCGTCCCGCTCGGCCAGCGGCCACGCTATGCTGCTGGCCAATCCCCATCTGCCCTGGGGCGATCTCTTTACCTGGTACGAAGCCCACCACCAGGTCTCCGGATTGAACGCTTACGGAGCGGCTTTAGTCGGAACTCCGATGCTGAGTATCGCATTCAATGATTTCCTGGGGTGGACGCACACTGTCAATACATACGACGGAACCGATCTTTACGAACTGACGCTCGAAGAAGGCGGCTATCAGTGGGACGGCGGTGTTCGCGCTTTCGAACAGGACGAACAGACACTGAAAGTGAAGCGGAAAAACGGCGGCTTTCGGGAAGAGAAACTATCCATTCGCTATTCCGTTCATGGCCCGGTCATTGCGTCGGACAAGGATCGGGCGATTGCGCTGCGTGTGGCCGGTTTGGACCGCCCGAATCTCATCGACCAGTATTGGGATATGATCCACGCCCGGAATCTTCAGGAATTCGAGACCGCCCTGAAGCATAAGCAAATGCCCATGTTCACGGTGATGTACGCGGATCGTGACGGACATATCATGCACCTGTTCGGCGGACTGGTTCCCAAACGCGCGCCGGGTGACTGGAACTGGAGAGGAACTGTCCCCGGAAACACGTCGGAGACGTTATGGACCGAGTATCACGCCTACGACGACCTGCCCCGGATTGTCGATCCGGAAAGCGGCTGGCTGCAGAACGCCAACGATCCGCCCTGGACCACGACATTTCCCCGCACGATCGATCCAAAGCAATTTCCCCGTTACATGGCGCCGCGATTCATGCACTACCGCGCACAGCGTTCGGCGCGGATGCTCGACGAGGACTCAAGTATTACGTATGACGAAATGATCGAATACAAACACTCCACTCGCATGGAACTGGCCGACCGAATTCTCGACGAATTGATTACCGCCGCCCGGAAAAGCGATAATAATGTTGCGCAACAAGCCGCTGACGTTCTGTGGAAATGGGATCGAACGACCGATTCGGATAGCACTGGCGGGATTCTCTTCGAGGCGTTCATTCGGGGTATTCCCCAGAAACAGGGCCGCTTTTTCGCCACACGCTGGAGCACCGATTCTCCCCGCACGACTCCCAACGGATTGGCGAATCCTGAGAAGGCAGTCGATGCGCTGATCGCCGTCGCGAAAGAGGTGGAAAAGAAATACGGACGCCTAGACGTTCCCTGGGGGGAATCGCACCGGCTGATTCGCGACGATGTAGACCTTCCCGCCAACGGGGGAGGCGGTTCGCTTGGAATTTTCCGTGTGACAGGCTATTCGCCGATGAAAGATGGCCGTTTCAAAGCGAGCGGGGGGGATTCTTACGTCGCGGCTGTCGAGTTCTCCGATCCGGTTAAGGCGAGAGCGCTGATCGGGTATGGAAACGCTTCACAGCCCTGCTCGCCTCATCGCACGGACCAACTGGAACTTTTTTCCAGGAAACGATTGCGTCCGGTGTGGTTGACTCGTGATGAAATCATTAAGAACCTCGAATTGAGACAGGTTCTTACACGGAAGGCTGGCTCCGGTCGTTGATACATCTCGGCGACTCGCGGAATCAAAATCCCCAATGTTTGTTCTTAAAATAAATATCATAAGAGGGATCCGGTGTGGCATTGAAACGCCATACAAACCATAAATCGCCATTACTTCCAAGGCCGTTCGTTGAATCATAAGGAACGGCTCGATTATTGGGATGCCAGTCACCATTGTCACGATCCGGCCCCGCTCCCGCCAGAACTCCGTAAGTGCCCCCGGTATTGGAACAATCGCGATCTTCATACGCATAAAACACCCCCGAACCGAATGGATCGACCGGGATCGAGGACAGGTAAGAGACCGGCGTCGTCAGAGGTTGATAAACCTGGCCGTTGAAGTGATTTTCCCCTGTGTTGACATTGCTGATCCCGACGGCGGAAGGCCGGACACCAAACCATGTCCCTGCAAAACAGCACTCAGGAGGTCCACAATCATTGCCATCGATCAGCCACTTTCCCGTATCCAGATGAAAAATGTTCACCTGATCTCGAATCGTACGAATATCGGTTTTGGTCCGCGCGATCTTTGCCCGGATTTGAGCGTTCAGGAAATTGGGTACGGCGATGGCCGCCAATATACCAATAATGGCAACCACAATGAGTAATTCGATGAGGGTAAATCCTTTTGTTTTCATCGCATCGGAATCTCTTAGTTTTTTCTGAATTCACGCATCGACAAAATAAATTCTCACGATGGAAAGGCATCAACGGGAATGAATGATTCAACCAGAGCCTTGCCTGGGAATGGATATCTTAACCGGGCAGAGTCCGGATCACCCGCTAAAGGTAACGGGTGATCCGTCTGGTAACGATATTGAGCGACGTGTTGATTGAAAGACTGCTTTTTTCAAAAATCGCCTAAAACAGGGACCAGTCAGCCACTGCAGTCAGGGTTGGGAGCGTGAACGCTGTCGAGATCAATGTCCCCGTACCCGGATCCCCACTGGTATATTCATTCGCTGCTGAGTCTGCGGAAAAAGCCCCATCTGCGGTGGTGTGACGGTTGTTCATCGTGACGTGTTCAACAAGCCCCAGGTCATAGGATTCCGCCGAACCCGACAACCAGGAGAGGAGATCACCGCCGTTGATGCCAAGTTCCTCTGTCCAGTTCGTCAGATCACCCATTTCAAAGTCCGAATTGGGAAAGGCCAGAGCCGCTTCGGAACCGTTCCAAATAAAGAAATCATCGACCACCATCCAGCCATAGCTTCCTCGTGACGGTCCGAGCGTATCTTCGATATAAATTTGCGCTTGGAGACCTTGGTGTTCCGGTTTAATGTAGAAACGTGATTCCGGATAGGAAACCAGGTCCATGTTGCTTGTATTCAAGTTTTGACCCATTCCCTGGTTGAGTTGGATATAAGTGAAATCTGCATCATCATCGAAGGCGCCGTTGTTATTGACGTCGATACGCAGTTCGACCGTTCCACGTTCTTGGACGGTTCCATCGTTGTTATAGCGGAAACGGGCGCTTCCCTGGGCGGAAGCGAACTGAAAAAAGATGCTTTGGGCCGGGTCGGGAATGGGTTGAATCACAAAAACATCGGATCGCAGTTCAACGCCGGTTAATTCACGATCGCCGTCCCCAAATCCAGCCGTCCCGACGTAGGTGCGCCCGGAAAACTGGTTTCCATGAATGGCATCATCAAAGAAATAAACACTCGCGTCTTCGGTCATGGTGACCGTCCAGCCAGGGATACTGCCGCTTGGATGTTCGTCCCACATCAAGACTTGTTCCGAGAACCATTCCCCCGCATCCGGGTTTTCTTCCGGTGTGGGGATTCCATCATCAAATCCACCGTTGACGATGGTCTCGTTATCCCAGTTCATCCGAAAACTGTCGGCGCCCACATGGAAAAAGACAGAATTGTCAACCGCAACGACCTGGCAGCGTTTGCCTTCCAGGCCAGAGGTATTGAGGAAAACCGGGTGCATCTGGTTCCGAACGCTCGATGTCGAACCGCCATAAAAACCCGTCAACGGGATATCGATCCCTTCATCATACTGACCGTTGGGATCTTCCGTTTCGGAGCCGATATCCAAATAAACGCCCGACGCATTATCCGAATCCTGCGCTTCAGGCTTATTCCAAAATTCCGACCCCCCGCCGGAAACCATTCCGTAAACGAAACTGGTGGGAGGCGCTAAAGTAAAGGCATCCGATTCAATCACCACCGTTTCAGAATTCTCGGTACTGCTGGGATCGGTCCGTGTACTGAAGAACTTTGTACTGTATATCGTGTAATTAGAGTCTTCGTCCGTGATAATCAGACTGGCGGGATCGGTGATGCTTCCGCTCAGAATCGTCCACCCATTCAACGGGGTCTCATCTTCAAAAAATCCATTGGGAACCAGATTGGAAACCACGGTTCCATCCGCATAATTCAGACGAATGGCGTTGATCGCCATATAATATTCCTCGCTGTTATCGACAATGCGAATCTTTGCCTGTTTCCCCGCATCCGAATCCAGTCGGATGTAAAAACGCCGCCAGTTCCCCGGAGCGATAGAATTCGCATTTTCACGACCTAAATACTCGGTCGTTTCTTGCGATAACCATCGATCGATCGTCCCGTCAGCGTCCAAATCCACACCGATGTCAAAAACATCCGCCTCCATGCGTGGCCAAACAATGTAACCGTCGCTGTCTCCAATACCGTTCGTGCAGATATCCAGATGTAAGAACGTCGGCGGGTTCCCCGAGTTGTTCGTGGCCGCCCCACCCGACATAACCATTACCATCGACAAACCCAACAACAATAACCCGTTTCTCATTCGTATGAACTTTTTCATGATGACGTGTTCTCCTTTTTGGGATTTTGTTAGATAATCGATACCATACTGTCTTAAAATTTGATTATTCCCTTATTGAATTATGAATTCTTCTGCCGGATCGAGGAGATAGTCTTTATGAAGTCGTCAATGTTGGATAAAATATCGTACATCTCTATTGGACTAATAATAGGGGACTTTGGAAAAAACAACTGAAAACCGATCCCAGAGGAAGAGGGGATTTGAGGTTCGTTCATTTTACAAAAAACTTATATGACAAATAACGGAGAAGGATAGCAGCCATGAAAAAAGATATACCGAATTGCGATCGACGCGCGTTTTTACGAATAGGCGTTGGATTAGCCGTTGGAGGGGCTTCCGGTCTCTCTTGGGCGAGTCCAATCCCGCAAACCGAGGAAAAACAGGTTCGACAGCCGATTTCCCAGGAGCATCTATCGAATGCGAAAGTGGGGATCGCGCGGTGCCGGGGATACGGTCGTGAAGTGAAAACATCCATGAAGCAGTGTCTCGATCTGATCGGTGGGATTGGGCCTCTCGTCAAAGGGAAAACCGTCACGATCAAAGTGAACTTTACCGGCAATCCCTATAAGACCCTGTTCAATCTGCCGCCCGGCGAAACCTACTTGACTCACGGTTCGACGGCCTTCGCGCTCTCGTCGATTCTGTTGGAAGAAGGGGCGAAACGGGTGCGTATCGTCGAATGCGCGTATTACCGGAAGACGCTGGAAGAGGTTTCGGGGATGGTCGGCTGGGACGTGAAACCGATCCTCGATTTAGGGAATGTCGAATTCGAGAATACCCGCAACTTGGGGAAAGGCAAGAAATACTCCGAAGTGAAAGTGCCCAACGGGCTTCTCTATTCCTCCTTTCAATTGAACCATTCGTACGAAGACACTGATGTACTGGTCTCTTTAGCGAAAATGAAGAACCATGCGATCGCCGGGATCACACTGTCAATGAAAAATATGTTCGGCATCACCCCCTGCTCGATCTATGGAAGCGATGCAGGGAACGAAGACGCGGTCCGTGCGCGGGGCAGCATGCACGGGGGAGGGCGGTTCGGTAAAAAGATTTCACTGCCCGGAATGATCGGCGATATCAGCCAGGAAGCCGGGATCGTGATTCCCCGCGCCGTCGCCGACCTTTGCGCCGCCCGGCCGATTCATCTCGCCATCGTCGATGGCATCACCTCCATGAGCGGCGGAGAAGGCTATTGGAATAAAAATCTTAAACCAGTCAGCCCCGGTGTGATGGTCGCTGGATTGAATCCCGTCTCGACCGATGCGGTGGGATTGAAACTGATGGGCTATCCCGATCCAAGAGCGAAACGAGGGACGCTTCCATTCGATAAAGGTGAAAACCATCTGATGCTCGCGGAAGGGATGGGGCTTGGAACGGCGGATATGTCTCAGATCGACGTCCGGGGATTGGCGATCGACGAGGGTGTTTATTTGTTTAACTCCTAAGACAGATCATCCTTGAAATTACAGACAATATGCTGTGTGGTTTTGTCCTAATTTCACTTTTTACTGCCCACTCTTTAGTAAAATTTGAATCGTTGATTATCACTCAAGTCCTTTCGTAACAAATACTTACACAGACTATACCGGTTCCAACTTCCCATTCTGGATAAAAATGCTTGACTAAGGTTCGCTCTTGTGCTTTACTCATTGTATACGTGTACTGTACACGTATACAATGAGGCGGCTATGGCGACGAAAGTAATGTCTATCCGGATCGATGAGAACGACTTATCGACGATTGAAGAATTCGCCGCCGATCAAGGGATGACACGCAATGAATACATCGTTCAAGCCCTTGCCCGCCAATTACCCCAGTTCGACGCCTTAGATTCATTTCGCAAGGAAATCAAGGAAAATTTCGCGGAACGCTTCAAGCCGGAATTGACCGATTTTCAGATCATCGGTTTTATTCTGGCCGATTGGCTTGCCTACACGTCGGCTGAGCTTGAATTCTGGGGGGATTACGTCAAAACGAAGGAATTATTCGCGTTGGCTCCAAACGGAAAAGTGGTCCAGGGCGACGATCTTTTCGTATTGAAGAAAAACGCTTATTTGGAACGATTCAAGAATTGTGGGAAAAACCTCGATTTCCCCGATCTGAAAACCCTTGAGGAGATGGAAAACCATCTCCTTCAGCAAACCAAGAATCCCTCATCACGTAAAGACATCGAAAAACGATTCAGTCTCTATAAAAACGCCCGCCGCCTGATGGACAGCAGCGGGCAGCCAGAACTCGACACGAAAAAAGACGATGAAAACGACATTCAGCAAACCTGAAAGAAGTGCGACGATGAAGACAAATTTGCTTCACTATTCGAAGCCTTGGCGAGTGTCAATAGCCGGGTACCTTTGACCCACCCAGAGTCGGGTTGGTTTGACCCGT
>CAZSIZ010000177.1:0-12486 GCA_964606645.1 uncultured bacterium
ACGCCGTCAATGGTTGCTGCTAACGGCGTGTGAGAGTGTCCGTACAGAACGATGTCCACTTGACTGAATGCCTTCGCAACCCGTTTATCCAAATCTTTCGGCGGTCCCCATCCATGAACGAGGCCAAGGTTGTATCCGGCTATTTCGATTTTCTTTTTTTCAGGAATTAACATTTTCAGATCGGGTACATCCATATTGCCGTGAACGGCGATGACGGGAGCGATCTTCTGCAATTCCTTATACGCCTTCACATTACAAAAATCCCCCAGATGGATGATCAGATCCATCTTTTCCAATTCTTCCGATACCTGTAGGGGAAGGATTTCCTCATGGGAGAGATGCGTGTCGGAGAGAACGCCGATCGTTGTGGTTTTATTTTGGTTCGACATATTTAAGAGCGGCTCATAAACCGTTGAATTGTAAAATAATGTCACGTCTTCATTCTACCTTTCTCAGGCAATCGGGGAAGGTTTCTCTATTGGACCTGCAAATAGGCCACTATAAGGCCGTTTGGGGTGGTTTCGGGAAAATCGGTCCATTCCGGATTCTATACAACTTACAGTCTGTATAACATGACAAAACCGGCAGGCTCTGCTATAGTGATTCTCAATGGTTGAGGTCTGTCCGTTTTTCGGTTTGGACCATCGACACCAATTCACGGGAGATTACCGGCTCCCAGCATATTTATTATCCCGATTTAAGGAGTGGGAGGGCAAATGTCTGCTAAGAGAAATTCGGCTCGATCCTGGAAAAGGTTTATTGGACTCCTGATAGGTTCGTTTTTTATCATCGCTGCATTCCATAGTTCGGATTTGATGGCTCAAGACCCGCCAGCCGGACAAACACTGGTCAGCCAGGATGTTTTCGTGGATGACAATCATATCCTGGACGCCAAAGACCTCTTTCTGATCGCGAAGGAATGGTCGAAACTCGGTAATAACGACGCCGATTTCAATCAAGACGGCCAAGTCAGCAGGATCGATCTGCTTCACTTTATCAGCGCGTTCCACACGACGTTTGAACCACAAGCGACGCCGACACCAACAGCAACACCAACGGAAGGTGAGCCACCAACTCCAACCCCAACGGCGACAGCCACGCCAACGGAAGGTGAACCGCCGATTCCAACCCCAACTCCGACAGCGACGGCAACTCCGACGGAAGGTGAGCCGCCCACTCCGACTTCGACAGCGACAGCTACCCCAACGGAAGAAACCCCGCCGACTCCAACCGCGACGGCGACCTCCACTCCGACGGAAGGGCCGACTCCAACCCCAACGGCGACTCCGGAACCGGGCAGCGAACTCAGTTTCTTCGTGAATTTCGACAGCATCGAGACTTTGGAAGAAGGCGGTCTGGCGACGCTATCCGGAATCGAAGCGGAAAACCTCATGATCGAACAGGAGCGTATGCCGTTCAACAACTACCTTGAACCGTGGTTTATCTACAATCCGGAAACGAATGAGACCGGCGCTTCGCTGAGCGATCCGAAAAGCGTTGCGTTGAACGCAGATTTCGGATTCTATTCTTCTCTGCAAACATCCGTTCTTGAGATTCAACAGACATTCGACACCAGCAAAGCCAACGCGCCGACCCTGTCCTTCGACGCCGCTTTCCTTCTGGAAATTCCGGAATTTGGATTTATCTCGGATTACCTGGTCGTTGAAGTGCTTCGAGCGGGAGAGGTTCAATGGGAAATTCTCGATCTCAACAGCGATGGAACGATCGTTACCGATTTGACCGTTTATGATGAGAATAATCCAATCGCCCTGCTCCCCGGCGTGTTCGACGGACTTTTTGGCGCGTCCAATCCGCAAAACACGGATGGCCCGGTGACGAAAGATGATTTCATCCATATCGATGTGGCGCTTCCGATCAGCGAAGCGGTTAAAATCGCTTTCCATTTCGAGAGCGACCGCTCCGTATTCAAAGAAGGTATCTACCTCGATAATATCCAAGTCTCGGACGGCGGCGGGGGAACCGGCCCGGTGATTCGCTCGGTCGTCAACATGGACGGCAGCACGTTCTATTCCGATACGGAAAACCGCGCACTGATTTCCGGGAATAATCTCGACGGGATGACGAAAGCCGTCTTTACTTCACGAGACGGGGAAGTGGAACTTTCGCTCACCCCATCGGGTAACAACTTTATCGTAACGCTTCCGCGCCTCTCCAATCCTGCGGATGGCGATACAGCGTCGCTGGTGCTGAAAGGAGAGGGCGATGCGGCTTCCGGTGCGGCGACGATCCTGATTCAAGGCGCCCCCAAACCGGAGATCGACATCATCAGCCCCGATCCGTACTATCAGGGCGCGACCAAATCCGACATCAAGATTCTCGGAAGTCATTTCCGCCCGGCGTTCAGTGGAGCCTCAGCGGAAGGGGGAACGAGCGTTCTCGTCGAAATCGGCGCGGAGGAACCCCTTCTCTTCACCGATTATAAAATCCGCAATCAGACGACACTGGTCTTCGATGCATCCGAATTGAAAGACCAATTCCCTGGATTCGTAGAAGTGTGGGTTCGGAATGAATATTCCGGTCTGGAAAGCGATACGGTTTCGATTACGCTGCTGCCCGGTGCGGGAACGGGCGTGACCGTCGAACCTCTGAGGATTGGCCTGGGCTACGGATCAGGCAGTTACGAATACACCCCGCCGGAAGATGTCTATCCGCTCCAGTCGGATCAGGCGTTTACGCTTCTGTGGGATTCGTCCGATTTCTCGGCCAACCGGAACAGCCTGAATATCGACATCGCGGGCCAACCGATCGTGGTCAACGGTCAGGCGATTCTTGGAGAAGGGGAAGCCAACCTGTTTATTGACGGTATCGGGGCTTCGCTGGCGCTGGCTTCCGGTGTGCTGGACGTGACCGGCGAACTGACTACGTCGATCTACCTGGCCAACAGCGATCCCGTCGAACATACGTTCACGCTCAACGATCCGCTGCCGCCGGTGCTCTATCAGCGCGATGACGATTGGAGCACGCAGACGCTTTCGGCGGCCGACGAGAATACGATCAAGATTTACGGCGACAATTTCCGTGGCTTGACGACCGGCTCGACCGATCCGGAAGCGACGTCGCAAGTCTATCTCATTCCCATCGATGAGAATGGGACGCTTTCCGGTGATCCGATCCTATTACCAAGCATCGAAGATATCGCCGATGTGGTGATCCAGCCATTGATCGCCGATTCCGATTCGGGTGAGGATATTCTGTTCCAAGTCATTCCGGCGAACATGATTTCTGTTGCGGAAGGGGAAACTCTCACGTATCAACTGCGAGTGGTTAATCCCGGTTCTAAACTTTTCGTGGACAGTGTCGGCGAGGATGGTTTACCGCTTATGGTGACGTTTGAGCCGTAAGTTGGATGTATGAAATTTTTATGATTTCCCGTAACGCCCTCTTTGGAGGGCGTTACTTGTTTGGAAAAAATTAATAGTTCGTTTTCTTGGTTTGCGTTACAATAATATGATTATCCCCTTACCCTCACCCTAACCCTCTCCCAGAGGGAGAGGGGATTTAGATGGATGAAAGCGGGTTACGAGACGATGAGATTTCGCGCGGTGCTGTTGCTGTTCGCCTGGATACTCTTTTCGGGATTTCAATTTTCCCCGGAGACGTGGGTGAAGGATATTTCCAAGTTATGGAAGCGCGATAAACCGAAATACGATCAGATTATGTTCTGGGATTATGACGAGCAGAAAACCCGGGGTCTGCGGGCGTTTGTCTATACGCTGGCGCAGGACTGGGAAAACCGGCAGGTCGATCGTCGACTATATGCCAAACTCTCACAGTTGCTCGGCCACATGTGCCAGGAAGTCATCACGATCGATTCGATTAAGGATCTAACGCAAAAAGAGCTCGTTGAAAATGCGATTATCGACATGGCCGATCAGTGGAAATTACGCGGGGCCGTCGATTCCCAGGCATTTTTCGATTCGATGCCGCTTGTCGATTTCGATGTCCTGGTGCTGATGGAGCGGATTCATTACGATCAAGAGTGGAAAGGTAAGGATAAACGTCTGGTGATCGGGGTGCTCGCCGCCGCTTTCGAGATGGACTTTGGCACTCCGCTTTACAACGAACGGGTGATGGTGGATATCCCCTGGTCCGGCGAAAATACCTCGTTCCGCAAAGCCGAACACGCGGCGCTGCTCAAAATCGCCGACGCGATGGGGGAATCGTTTCACGATGCCGCCCAGCAGATCAATCGAACGCATGAAAAAGAAGTCGAAGAAACCCTGCAAGCGGAATTGGGGAAAAAACGGGAAACAATTTCAGTAATCGTCGCAGAAAACAAAGTTCTGAAAGGCTGGATCAAAGAAGCGGAAAACCGTTTCAAACTAGGTCTGGAAAACCCCAAACCGTTAACCGAAGAACTGAAGCGTGATATCGCTGAAATCGAACCGTTTCTGAAAAAATGGCCCGCCTCTCTTTCGCCGGAAGAATTGGAACGGCGGAAACGACTCGCCGCTTCGCTCCAGAACAAGATGACGCAATGGAACGATTGGCTGACACAGGAAGAAGCACGCCAACAACAGGAAGCGGAAGCGGCCAAACCGACACTGGGAACGAAACCGCAGGATACCGCCGATCCAGGCCGTTCCCAAAACGGACAACTGCCGCCCCTTCTTCAAACGCGGGCAGCGGCGTCTCGTGGACAACGTCTGCTGCCGGATGTCGTTCCGCCATCGGGCAATCCATTCGACCGGCGCTGGCTGCTTCCCCAAAGCACACCTTCGGATCGACTCGCGCTTCCTCCGGCGACCGGGATGGCTCAAACCACGCAAAAGGGATCGGCCAATTCGCTTCAAGGCCAAACCCGCGTTCTCTCACCCGAACTACTGAAATTCCAGCAAGCCGGTGGAAGGATTCCTCCTCCGCCCCAAATCCCCCAGGATTTCATTGGTCGCTATCAGCATTTGTTCAAGGCGGGGAAAACGATTTCTTCCAGCACCCCCAGCGTCTCCAGTGCCACCGCCGCGCAAATCATAAAAAGTCCAACGTAAACGACATCCGCCGATATGACTTAATCGCTCTTTCGCGATAGAATATTATCGATCACTCACTCCTATGTTCCGACCGGGCATCATGAAAATTTCTCAAACGCGCGCGCTGCCGATCTATCACCTTCTTCTTTTGGCCGTCATTCCTTTTATCGCATACGCGCCCTCTCTGTCCGGCGATTTTGTCTACGATGATATTGCCATTACGGTAGTAGAGAATCCCGCCTTGAGTGGAGAGGTATCCTGGCTGGAAATTCTTTCGTGGGATCGCCCGCTGCGCGAATTTACATATATGCTCGATCACGCTATTTGGGATTATAATCCGCTCGGCTACCATCTGCAAAATATGGGCTGGCACATCGCCAATACGATCCTGCTCTACTTTTTCCTGCTCTTTCTCGGTTTTGACAGAACGCCGTCGTTCCTCGCCGCGTTACTCTTTTCCATCCATCCGATCAGCACCGAATCGGTGGCCTGGATTTCGGGACGGAAAGAATTGCTCTGCCTCTTTTTTGAATTGGCGTCATGCTATTTGTTGACTTATTTCATCTTCCATCAACGGGAACGGGCGGGATTATCTCGTTGGGGGGTGTATACCGCGTCGCTTTTCGCGTGTGTATTGGCCCTTCTCTCGAAGCAGGTTGCGGTTGTGCTTCCGTTTCTGATGGCGCTGAGTTGCTGGTTTTATGCGAGGACGCATGCTATCGAATTTCCCACTGCGCGGTTGTTCAAGGCGCTGATTCTTCCCTCCCTTCTCACGGTGGCGTTTCTGCTGCACGGATACGATCTCGTTTCCAGACTGAGCGGGGCGCTGGACCGGGGAACGTATTTCGATCCCTCCTCTCGCGATGTTTCGTATACGTTTCTCTCCGCCGTGCTGACTCCATTCGCGACGCTGATTCGTTCCCTGTGGCTTCTGGTGTGGCCGATGGATTTGACGATCGAGCACGGGTTTGCGCCCGTTGTTTCTATTGCCGATTACCGCTGGATGCTGGGGGGTGCTACGGTTGCGATTCTCGTTTTCTTCGCGGTCCGGCTTTGTAGGACGAAGCCGATTTATGTTTTCGGTCTTGGCTGGATCGTTCTGGCCTGGGGGCCGGTTTCCGGGATGATACCGGTCAGTTATCTGATGGCGAACCGTTATTTATATATTCCCTGCGCCGGATTTTGCGTTTTGGGTATGTGGGTGGGGGGCATCGTTCTCAAGCGCTTTGAAACGATTATCCCGAAACTATCCCTGGCCGCCGTTATTCTCGTCTGTCTGCTTTTCGGAATCCGAACCGGTGTGCGGACACTCGACTGGCAGAACGAGATATCGCTATGGGAAGCCGCCGCCCGGTCACGGCCAAACCACGAAAAAGTGTACATCAATCTGGGGAATGCCTATTCGGATCGAAACCGGATGGAGGAGGCGTTCGAGCATTGGAATCACGCGCTTGAGCTTAAACCGGATTTGCCGCAGGTCTGGGTCAATATGGGCCGCGCTCACAACCGGCAGAACGAGCCGGACCAGGCGGAATCCTGCTATCGAAAAGCACTGGAACTGTTTCCCGCTTATGGGATCGCTCATTTCAACCTGGCTTTGATGATGGACGCGCAAAGACAATCGGATGTGGCGCTGAAACATTTCCGGCTGGCGGCGAAATATCTTTACGGCAAACGTTCGACGGCCCGCCGCCAAGGCATGGCTTATTATCACGTTGCTCGGATTCTATATGAGAAAGGCGATTTTCAGTCATCGAACGATCACCTTATCCATGCCGAGAGACTGGCCCCTAATTTCGCCCCGATCTTTTTACTCAAAGGTCTTCTTCACACCCATGACATTCCACAAACCAGGCGTGCTTTTGAGGACGCGATTCGACTTGATCCTAGCTATGCTGACGCCTTCTTTAATCTGGGGGTTCTCGAATGGCAGCAAGGAAACACGGCTTCAGCGCTAAATTGCTGGGATGAGGCCGTTCGATTGAATCCGAAACTCGCTCCACGCATTGAAAATGTAAAAAAAAGTAAGAAATAACCGGCATTGTAAGAAAAATGAAATGTTTTTTCCGCACTGTGATATATATTCTTATGAAGACAGGAATTTCTCCTAACAATAGAGGATTGTAAAATGAAAGCATTCAGCCGTATCTTATCGATTTTCTCGCTCGTCATCTTCTCGCTCCTCAGCGCGAATGCCGAACCGCTCCACACACTGACGTTCACGCCATCGTCGCTAGAAAACGGTGATATTATGGTGACACCGGTCAATGAATTTTCGTTTCCGGGAGGCGAATTCGGCACTTTCCCCATGGGTCAATCATTTTCGCAGGGATACCGTGTCGATTTGGAGCCTGGTGAAGGCGTTTTCGTCGTCGAAACCCAGCCCTTTATCACGGAGGATCAGCCCGTTGTCATTACCCTGGAATACACTCTATTGACCGAGGTCTCTTCGAGAACCGGTCCCCCTCAAGTCGCCGTAGTCGCTCTGAACGCACCCAATAGCGTTCCCGACGGGCAATTAGGGTATACCTACGAAATGAAATCGGGCCTGGATAATCCCCTCGATATCAGCCGCCTGAATGTTGTATACTCCCCGCCTTCGGGACAGTTGCTTCCGTCGGCTCAAGTGACACTGTCGCCCGATTCATCCCGTCCTTGTTCAGTGGCGCTTCTGTCGCTCTCCGTCTATTCATTCAATCCCACGGACGAAACGGTCTTAACGGCGCATCTCGATGAACCGTTCGATGAAGATCCCGGCGACAGTCTCAGGGTAAACGTCAATAACAACCAAGGCCAGGTTCTATACGAGGCCGAAGCGGGCTATCTGGTATTATCGGCGCCTGGCAACGGCGCAGCGGCCAACATCGAAGCAAAAGTACAATTGTCTAGTCAATCCTACAATCTTGATAGTTCACATACGAAATACTTGTCCATGGATGCATCCAGACTATCGGGTGAAGATGGGACGACGGCGGTGATCGCTAACTTTTTATCTCAAAGTACAGGACTGTTCATCGATAACCGGAATATACCTATGTATCCCGAATCGACACGGCTTTTCATTGGTGGAGGCCTGTTTTTAAGTACGACTAAACAAATTCTTGGCTTAGATCCCCTCTTGGTTTACGCGCAGAACGGGGGGGGGCAGGAGGCGTCCGAAATTGCGATCGATAATCTCCGGGTTGAGACGTATACTCCGGACGCGATCCTTGGCATGAAAGATTTGCCGCCCGCCGGTGTTCCCGAATCGCTCGCGGCGGCGGTGGTGATGCCCCAGAAATTATTCAGCGGCAGTGAGAGTTCCTTCTCCATCACATCCTTCGATCTGAACGGCCGTCAGCCTGTATCAATCCCGTTTTCGGTCTCTCTCGTAAGCGGTGAAGAGACTGTAACGCTGGAAGAGGGGGTGACGGACACGAAAGGCTTTTCTGCGAAAACGTTCACGGTTCCCAATTTGGAAGCGGGCACGTGGAACGTGGAAGTGAAAACATCCGACCAAACGATCCTGAGCGGGCAGACCGCCGTTGCGAACGGGGGCGTGCTGCTGATCGAAACGGACAAGCCTATCTATAAACCCGGACAGAAAATTCAGGGCCGGGTGCTGCTGCTCAATAATTCGCTCGCACCGCTTCAAGGCGAGGTCGAACTTTCAATTTCCGACGCCAAGGGGATCAAAATCCACAAAGAAACGCTGATTCCCAACCGATTTTTTGGCGTGGCTTCGTTCGAGTTGCCGCTTGCCAACGAACTCAATTTCGGGATGTGGAAAATCCAGGCGCAGTCCGGCAGTGATATCCAGACGGAATTGGATGTCGAGGTAGACCGATACGTGCTGCCCGCGTTTGAAGTGAACTTGAATCTCGATAAGGATTGGTTCCTGGTGGACGAACGGATCACGGGATCGATCGAAAACCGTTATTTCTTCGGCAAACCGGTCGGCGGCACGATACACGTCGAGGCCCTGCGCTATGTCGGCGCATGGGAAACCTACGCGACGGCGGACGGCAACCTGGAAGACGGCCGGTTCGCGCTCGATCTGGAGCCGGTTCAGTACGTCGCGGGAACACCGGGGGCCGAGGGCGATGGAACCCTTCAGATCAAAGTGACCGTGACCGATGAGACCGGGCACGAAGAATCGTCGGATCAGATCGTGCGCATCGTCGATGCGGGGGTCGCGCTTCGGCTGATTCCCGAATCGCCGGTGATTAAACCGGGACTCAATCAAGAACTGCTGATCGTGTCCGAAACGCCGGGAGGAAAAGCGATATCGGCGGAAGTGTCCATCGAAATGAATTTTGTTGCCGAGGACGGTTCCGATCTCGGCTTGTTGAACGAAACGGTCACCACGGAAAACGGAATCGCGCTTTTGAATTACGACGTGCCTGCAAAATCGATTATGGCCGTGATTACCGCTAAATCGAAAGTAGACGGCAAAACCGGAGAGGAATCGCTGATCCAATACGCGGTCTATTCGCCCGGCGCGAATTTCATTCATCTGCGGCAGCGCAGCGAAGGAATCCTTCCCGTTGGCAGCGAAGCCGTGTTCGATCTGTACGCGACCAATCCCGGCACGGTTTACGTCGATGTCTATGCCAACGGGCGGACGCTGTTTTCCAAAGCTGTCGACTCGAACGAAATTCGTTTTGCGGTGACACCGGAGATGAGTCCGAGCGCGCGCCTCGTCGCTTATATGATTCAGCCCAACAACGAAATTTCCGCCGACGTTCTGCCGTTCGATGTGGAATTGACGGCCCCAGCGGGATTGGATGTGAGTTTCAGCGCGGAAGAGGTCGAGCCGGGCGATCCGGTGGCGCTCTCCATTCACAGCGATGCGGGAAAAAGCATGGTCGGACTCGCGATTGTGGACGAATCGGTCTTCGCGCTTGCTAAGGGACGCCTGAATCTGCGAAACGTGTTTGCCGAGCTGGAACGCCTCTTCATGGAACCTCAAATCGAAATTCACGAAGGACCGCAGAATCCCTGGGATCCTCAACCGATCTACGGCGGCAAGGGAACCGTGGATATCCTGCGTGAAAACAACCTTCAAGTCATCGCATCCAAAGGGCTGAACGCGCCGGAAGCGAAAAGCCTGGACCCCTGGCTTTTGTGGAATAATCCCCGTCTGCAAAAAAATATGCCGCCGATGTTAGTGCCTGTGATGGAAGAAGCATTTAATGACGCAGTGGCCGGTGCTGGAGGAAGAGGGGGTGAGTATCAGGAACCGGACCGGGTGCGAACCTTTTTCCCGGAAACCTGGCTATGGCTGCCGGACTTGCAGACGGATATGGGTGGTGACGCCACGCTCGATCTGACTGCTCCCGACAGCATCACCAACTGGAAACTGCGTGCCGTCTCGACCTCATCGGGCGGGCTGGGAATCGCCGAGAGTTCGCTGCGTGTCTTCCAGGATTTCTTCGTCGAACCCGATTTACCTTACGCCGTGATTCGTGGCGACCGCTTCCCCATGCGCGTCCGAGTCTTCAACTATCTCGACGAAGAACAGACGATCCTTATCACGCTGGAAGATTCGGAAGGCTTGGGATTGCAGGATGAAGCCGTCCAGGAAATCACCATTCCCGGCAACAGCGCCGGATCGGCTTCGTTCACACTGCAACCGGACAAAGTGGGTATTCTTCCGATCTCGCTGGTCGCGCAATCGACGAAACGCGCCGACGCCATCCGAAAAGATTTGCGTGTCGAACCGGAAGGTCTGCGCCGTGAAATCATTCACAACGGAACCTTGAAAGACAACGAAGAAACGACGGTCGATCTCAACGTTCCCATGCCGGTACTTCGTTATCCCGAAGACACGATATTCGAGGAAATCGTCATTCCCGATTCGGAAAAGCTGCGTGTGGCCGTGACCGCCAGTTTTCTTGGCCAATCGCTCGACGGGATGGAAGACCTGTTAGGGATGCCCTACGGCTGCGGCGAGCAGAACATGATCTTCCTCGCGCCTGATATTGAAATTCTGCGCTACCTGAAAGCGAGCGGACAACTCGCTCCCGCTATTCGGGCCAAGGCCGAACATTTCATCACGACCGGTTACCAGCGCGAGCTGACCTTCCGTCATAACGACGGCTCGTTCTCCGCATTCGGCGAAAGCGACGATACCGGGAGCCTGTGGCTGACGGCGTTTGTCCTTAACACGTTCAGCAGCGCCCGCGAAGTGCGCACGATTGACGAAACAGTGCTTTCGGAAGCGGCGGCCTGGATCACCGGCCACCAGAAAGACGACGGTTCCTGGGAACCCGTGGGCTTACTGATTCACAAGGAGATGGCCGGGGGTCTCAACGGCAATCTCGGATTGACGGCGTTTGTCGTCAACGCGCTGCTTGAGTACGGTGGCAGTGATGCGGCTGGATTGGACAAAGCGCTAACTTATCTCGAAAACAACCTGAGCGACGAGCGGGTTGATTCCTACATGCTCTCGCTGATTGCTCACGCGCTGACCCAGGCCGGGCGTCCGTCCGCCGGTCAAGCCATCGATCTGCTGCTGGAGAAAGCCATCGCGGATTCGAGCGGGATGCACTGGGAACCGCATCCCATCGAAGCGACGTCTTACGCGATTCTGACGCTCGCGGCGAACAATCGTATCGAAACCCAGGCCGCGCTTCAGTGGCTGACGTCTCAGCGGAACAGCCTAGGCGGTTATGGCAGCACCCAGGACACCGTCGTCGCGTTCAAGGCCCTGACCGCCGCCGCCATCAAACAGAGCCGCGATCTGGACGCGGTCGTCGATGTGATCGTTGAAGGTGAAATCGTTCATTCATTCGCGATGACGCAGGAAAATTTCGACGTGCTCCAATCCCTGGAACTCGAACCGGCGAAGCAAGTCACGCTCAAGATTACGGGTTCGGGCACGGTGCTGTATCAGGTGGCACATGCGTTCAACGTTCCCGCCTTCCTTGAACCGGTCGGCGAAAACATGCTGATTCAAGTCGATTATTCGTCCGAGCATGTCAACGTGGACGATATCGTGGATGTGAATGTCTCGGTTCATTATGCGGGCATCGAAAAAGAGACCGGCATGGCGATCGTCGACGTTTCCGTGCCGACCGGGTTTGCCGTGGTTTCGGAGTCGCTGGAGGCGGTTCGCGAAATGAAATTAATCAAACGGATCGAACAGGCCGGACGCAAGACCGTTTTCTATATCGACAAGTTAATCAGTGGAGAGGATTTCGATTTCACCTATCAGGTCAAAGCGCTCTTCCCGGTGAAAGCGGATAGCGGGTCCAGTTCGGCTTACCTCTATTACGATACGGAAACCCGCGCGGAAACGGGTGGGAAGGAACTGATTGTGGATTAACTCAACGCATCGATAACATCGCTCACCTATCAGGAAGGGGCACACAAATTCGTTCCCCTTCCGTTCATTTAACCCACCCAACTTGGCTGCATCCAATTAATATCAATGAATTATTCAAGGATTTGTTTTTGGGTTCCTCACAAGAATCTGTGCATAGAAGGGATAGAAAAACACGTGCTAAATCGT
>CAZSIZ010000178.1:0-12422 GCA_964606645.1 uncultured bacterium
CTTCGAGGTTTCCCACCTTAAATCACTGTCCGAATTTTGGGGTACATTATAGAGTCAACCTTACTGACTGGAATTCCCGTGTCGATGACTGGTATGACAGGCTCAATTGTTATGAATTTTTATCGCCGTTAAAATGATATCCCCGCTGGAGACCAGCCCATTGGTGGATTCATACAGGAAAAACGACCGGTGTCCATCATTGGTTCCCAGCGTATCCAAAGTCTCCACATTCCAGGGCATGTTCAATCCCCGGTCGGGACCGAAACTCACCACCACGTATCCAACACCGTAATCCATGAAATAATCCCGGTAACCATAATCATAAAAGTTACGGATATTGCCCGATTGGTCGCTGCGTCCGGACTTTGAAGTAAAATGATCGCGGAAGATTTCTGTGCTCGAGACATAGGCAACCGGTGTCGTGAGAACGTGGTAGGATATATCCTCCACATTCGGCCCAACCGGATCGGGTGGATAATCGTTATTATCCATCCTGTACATCTGCATCGCGGTATCGATCGCGCGAAAGTCACCTTTGACACGCGCGATGCTGGCTCGGATCTGAGCGTTCAGAAAATTGGGAACCGCAATGGCTGCGAGAATCCCGATAATGGCGACCACGATTAATAATTCGATCAAAGTAAAACCGGATCTTCTCATTTCTTCATCGCCTCCTTGAAACGTATCGATAATACAAATTCCTCTTTCCTAACCTTCACCGGACATTTGCCCTAAACGGAATTGATCGCAAAACGGTTATAAAAGTTGTGGTTCCGGCTGCTCCGGATTAGGATGAGGGAATTTTTGTATCAAGTACGCTTTTATCTTTTCACTTCTTATGGCTGACCTGTTACAGAATCTGAACCGTGTATCCTTCTTCCTTCAGGGCGTCGGTGATTTCCTGGAGGTGATCGGTGCCGCGAGTCTCCAAGGTGATATCGAGGAAGGTTTTTCCCATGGGGGCGTTCATGAATGAGCGGTTGTGATAGACCTCCATCACGTTGGCGCGGTGCTTGGCCACACAGGCCGACACGATGGCCAGTTGACCGGGCTTGTCCTGCAACTCCACCCGCAGCCGGGCCATGCGCCCGTCTTTAATCAGCCCCCGCTCGATAATCTTCGAGAGCAGGTTCACGTCGATATTGCCGCCGGACACGATCAGAATGGTGCGCTTGTCCTGAAGCGGCAGATCGTGATAGGCGAGCGCGGCCAACGTGGTGGCTGCCGCCCCCTCGACCAATGTTTTCTCGATCTCAAGCATCGTCAAGATCGCCGCGGCGATCTCTTCCTCATCGACGAGAATCACATCGTCCACGTATTTTTGAACGACGGGAAACGTGAGATGCCCGGCGCTTTTCACTGCGATACCGTCCGCGAGGGTGGGAGAGGATTTGAGCGGGATGATCCGCCCCGCTTCCAGCGACACTTTCATGGACGGGGCGGCCTTGGCTTCGATCCCGTAGATTTTGCATGAGGGGTAGCGCTCTTTGATCGCCACGGCCAAACCCGCGATCAAACCGCCACCGCCGATCGGGACCAGCACCGCTTCAGGATCGATCCCGTCTTCGCCGATTTCAAGGCCGATCGTTCCCTGACCGGCCATCACCTTTTCGTCGTCGAAAGGATGGATGAATTGAAGGCCTTCCTTCTGCTGTTTGAAGATGGCTTCTTCGTAGGCGTCGTCGTAGGTTTTGCCGTAGAGAATCACGTCGGCCCCATCGCGCCGGGTGGATGCGACTTTGTTCAACGGCGTCCCTTCCGGCATTACGATGGTGGAACGAATTCCCATGTGGGCCGAATGGTAGGCGACTCCCTGCGCGTGGTTCCCGGCGCTGGCGGCGATCACACCGCTGGCCCGCTCCGCTTCGGAGAGGCTCAGCAGTTTGTTCAACGCACCCCGTTCCTTGAAGGAGGCGGTAAACTGGAGGTTTTCCAATTTCAGAAACACCTTGCTGCCCGTCATCTTGCTGAGCGTATTCGACAGCATACAAGGTGAATGATAGATTCGATCCTTGATGTTTCCATAAGCGTTTTCGATGTCTTTAATCGAGATCATGTCTTCAATCCTCATCAATCGGTCCGGCTATGATTGTACGGCGTGTTTCCGTGCCACACCGATGAGGTGTTCGGCGGCGGAAAACGATGCCGGGTCCGTGCAGGATGCAAGAATTAATTTAATCAGCGCGTTCCACGTTCCAGCGTTTTTGGCGAGTTGATTCACTTTCTCGTCCATGAATGCGGCGAATCCATGGGACGACGCTAGTTCCAGAAGACCGAAGCCTGTTTCGTTCAACCAGGTTTCCACCTCATCCGGTTGACAGAAATACGTATTCGGGATTTTCGAGAACGATGAAGTGCCCTGTGCGAAAATTTCTTCCAACGCGGGCAATCCGTCTGGAATCAAGTCTTCGAACGCTCCCGAACGAAGCGCATCCCGGATATACGTACAGCGTGGAAGCACGGTGATGAATAAGGGAGCCTCGGTTTTCATCACTCGCGCACATTCCCGGAGACACTGTAGACGATTGTCCAATTCCGTGAAGTGATAGAGCGGCCCCATACAGAGGACTGCGTCGAACGTCTTGTTATCGAACACGCTCAGATCGCGCGCGTCGGCGATCAGGCAGTCTTCCACCATCGACATGGTTCCCGCCGCTTCGATTTTTTTTCTCGCGAATTCGATATTCTTCTCTGAGAGATCGGCCAGCGTTACCCGATAGCCCCGCCGCGCCAATGCAATCGTATACCGCCCCGGACCGCCTCCCACATCCAAGACCCGCCCCGTGTCCGGCAGGTACTTGCTTAAAAAATGCTGGACCACTTCGAATTCGACCTGCCGGTAGGGCGTTGCGAAGAGCCGGTTCCATTCATTCTCCGGATTCTCATTGTAGTAATCGGTTACGGGATCGCTCATAAGAGAAGCTTATCAAGACAGGATTCAGGGTCTAGGGTTTAGGGTCTCTTACAATCATACATAACTTGGAAACAGGCCGGATATTATTCGGACTGTTGTGTTGTCGATTTCAAGTTGGATTGGTTTTTACGATTTTAGGAAGCGTTTGATTATTTCTTTGCTCTGACGAGGCTGTGGGGGCGGGTATGACGAACTTTCGGTAGATAGCGTTCAGGATTTTGATAGCGGCCATTCTTGTGGACTTCGAAGTGAAGGTGGTAGCCGGTCGAACGGCCCGTACGGCCGACGGCGGCTATCTTGCTGCCTTGTTTAACCCGCTGTCCCCGTTTGACGTAGATTCGATTGCAATGCCCGTAAACGGTTTTCAATCCGTTCGCGTGCGAGATCACGACGTATCGACCCTTCACACTTCGGGTGTTGTTATTCACTGAAACGACGGTTCCATCCAAGACCGAGTAGATCGGTGTATTCAGTGATGCAGGCATATCGACACCGTGATGGAAGCGAACGGCACCGCCGATAGGATGCTTGCGGTATCCATAACCGGATTTAATCCATGTCAAGCGGGAGGGCAGCGGCTTAATCATGGAATGGGTGCTTCTGGCAAGGGCAATCGTTTTCTTCGCGTGCGGGATAAAGACTCTATCTTTATTGGGGATCATCTTCTGGGGATCGATCGATTGATTGTAAGCCACGACTTTCGAATGGCTGACCCCATAAGCCTGCGCGATGTTCCATAAGTTTTCGTTACGCTGAACCACGTGGTAGATCCCATCGACTCCCGGCGGCGATGGTTTCTTCGTTTTTACTTTGGCAGGGAACGTCTTCTTTTTGGGAGGGGGTTTCAGGGAACGCGGTGTTTCGACGCTTTGGTTCCAGACATCGAGCGGCAAAGAACCGCTTGCAATAAAAAACGGCTGCGATTCCAATACGCTAATGGGATACAGCTCGGGCGGAATCTCCCCTTCCGGGGCGATCGTTTCCGTATCCTGCGCCCAAGCGAGTTCAGAACCGGCTTCTACACGGTTAAGGATCAGCCCATCAACCGCCAAAGAAATATTGGGGTCGGGCCAATACGCGCAGTTAAATACGATCACAAAGCCGATCGCGGTGCCGAAACACGCGAAAAGCGGCAGACTTGGAATATGGCTCAACCGTCTTGGGAATACTTTCCACGCAGAGAGCAGAAACCGGAAAGCAATGAGCGCTGCTGTCAGCATTCGGTGTATTCTCCCCCGAGGGATATTTCGATCCCACGAAAATAGGTAATCAACCCAAGCCTCTGGGATTACCTTTTTTAGCGAGCATCTCAACTTCCACGCGAAATACTGGACGATTTCACGTCTTGACGGTTGTTCCAGGATATTCCCTTGATGACGTTTCATTCATCATCACGCCTTTCTGGGAATTCCCTCACAACACCCTATGGAACAAACCTTCCAAACAATATTCGGACGGCAGCATGAAAATAACATTAAATAAAAGCCCCTTAAATTAGAATATTTTCTGGCCTTTGTCAATACATAAATTCAATTGTGCACAATTTTTTCCCGACGGTAATCCCTCCTTGAAATCAAGGATTGGGATGACAGAAACCTCTGGTATTATCGGCAGAATTTTACATCACTGTAATATTTCTTGACGACAACTTGGATTATTATTCGTTAAAATCCGATGAGTGATTCGATTTTTTTTCAAAAAACGTTCGTATTTCTCATTGAAAAATAAAATTTCTCTCATCGATCGTATTCCGTTCGGTTGAATATCCACTCTTCGCAGGTCTTCAGGTCTCGATATTCGGAATGGGAAATCCGCTTCAAAGCATGATAAAACGAAACGGCAAAAACTCGAAAACACTTTCAGTAACCACAAGATATAATATAAAGATTACTTTATAAATACAAATATCTTGCCGTTTCGTCTGCAAGGGCTAATTTCTTACTGAACCGTCAGAGAAATCAATTTTGTTTCCAACACCGGGGCTTTATTTTTCATAGATTGCCGCCAAAATAGAGATGATTTCCGCTCATACTCATGAATCCGGTTAATGCTCTTCCATCTTTTTGATGGGAATGAATTGATACTCCTTCATAAATCAAATTTATTGGGAATACTATAAATCTATACATAGAAAATTTAGAAGATTCCGGACCCATTACGGCGATCTGAACGATGGATCGTAACGCGTCACAAACCACCTTAGAATAGTCCTCGTCCGGCATGGCATGGGAGAAATCGATCCGTGCAAAGAACGTTCTTCGCCGAATCGTCCGTCGAATGCTTATTCTGATATTACGCTTTGGGGAAACGGGGAGGAAACGATTATGAAAATCGATATTACAGGCCGTGGACATGGCGTTTCGGATCAACTGCGCGACTATATTGAAACGAAACTAGAAAAACTGAATAAACACTCCCACGGCAGCGACAGCGAGGTTCACGTCGTTCTGGAACGAGAAGGAAACCATCAGATCGTTGAAATCACTCTGCACGCCATGCACAAAACCATCCATACTCAGGAAAAGGATGAATCCGTCCATGCGTGTGTTGATAAAGCCGTCAACAAAATTGATAAGCAACTTCGCAAACAAAAAGAAAAAATAACAGAAAGAAGGCCCTAGGAGAATCATGCACCCACTCGAACGTATTTTCAATGAAGCCAAAGGGAATCCGTTACGAATCGCGCTTCCCGAAGCCACCGATTCGCGAATGCTGGAAGCCGCCCGGCAAGCCACGGACGAAAAGACCGCCAATGTGCTGCTGATCGGCAACCCGTCTGAAATCGATGCTGCCGCTCAGAAAGCAGGTGTCGATCTCGGCGGAATCACCATCGTCGATCTGGCCAGTCACCCGAAGAAAGATGAATGGATCGCTGAATTCACCGAGAAACGGAAACACAAAGGCATGACCGAAGAAAAAGCGGCGGAAATCCTGAGTGATCCTCTTTTCTTCGGAGCCAAAATGGTCAGCGCGGGTGAAGCCGACGGCATGGTCGCCGGAGCGGTGAACGCAACCGGCAACGTCATTCGCGCCGCGATTCAACTCGTCGGAATCCAGCCGGGTATCAAAACGGTCTCTTCCTGTTTCATGATGATCGTTCCCAACTGCACCTACGGCGACAGCGGAACGATCATGTACGGCGACTGCGGAGTCGTGCCCGATCCCAATGAGGCACAACTCGCCGATATCGCCATCTCCACCGCGCAATCGATGGAAGCCCTGGTTGGAGTCGAGCCGGTCGTGGCGATGCTCTCTTTCTCCACCGCCGGAAGCGCCGATCATCCTCTCGTCGATAAAGTCAAGAACGCGACCAAACTCGTCAAAGAGAGACAGCCGGACCTCAAAGTGGATGGCGAATTACAAGCCGACGCCGCTCTCATCGACGCCATCGGCAAACGTAAATGCCCCGAAAGCACCGTCGCCGGGAAAGCCAACACCCTGATCTTCCCGGATCTCAACGCCGGAAACATCGCCTACAAACTGACCGAGCGCCTGGCGAACGCCGAAGCCTACGGGCCGTTGCTTCAGGGATTGGCCCTGCCGGTCAACGATTTGTCCCGGGGTTGCAGCGCCAAAGATATCTACACCTCGATCGCCATCACCGCCGTTCAGGCGATGGCTGCGAAGAAGCGTTCGGCTTAACCCATCGGAACCAGCGTATAATCGAGTTCGACTGTTTAAAAAGGATAAAACACGATGAAAGTTCTAGTACTCAACTGCGGCAGTTCCTCGGTGAAATTTCAGTTGATCGAAACCGATACCGAAGCGGCTTTGTTACGCGGGCAGGTTGAAAAAATCGGATCGTCATCCGGTGTGCTTTCGTTCCGCGCGGAGGGAAAGAACGATTTTCGAGAGGTCCGCGAGATCGTCGATCATGTGGAGGCGGTCGGTCTGGTGTTGTCGATCATCGCCCATCCTGAACAAGGCGTGATCTCGTCCCTGTCCGAAATCGGCGCGGTAGGTCACCGGGTGGTCCACGGCGGGCAATCTTTCTCGGAATCGGTTGTCATCACCAACACCGTGCTCAAGGAAATCGAGCGATGCTGCCAGTTCGCCCCACTGCACAATCCCCACAACTTAAAAGGGATCGAAGCAGTTAAGAAACAATTGCCATCCGTCTTTCAGGTGGCTGTGTTCGATACGGCGTTTCACCAGAACATGCCGGCAAAAGCCTACCTCTACGGACTGCCCTACGCGCTATACGAAAAGCGCGGTATCCGCAAATACGGCTTCCACGGCACCTCTCACCGTTTCGTGGCTCAACGGGCCGCCGAGATCATCGGCAAACCGCTGGACAAACTCTGCATAATCACCTGTCACCTGGGCAACGGGGCGAGCATCAGCGCCGTTAAAGAGGGCGTCTCCATCGACACGTCCATGGGATTCACGCCTCTGGAAGGCTTGATTATGGGAACCCGCTGCGGCGATATCGATCCGGCGATTATTCCCTACCTGATGAAGGCGGAAAATCTCGACACCAAACAGATCGACACACTGATGAACAAATTCAGCGGGATGATCGGTCTGACGGAAACCTCGAACGACATGCGTGAGATCGAAGAAGAAGCGAACGCCGGAAGCGAAAGACACCGCACCGCCCTGGAAATGTTCGCCTACCGTATCCGCAAATACATCGGCGCGTATGCGGCGGCGCTGGGGCGGCTCGACGCCGTCATTTTTACCGGCGGCATCGGGGAAAACTCACGCACGATCCGGCGGTTGATTCTCGAAGATTTGGGTTCCATTAAAATCACGATCGATCTGGATAAAAACGAAAAGAATGAAGAAACTATCAGCACCGGCAAGGTCAAAGTGCTTATCGTCCCAACCAATGAGGAACTCGCCATCGCACGGGACACGGCGATCCTGAATGAAACCATGAGTTCCCTGAAAGCCGGGGATGACGAATTGGTGAACCTGACACCTGACGACAAAGCAAAATTACTTGCTATATGGAGCCGCAATCCTCAGCTCAACACGTTTGAATTGGCGGCGTTATTCCAGGAAAACACCGGTAAACGCATTTCAGTCGATACCGTCAACCGCGAGTTGAAATCGCTGGGGCTGGACTCGGTGTCGGATGCGACGAAGGCGGAATTGGCTGAATAAGCAAAGACAAAACGGCAAATCAGTTAAAGGAGAGAAATGTGAAGACTCTCAATAAAGAACGAAGTGGTTGGATTCTCGCGCGGGTCTGGCTCAACGCCATGGAAGAAACCGCCCGCGATTTTCACGGAACGTATCCCAAACCGTTCTGTTCGCGCGCCTACGAACACGCAACCGGTATCTGGCTGCGCATCCTTCAGGACGAATACGGATTCGACGTTAAAAAATGCAAAACCATCCGCGAGGCGGTCGAAGAGTATATCGACATCGGCGTACGGGGCGGATTGTTCGTCGATGCGAGCAATTTCAAGATCGACGAAATCAATCCCAATAAAGTCGAGATCGATATCCTGGTCTGTCCTTACGAAAGCAGTTGCCGGGATTCGATCAATCAAGGGTTTTCGCACCGCGATCTCACCTGTGCGCGTATCGGCTGCTTCGCGGCAGCGGTGAAAATCCTCACGGATATTTCTTGCACGTACGAAGTCGTTACCATGAAAGGCGAAAGCGGGTGTCACGGGTTTATCGAACGCGCGTAACCCGTTGGAGCGGACAAACAGACATGAAAACTCTGGATCAATCGATTACTCAACTTCAATCATCGCCCTACTGGAACGAACGGCGTGAAGCAGCTTTGTCGCTCGGACACAGCCGGGAAAGCCGTGTTCAAGACACGCTGCTCAACGCGCTGAACGATCCCGACGACGACGTGCTGCAAGCGGTGGTCGTCGCGCTGGGAAACGTGGGAGACGAACAGGCGGTGGAGCGGATTCTACGCCCGCGCTACCTCAATCATTCCGATCCGCGCATCCGGTGGGCCACCTTGCAGTCCATCGCCAAAATCGGCAAATCCTACGCCGTCAACGAAGTCGCCGAACGGCTGAACGACGACGAATGGATCGTGCGCAACGAAGCGCAGCGGGCACTTCGCAAGCAGCTCGAAGCGGTGGTGGCGGACGGATCGCTGGAAGGGATCCAGCGAATGGTGTCACTGCTGACGACCGATAACCAGGAATTGCGGGAAATCCTCATCGGTGCGTTCGTCCAGATGGGACCGAAGATCAAACCCATGCTGCACGATATCGTCCGGATGGGCGGGAAGTCCATTCAAACCGCAATGATCTATGTCATCGGCGAGCTGAAAGACAAGGAATTCACTCCGATGCTGATCGGCTTGCTTGACGATCCGGACAAAGCCATCCGCGTGAGCGCCATCGAAGCGTTGGGGAAACTCGCCGACACAAGCTGTATCCAAGCCATCGCGAACAAGTTTGGGGATTTCTCCCCAGCCGTTCAGCAGGGCGCGATCGCTGCCATTGCCCGTATCGGCATACCGGCGCTCGAACACCTTCATGAAACGCTTCGCTATTCGTCAAGAAAAACGATTAAAAAGAACGTGCTCCAAACGCTTGCCGAAATCATGAATCCCTCGTCCATCCCCTATTTCGTCAACTGCCTGGGAAGCACCTACTTCATCGTTCGGCGTGCCGCGATTCGGGGGCTTGTCACTTATGGCAGCGAGGCGGTTGAAGCCGTTCTCAGCGTCATCCGCAACGTCCGGATGCCGTTAGTGGACGATTTGCTCAAACAAGCGGAACATGGCGCCACAACCGGGATTCGCCTGCGGACGATCAAAGCCTTAGGGGCGTTATCCGATCACCGCGCGGTTCATCTGCTGAAACGCCTGGCCGCCCACGAAGAGCCGGAGATCCAGAAAGCCGCTCTCGCTTCGTTGGCCGAAATCGGTTGTTCCTGCTGGCAGCGTTGCGGGGCGCTGGGGGTTTTACGTGAACTGCGCCTGGCTCCGGATGTGGATTTGCTCGTGGAACAGATGGACGACGATTCCGAAAACGTCAGACAACGGGCCGTGCGCGTTCTGGCCAATGGCGGGAACGCGAGAGCCGTACCAGCCTTGCTCCAAACCGTTTCGATCGATGGAAACATCACCATTCGCGCCGAGGCGCTGCGGGCGGCCGACGATCTGTCACCCGCCGATCCGCAAGTTGTCGAAGCGGCACGCAAGGCGCTCGACGATCCGGCTCCTCAAGTGCAGGCCGAGGCCGTCCGGGTGCTCGCCCGTTCGCCGGAAGCGAAAAATCTGGACCCACTCATGGACTGTCTGAAAAATCCCAGTTGGGAAGTGAAACGTAACGCCGCGCTGGGATTAGGCAACATGGGCAACATCGCGCTACCGAGCCTGCTGGACCGGTTGAAAACGAGCAGTGACGTGATGGAGATCGAATCCGTGCTCAGGGCAATCGGCAACGTCGGAAATGTCACCGCGATTTCAGTCATCAAAGAAACGATCGACAAATATCCCGACGATTCCCCCGTTCGATTGGCGGGGAAAAAAGCGCTTGCGGATATTCAGAAGACTGAATCCGAGAAGAAATAATATTCCCCACGAAGACCATCCGTTTTTCGCGCTTGGGAAATCGTATTATCCCTGGCGGAATTTCCACGTCTCCCCCGCCTCGGTTTCAAGGCGAATAATCCCATCGCGAGCCGGTTGAACATTCCGAAACGATCTCTCTCCGTCGCGGGCTGCCGCCGTTTTTTCCCAGGGGCTTAGCAGCCGCAGTGTGCCGCCGTACGGACAGTGTACGCTTAATCGTTCGACCTCGTTCCCCTTCCCTTCCCCGCTGACGAGAAAACCTCCCTGAGTTCGCAGATTGGCAAAACGCACTCGGCAGCCTTCGTTCACCGCCGGGAAAACCCGCAGAATATCTCCCACACTTTGCAGGATCAATTCCGACACGGCCATCGCGGTTCCAAACTGTTCGGTGTAGTGGCCGTAATCGTTGAATCCGTGATGCGGCTCGATCCGGTTCAGCGTCATCGTGGCGTTGGGGCGGGTGCGTTCGACGATTTCCGTTCGCAGCCAGTCCTGTGTACCGGACATACTGAGACGCGCGCGGGAGATGGCCATCATCACGGCGGAATTGTTGCCGTTCCATTTCAGTTGGTCGATGGTGCGAACGAAAAGTTCTTTCTCTTTATCCGGCGACCACCACGTGACGACATCGCCGGGAAAGACTGGCGTGGCGGGAACGGAGATGTTATACGTGATCGGCGGCGCGCCTTCGACATCGACAACGATAGGATCGGATTCGCCGTAAAGCGGATAGGGAGGCAGACGGCGCAAGGCGTCATCGATCCGTTTCGAGAGCGCTTCATCGCATTTCAGGATTCGGGCCGCTTCGATCGCCGCGTTCAAGGTATAGCGCGCCAAGGCGATATCGAACGTGCAGTTGTAGTTACGGTCGAGATGCTTAGTCCAGCCCCAATGTTCGGGTGAGACGGACGGGCCGAAGCGAACGGTGGCTTCACCTTCACAGTCTTCGATGAATTCGACATAGAAAAGCGCCGTCGCCCGTATGGCGGGATAGACGATCTTTTCCAGACGCTTGGGATCGGGATCGTATTTGTACCGCCACCACAGCGGTTGGACACTGAATCCGTTGACACCGACCGTCATGCCCCAGGTATGATGAATGTACTGACGTCCATTTGGATTTTTGCACGCGGCTGGATCGGACGGTTCGTAAGCGAAAATCACGTGGGGATAAAACGCGCCCTCCATCGAATAGACTTGCTTGCAGAGCCACTTCGCGCGCGGCAGATAGTCGGCCATCAGACGGTCGTACGGTTCGGCCAGTTCGCAATGATTGCTCGAATAGGCGCTCCAGAAGGTTTGTTGCAAGTTGTAGTTGGTGTGATAGTCACCGTGCCAGGCGGGCGTGTCGTTAACCAGCCCCGCGAAGAGGCCCGCCGCTTGAACGCCCTTCTTGCTGACGCACCGGAGAAAATAGAGCGAACGGTACCAGTTGCGTTGAAGCGCCCGGTCGTCCATTTCGATCCCGCTCTTCGACCAGAACTGCCGCCACTCGGATTCATGCGTTTCGATCAGTGTTTTCGAATCGCTTCGGAGTGTTTCCTTGGCCAAAGTAATCGCGTCATCGACCGCGTTGTCCGATTCCAGCGACGTGACGATGGAGACGGCTTTCATTGTTCCCTTCGAGGCCACCGCGACGGCGAATTCCATTCCCGGCCAATCGAGGTCACCTGGAATTTCCTGCTTCAGCCACAAGATGCCATCCCGTGTGCCTGTTTCCGCCACTGGAATATCCTTCGACTCAACGGGCAGCAATTCAATCGGCCCTTGGAACTCAATCAGAAAAACGTTTTTCTGAGCCAGAGCGCGAAGGGTTACGAGGGGCGTGTTTTTTTCGGGACCGGTCACCGTTGCGGCAGCCCGGCGCAAATCGATCCGGCCCTGCGTCTTCGATCCCGCTCCGCTTTCTTCCTTGCTGGCCTGACCGAGTCGAATTCGCGCGCACTGCCGGGGACAGGGGTAGGGTTTGGCGTGGTAACTGTCCGGGCCGCTATATTTCACGCCTTC
>CAZSIZ010000179.1:0-12333 GCA_964606645.1 uncultured bacterium
TCCAATAGGGTTTTCATGTCGGCAAGCGACACAAAAACCCTTATCTATTTGTGATCGTTCTGCGATCCATTTTACTGATATGGGACGAAGACGCCTATCGATGGGTTTTCTTTTCGATTTCGTATAGTTTTTTGCTGTAGAGATGGAGGATGTCGCGCCGTTTGACGGTTCCCAGGAAGTCTTTGGTTTCGGGGTTCAGGATGGGGATCTCATCGGTGACCAATTCCGTCAATTTTCGCAAGACGCTGTGGAGGTCTTCGTCCGGGGTGGCGTACTCGAAATCGTGATCGGCGATATCGATAGCTAGGATCAGATCCATCATCTGTTCTTCAAGGAGAATGGTGCGTAGATCGTCAAGAGAGAAAATGCCGACGATTTTCCCATCCTCTCCCTTGACGGGAAAAACATTCTGCAGCGATTCCAGGATCATGGGGAGAATCCGACGCAACGGCATGTTAAACGGGATGGTGACTTCACGGCTTTTGATCTTGATCTCGCGCACGAGGAGACCGGCGAGCACATCGGTTCGATATTCGCCGAAATGAGCGGGAGAATCGGATTTCGCGTAGACCTGCTCTTCGTAGAGTGACCAGCGGACGGTCAGCAAATACGTTAGAGACGAAACCAGCATCATGGGGACCAGCAGCGTGTACGATTGCGACATTTCCGCCACCATCAGCAGGCTGGCGACGGGAACCTTGGCGATCCCGGAAAAGAACGCCACCATTCCCACCAACGCGAATGAACAGGGATCGATTTGCCAGTGTGGAAAGTAGTCATTGAAGAGATTGCCGAACGATCCACCGAGCATCGCCCCGATAAAAAGGGAAGGACCGAACACGCCGCCGCTTCCTCCTGAAGAGATGGTGAAGGAAGTGGCGATCAGTTTGGCAAAGACCAGGGTGAGCATGAGCTGAATAGTGAGATGACCGTTCAAGGCTTTTTCGATCCACCCGTAGCCACCCGACAACACCTCCGGGCGAGCCAGAGCCAGCAGCCCCAAAAACAATCCGCCGATCATGGGAATAAAATGGGGGCGAATCGGAATTTTCTTAAAAATGTAATCGCGCGCGCCGTAAAAAACGGTGACGTATAGAATGCCGACGATCGCGCAGACGACTCCAAGCAAAGCGTAAGGAGCCAGTTCCCATGCCTTGAAAGTAAATTCTGGCGTATCGAAAACCTGCTTCTCTCCGGTCAGCGTCGTGAAGACCGAAAACGCGACCAACGAGGAGATGATCGCAGGGATCAATCCTTCGGTCTCCATCTCCTGATCGCGGTAGAGAATTTCGATGGCGAAGATCGCCCCGCCCAGAGGCGCGCAAAAGATCGCACCGACACCTCCCGCCGTTCCCGCAATCAGAAGCGACCGGCAGTCCGCCGCGTCCAGTTTCAGAATCTGCCCCAGCCAGGAACCGAATCCCGCCCCGATCTGCGCGATCGGACCTTCTCGACCGGCAGAACCGCCCGAACCGATCGTGATGGCGGATGCGATGGTTTTCAGAATCGGCACACGGCCCCGGATGCGGCCCCGAAGACGGTGAAACGCGCGGATATAAGCGTCGGTCCCATGCCCTTCGGCTTCGGGGGCGAAGGTGTAGACGATAATCCCCCCGATCAATCCACCGAGCGCCGGGATCAGCGGCAGCAGCCAATAATGCCAGCCCCCGGTGGGAACTAACACAAACGCCGTCTCGGAGACTTCCTTTTGCGACCATCCCAGACCGCGAAACATGAACAGGTCGGTACTTCCCCGGACGAGAAAATTGAAAACGATCGCTCCCAGAGCGGAAATGAGGCCGACCAGAGCGCCTAGAAGCACCAACTGCCCCGCACGGGCGGCATTAGAAACAATCGTCGGAGTTTTATGGCGAAAAACGGCAGCAATATTTTTTTTCATCGAAGAGCAACGGAATGGGGATTTTATTCAACGGGAACGGTTCTTATCGTTTCAACAATCGTCTCTGCTTTTGGAAAGAATCAGCGGATATCGGAAAAACTACACGATGAAGAACGCTCTATTCTATATATATCCCGTTGAATCGGTTAGTCAATACGAATCAAGCATTTCAGGTGAAAATAGGTTGTTCATTCTAACTGTTTCCGCTCTCTCGGAACGATCCATAAGATTTTCTCGTTATGAGTTCAATTCGGAGAGTCCGGAGAAGTTAGACCTTGCAGACGAAACGGCAAGACATAGGGATTTGTAAGGTAATCCTCATACGATATCTTTTGTTTACTGAAAACGTTTTCGACTTTTTGCCGTTTCGTTTATTCTGGCGCTTGAAAAAAAAGAAACCGGGTTGACAATGAAATCATGCCAGTCCTATCCCTCACACAGCCCAAGCGTCCCGGTGGTGTTCGCGAGTTTCTTTCAATCGCCTATCCACTCATTCTCAGCAACGCTTCGATGACGCTCATGCACTTCACCGACCGGGTGTTTCTCTCCTGGTCGAGTCCGCAGGAGATCGCGGCGTCGCTGCCAGCCGGGATTCTGCTCTTTACGATTTTGTCTTTCTTTTTGGGGATCAGCGAATACACCAATACGTTCGTTGCCCAGTATTACGGAGCCGATCGCCGGTCGTTCATCGCGCTGGCCACGTGGCAGGGAGTATTTTTCTCGCTGTTCGGCGGTCTGTCCTGCCTGCTTCTGCTGCCGTTGGGGCTGCGGATTTTCGACTGGGCGGGACACGCGCCCGATATCGTCATTCTGGAGAAGTTATATTTCTCCTACTTGTTCGCGGGGGGAACCTTTTTTCTGCTCAAAGAATCGCTGAGCAGTTTCTATTCGGGCCGGGGCAAAACCAAAGTGATTCTGTGGGTTAACATCGTGGCGAATCTGATCAATGCGTTTCTGGATTACGGGTTGATTTTCGGTGCTTGGGGATTTCCCCAATGGGGAATCAAAGGCGCGGCGATCGCGACTGTTGCCTCGACTGTGTTCGCGTGCGCGATATTTGCGGTGCTCTTTATATCCCCGCACAACAATCGTGCCTATCACACCCGCAAAGCTATGCGTTTCGACTGGGCTATCATGAAACGCCTGCTTCGATTCGGCGCCCCATCGGGAATGCAGTTTTTTCTGGACATTAGTTCGTTCGGGATGTTTATCTTTCTCATCGGGCGGTTGGGGATCGTGGAACTGACGGCCAGCAACATCGCCTTGTCCATCAACCATCTGGCCTGGTTTCCCATGATCGGCGCGGGGGTGGCAACCGCAACGATGGTGGGGCAGTACATCGGCCGGAAAGACCTGCGAACGGCGGAAAAAAGCGCGTATTCTGCATTGCTTGCGGTGGTTGTCTACATGCTGTGTTTCGCGTTGCTTTACTTTACGATTCCGACTTACCTATTCGGGATTTTTCGCGGGGGTGAGGGAGCCGGCGATGCGGTGTTTTCGGAAGCCATGAAATTGAGCGTTCCCATTTTGATGCTGATGGCGCTGTTTCAGATTTCCGACGCGATGATTATCACCTTTTCCGGTGCGTTGCGCGGGGCGGGCGATACGAAGTTCGCGATGTGGGCGGCAGCCTGTTTCGCGTGGATGTTTTTTGTGCCGGGAACGTGGATTGCATTGAACGTGCTGGACCGGGGAGTCATTTCGGCGTGGATCTGGGCGACGATTTATATCACCGTACTCGGTATCGTCTTTCTCCTGCGATTCCGTTCCGGATTTTGGAAGAAAATCCGAGTCATGCACGAGTAAAAAAGGGAACATGTTTCGCACGTATAGGGGATGTTTTATTGTTGTTGGAGTTGTGAGTTTGAAGGGCTATACCTCATTGAAGAGAGACATTCATTTTGCAGTCAACTAAATGTTCCTTCATTCTGGCCGTTCCATCCAGCCGATTAATTATTGAAAACCGGGCGAATCCAGTGTAAACTGTGACTACTATTCATTGAAATTGCGTTATGGCCGATGTGAGAAAAAATGATTTCAATCAGATGGTTTTCAATGTCATTAAGTTAAGTTATTTCTAAATCACCCTCACCCTTAAAATTCATCGTGTCCGCCTGCGATGCGATGCGATGTACTCTCCCAGAGGGAGAGGGGACAATACGCTTAACTTAATTGAATTGAGATGATTCTTCACGGTTATCGCATTTTATTTATGCGGATTTTGTTATATTATAAAGCCGATACTGTTTGTTGTTGGAAACTCGTTTTTGAGGTTGTTCTAAAGCAATGTCCGAGAAGCCTGCTGTACTCATCTCCGATGAGCTTGTCACTCTATTGATCGATACCGCGATCTTTAAAGTCTCTTTTATCGATTTGGCGGGAACCGATTATCCCTGGGAGGTGGATTTCCACAAGTTTCAAGTTCTGCGAGATAAATTGAGAAAGATCGAAGAGCAGGTTCGCGGTTCTCGATCGAATGAAGAGATCACCTGTATCCTGTCGGGAGACGGGGCGTTTTGGCTGACGTGTGACGCCTTCGATATCTTCAAGAACGAGGTCGGTAAATCCCAGGAACAAATCACAGAAGACGGCCCCGATCCAGTTTGGAAATTGACTACCTCCGAAATCATTCTGAGCCACATCAGCAACATGCGCCAGCTGATCCTTGCCGTGGCCCACGACATCGTCTTGCTCGAACACCTCAAGGAATCACTCGGTGACAGTCACACGATGCTGGAGCGCGAATTCGGGAACGCGGAATTAACCGTCCGAAGTTTACTCGCCGATATCAAAGAGCAAGGCCCCAACCTCTCCTTCGTTGCCTCGGAGAACATCAAGTTGATGGAGCGCATTCGGATTACCCGCGAATTGCTCGAACATGAAAAAACGTCTGAGGATGACTTGGGCTATACCAGCGACGATCTGGAACAGGCTTTTCGTGTGCTCGACGAGCGATGTAAAAGAGGCATGCCATCTTACAACAACCGGCTCATGGCGATTTTAAGTAAAGTCAAGGAATCGTTGCGGAAGGGGGAAAGCACTCAACTGCGTCGCGCAAGCCGATGGGAAATTGCGTTCGCGCTGATGGGCGAGCCGCCTCAGGGATTTCGCGGCCAATTGGAACTGGCGCAAACCGAGCGTAAAACCATGATGGCGCTCGTGGAATCCCGCGAGAAAGAACTGGGCGCAAGCGAAGCGGGTCAAACCGCGCTCACGACCGCCCAGGAAGCCAAAGAACGAACCGAACCCACACCGGAACCACCTCCCGAACCGCCCGAAGAACCGAAAGAAGAACCCAAAGAGGAACCGAAGAAAGACAAACGTCAGCGCATGGCCGTTTTGGACCGCCGGAAGCGATAGTTGGACCGTTGATGGGTTGGATTGAATGTGGGCAGGCACAAGACCTGCTCCTACATGTTTCTGTTATCCATCGAAACCACCGCCATTCCAAGGTCGATTGATAGTTTTTTTTACGATTGACGCACATATCAAACTGGAACGGCTATATCCGAAACTCTAAGATATACATTGTACTAGCAGGATGGAAAGAGTCGCGTTCGGATTTCGCCTACCAGGTAGAGCGATCCTGCTACAATTGTAAGGGTTTGGCCTGCCGCCATTCGTTCGGCGCGTCTTAACGCTTCGGCTGGGTCTGGCTCGGAAATTCTCTCTGTTCCTTCGAATGTCGTATCTCCGATCTGTGCTTGAATCGCATCGACGGGCATCCCCCTTGGGCTGGGGGCTTGAGTCAATATCACCGTATCCACCGGGCGAAGCAGGCGGGTAAGGATGTCGCGAACGTTTTTTCCCTTCAGGAAACCGAGCACGAAAATGCAGTCTCGTTTGGGGAACATCTCGTCGAGCGACCGGCGCAGCGCGTCCGCCCCCCGCGCGGTGTGAGCGACATCCAGAATCAATAGCGGTTTTCCCGGGCGGCGGATTATTTCGAAACGCCCCGGCCACATCACTTGGCTTAATCCCCGATTTAGACGCGATGTCGAGATTGGCGGGATCGTCTTCTCTTGGACCATCGTATCCAGAATGGCTACGGCGGTGAGCGTGTTTTGCAACTGATACTGCCCCAGCAGCGGCGTACGGACCGTTCGAGTGGTCTGCGAATTTTTTCCAAGACCGATTTCCAATGTGCGGTAACGCCTCCCTAACTTTTGGCCGTGTATCTGATACGATTCGTCCGTGAAAACAACGGGTGCTCGATGCATGTTCAGGCGTTTCTTGAAATGCGGGATCAGCATCGTGTCTTGATGACCGACGATGGCGGGTACGCAGGGCCGGGTGATCCCCAATTTTTCATCGGCGATCGCCTCCAGCGAATCACCCAGCGTATCGGTGTGTTCGAGGGAAATGCGCGTCATCGCCGTGACGAGGGGGTTATTCACGACGTTTGTCGCATCGAGCCGTCCGCCCATCCCGGTTTCGATCACGGCGAAATCGACCCGCTCGCGTCGGAAATGGAGAAACGCCATCGCAGTCAGCAACTCGAAAAAGGTTGCGTAACCATCGGGGAGGGGCGGCAATTGCTTCGCCGTTCGACGCAGGCGTTCCGTCCAGCCGGTGAAAGCCCGTTCGGAAATCCACTCGTTATCGATCGTGATTCGTTCGCGCACGTCCTGCAGATGGGGCGATGAATATTGCCCCACCGAGAAATCCATCGACTGCAGCACCGACGACACCATCCGGCAGACGGACCCTTTGCCGTCCGATCCGGCCACGTGGATCGTGGGAACCGCATTCTGCGGATCGCCCAGCGCGTTCAGCAGCGCCCGGAACCGGGTTAGATTGAAAGTTTTGTCGGAATAGGTCCAGCCGGTCTTACGTTCGTAAGAGACGAAGGAATAGAGATAATTCAGCGCGCCGCGATACGTTTTCATGGGGAAAAGCAGGGTTTAGGGTTTAGGGGGTGAAAGTCTATGAGAAAACGGTTTTCGTACCATTGATGTAACTTTTGGTTATAGACCCTCACCCTAACCCTCTCCCAGAGGGAGAGGGGATATAGACTCTGCTTATATGATTTTTTCCTGTTTGAGATAGGTGCGAAATTCTTCTTTGGACAGCGTGTTGATGCTGGTGATGTAGCCGTCGAAGTTGTCCAGTTTTTGTAAGTCGTATTCTTTGATTCGATGGGCGGGCACGATGACCGCCATGTCCTCATCGACCATGAAAGTGCGGTCGCGTTCGTTCGGGGCGAGCAGGTCTTCGTCCATTTTCTCGCCGGGGGCGGCTCCCGTTACGTTGATTTCAATCTCGTTGGGCGAACGGCCGCAGCGGGGGGCGTATTCCTCGATCATGATCTCGGCCAGGTCGCGGATGGAGACGGATTTCATGCGGATCAGGTAGACCTCTCCACCCGACGCATAGGCTGTGGCCTTCAGAACCAAGTCCACGGCATTGGGAATGGACATGAAAAAGCGGCGCATGTCGGTGTGGGTGAGGGTGAGCGGTCCGCCGTCTTCGATCTGCTTGCGCCAGAGGGGGATGACCGAGCCGCGCGAATCCAGCACGTTGCCGAAGCGAACCGAGCAGACGGTCTTGTGCGGTTCACGGCGGTAGAAAGAGGCCCATGTCACCATCCGTTCGGCCAGCAGTTTCGTCGCGCCCATCGTGGAGGTGACGTTGACCGCCTTGTCCGTGCTGATGGAGACGACCCGTTCCACGGTTGGATTTTCCAACGTCGCGGTGATGACGTTCTGTGTGCCCAGCACGTTGGTTTTGACGGCCTCGAAGGGATCGTATTCGGTGGCTTCCACCCGTTTGAGCGCGGCGGTGTGAAAGATGACGTTCACGCCCTCGAACGCGCGGCGCAGGCGGTCGAGGTCGCGCACATCCCCCAGCAAATATCGGACGAATCTATGGTTTTTTAATTGGTATCGAAGCAGCGACTGCTTGTATTCGTCGCGGCTGAGGATGCGCAGCAGTTTGGGATGGAAGGGGATCAATTGGCGCACGATTTCGCTGCCGATGGAGCCGGTTCCCCCGGTGACGAGGACGATCTTGCCTTCGACGATCTCACGAAGTTTTTCCCGGTAATCGTTATTCAACGGCTTCCCTCTTCCGCTCGATTAATATGACGAGCAAGAGTGACAGTTCGTAAAGTAAGTATAGCGGGATGGCGCACATCATCTGGCTGAACGGGTCGGGGGGCGTGATCAGCGCGCTCAGGGCGAACATGAGCACGATCGCGTAAGGCCGGAACTTGGACAGTCCCGCGTGAGTCACCAGGCCGATTTTTGCCAGCAGCGTGATGACGACCGGTTCTTCGAAGATGATCCCGAACGCCAGCAGAAAGCGTGTGGTCAGGGATAAATATTCGTTCAGCCTGAATAAGGGATCCACGCTTTCCGGTGTGATGGAGATGAAAAAGGAGAGCGCGAATTCGTACACGATAAAATAACTGAACAATCCGCCTGAGACAAAACAGAACCACGTCGAGAGTACGAGAGGGATCACGAAGCGGCGCTCGCGTTTATACAGGCCGGGAGCGATGAACATCCAGGCCTCATAGAAAAGGAAAGGAAACGCCAGGAAAATACCCGCTATCAAGGAAACTTTCAACTGAGCGATCAACGGTTCGATCGGGTGAGTGGCAATTACCTTTTTTCTCGCTCGTTTCCATGTAATCCGTTCTTTTTCTTCATCGGTCATGCCCTGAGAATCGATCGTGCCCGTTCCCAATCCGATCGTGGCCGTCGCCGATTTCGGGCTGACAGGCTGAATTGGTTCTTCACCGTCTACTTGCGCTCTACCATCAACCCGGCTCAGCAAGGATGATTCCATGTAATTGTCGGGAATCGGTCTGAGAAGAATTTCGATCAAGTGATCGGCAAAAATGAAGCAGATGACCGTCGCGACCGCCAGTGAGATCAAGGCACGGATCATGCGCGTTCGCAGCTCGGTCAGATGCTCCAAAAAGGTCATGGCGCCGCCGAGTTCGCTGTCATCGCTGTCTTCACCGTCTTCACCGTCTTCATCGTCGCTGTCATCGACAGCATCGATGTTTTCGCTTTGATTGTCCTTATCGATGTTTTCGGTGTCATCAGTGCCACTGGTGTCTTCGGTGCCATCGGCACTTTCCGTTGTTTCGGCGTTATCGACAGTATCGTCGCTTTCGGCGTCTTCGGGTGTAGGGATTTCTTTTTCTAGGCCGTTGTCTTCGTTTTCGGGCATGGTGTATGAATCCAATTCTAAAATGTTCTGGGGATCGAGTATTCTTCTGACTTCAATCGCGCATTTCGCGTGAATACCGCTGTGCGTCTTCTTCTTTAGCCGGATCGTTCAGGGAATCGTCTTCAGCGGGAGCGCTGGTATCCGAGGTTTCGGCATCCGGTTCGGATTCGGATTCGGAACTTTCGTTATCGCTCCATGCTTCACTTTCACTGCCGCCTTCGGGCGAGCCGCTTTCGTCATCGGATTCACTTGTGAATCCGTCTTCGTAGTCGCCGGTATTTTCCGGGGCGTACGGATCGTCCTGGCCATCCGAGTAATCGTGGGAATCGTCGTAACTGTACGAATCGGTGGATGACTTCGTATCCCACTTGTTTTTCGGTTTATCCCAGTCCTGCATATCCAACTGTTTTTGAATCTCGTTGCTGGCATCACGGAACATTTTCATTCCCTGAGCGATGTATTTGGCCAGTTCGGGTAAACGGTTGGGGCCGAAAACGATCAAGGCCACAGCCAAAATGATAAGAATTTCAGTTGTTCCAATTCCAAGAAAATTCATCGGCGTTACGTTCTCTTCGGGGTGGCGGTTCCACCATTTTTTTATTTTTCAGAGTTTATTTGCAATTGGCGAATCACACAATGCCTAAACCCTTACTGACGGTCCGGTAAAAAGTCAGACCTTGCAGACGAAACGGCAAGATATAAGTTTCACAAGTCAATCTTTATACCATATCTTGTGATCACTGAAAGTGTTCTCGACTTTTTGCCGTTTCGTTTTTACTCGATACGTCTCTGGCTTCGTGGATCGCGTACCACACCCATCTCCAGGACCACTGTCACCAACGCGAAACCGGCGGTCAGGAGAAACACGGGCTGGTAGCCGAACCACCCGATCAGCGCCCCTCCCAGCATTCCCGACAGATAGAATGGGGCAGTTAGCGTGTTGCTCAGGGCGTAGTATGTGGGGCGGTCGATTGAATCGGCGTACTCCATCGGCATCCCCACGAAAGTGATGATCTGAATGATTCGCACGGCTCCCGACAGGAAAAAGATCGTGCTGTAGACGAGAACCGACTGCGCCCATATCGCGATCAGGCATTGCGCTATGACAGTCAAACCGAACAGCACGGCATTGATCCGATGGCCGAACCGGTCAGCGAGAATCCCCGCACCGTAGGAAAAGACGATCTGGCCGATCATATAGTAACTCGTAAATTGTCCCACAACCGACGGGTTGAGGTCGAACTTTTTCTGCGCGTAGACGGCGTAGAATCCAAACGACATCATCGAAAGCAGCATGGCAACCTTCAGCAGCAGAAAACTGACGAAATCGCGGTCCTTCCCCAGGATGGCGGGAACGTGAACGAAGAAATAATGCCGCAGGCTTTCGTGTTTGCGTACCGGCGCGGGGGTTTCTTTGACCAGCACCAGCGCCACGTAAGAAAATCCCCAGATCACGAAGACCAGCAAGAAGAGAATTGAGTAATTGAGCGGGAAAGCATACGTGCCGATCACATAAGCGATCAGCAGGCCTGCCGGGATTCCGATGCCCGCCGCAATGGCCTGGCGCAATGCGAACAACCGGCCCCGCCATTTCATCGGCACGGTCGAGGCGACGTACTCGCCCCACGCCGGTCCCATCAAACCGCCGGATAAGAACGAGGCCGAGATTAATACGAGTATGACGGGGACCAGACTGCCGTCCGTTCCGGGGGTGACGATGAAAAATAGCAAACCAACCGCCAGCCAGGGAAGCCGCTGGCCGATCCCGTAGAGAATGATGAATCTCTTTTTGCGAGCGACTCGCTCCACGAAGGGGGCCATGAAGAGTTGAGGGAATCCGATCCCAATTTCGGTCAGGGCGAAAACGCAGCCGACCGCGATTGCGCTGCCGCCCAGTTGATCGATGAGGACCGCGATCACGATTTCAGGCGAGGTGATCGCCAGGCCCGTCATGAAAAAGATTCCATCGGCGAGGTGGCATTTGAAATTGTGTCGATCGTTGGATTGGTTATTCATTGCGATCCAGTAAAAAAGTCAGGCCTTGCAGACGAAACGGCAAGATATCGGTATTCATAGACCAATTTTTATACTTTATCTTGTGGTCACTGAAAGTGCATTCGATTTTTTGCCGTTTCGTTTTAGATGGCAAGCCGTTTAGCGTTTTCTGGCTTTCCAGAGGGGGTAAAGGTCTTTCCAGCCGATCAGTTTAACGCCTTGCTTTTCGATGAATTCCTTCATCGCCGGGTTTGTGAACGTCTGATGTTCGGCGGCGCGTTTTTTGTGTGTACCGGTGATGGCTTGACTTTCGGCGCAGTCCAGGTTGGGGTGGATGATGATTTCATACGCGCCGGGTTTCAGTCCGGCGATCAGTTTTTTGTAGGCGCCGGCCATCTCTTCGATCGGCACGTTGCCGATTTCGGGAAGGCCGTCCAGCAGGGGGACGCCCCGCTTCTGCATCGCTTTGACCGCGTCGAGGGAATTAACATCTAAAATGCCCGCCTTCGCGATGATTTCCGAATTGGGATTAAAGAACATCAGGGGAATGTCGTATTCCTCCGACAGTTTGAACGCCACCTGCAAGTAGGCCGGATTGTAGTAGAGTGTTCCCATGTGCGAATCGAGGTGAGTGGGTTTGATGCCGTTGGCGAGGGCGAATTCGATCTGCGCCCGGATCTCTTTTTCGACCTCGTCCGGGGTGGCCGATTCATAGACCTGACGAACGCCGTGAAACATATACCCCGACGGATCGACCAAGCCCTTCACCACGGACCGCCCCGCCATCGGTGCCCAGCGATACGATTTCCATTCAGCGGTTAACGTCAGGTGAAGGCCGATATCGGCTTCGGGATGCTGGCGGGCGTAGGCGGCGATCTCCTCGAACCAGGGACACGGGACCATGACGCTTCCGCTTTTGACGATGCCTTTTTCCAGGCAGTCGATCGAGGCCAGGTTCGCCGAGTGACACATGCCCATGTCGTCGGCATGAATGATTAAAAGTACCGAGTCAGCCGGGTGTCCCAAGCGTTCCGCCAAGTTTTCCGAATATCCATTCATCGTTATTCCTGTAAACAGCGCAAAAAAACATGCTCCGAATATCCATCGATTGATCGGTTTCATCATCCCAAGCCTTTCCATTCATCGATAAATTAAATAGTCTGTCCCCGTATTGTACAAGATTGGCGCACAAGACAAAGATCAGCAGGGCAATCGCATGAAATTGTAGAAGAGTTATCCAGATAAAACTTTGAGAA
>CAZSIZ010000180.1:0-12331 GCA_964606645.1 uncultured bacterium
CACTTCCCGGAGTTCAAAATGGAGGATTCCACCATCGGTGGCTGCACCAGGTTGGCCGGTGCGACCGACTTTTGCGATAGGCTCACCCCGTTTCACCTTCTGATCGACGACAACGAGGTTTTGACTGTTGTGAGCGTATAGAGAACGAAATCCCTTATTATTGTGTTTTCCGTGATTGAGGATGATGTAGTTACCATAACTGGGGCCTAAATTGTCGAGCACGCCACCCACTACTTCGACCACTCCATCGGCGGCGGCGCAGACGGAAGTGCCCGCTTCAGCGCCGAGATCGACGCCGGGATTGAGATCGTCGATAGATTTGTTGAATCCACGTAAAACCGTGAATTTCTCTTTGAGCGGCCATTGGAAAAAGGCCGGACCGATTTTGCTCACTTCGCGCGGGAATTCGGTCTCTATCCCAGTCGATTTTTTAGCGTCGGTCGTCTTTTCCGGCTTTTTTATGGGCGGCTCGACGATTTTGTTCTGGACACGCGGATCGTCGGTTTTAACCGAGGGTTTCTGAGCGGAGACCACCGTGACCGGCGTGATCTCCACCATTTTGATCTCTTTCGCGCGGGGAATCCAAAGCCGCTGCCCGGTCGAGAGTATGGAAGCGTCGGGGATCGTGTTAACCCGTTGGAGTTCCTGGATCGTTACGCCATACATGCCGTAGGCCGCGGCGATCGATATCAAGTTCTCACCGGGGTGGACCGTATGATAGAGTCCGTCCGGTTTTTGAGCGACGATACTTTTCTTCGATTGCCGAATAACGGTTTTAAGTCCGGTTGCGCCTGGGATGAATATTCGCGTCCCGGCACGGAGGTCGTTTGGATTCTCGATCGCGTTTCGGCGGCGCAGAAGCTGGGAAGAGATGCCGTACGCCTCGGCGATAGCGGGCAGCGTTTCACCCTCACCGGTCACGTGAATGACCCCATCCACGACGGGAACATCGTGGCGAGTGGATGTCGTTTGCATCACACAACCGCTACACAACACCACAATAGCAACGAATACGAATAATTCCTTCAACCCTTTCATCTTTTTATACCCCTCATCAATCGATCGGAATGCATTGAGCGGTTCTCATAAGAACCGCCAGTTTGAAAACAATTCGGTGTGGAAAATCCTATCCGGTTTCTCGAAACTCCATGCACCGAAATAGTCGGACTGCTAAAAATCACTCTACAGTATAATGCCAAGTTGGGGAATCGGCGCAATAAAAATTTATTCAAATCCACAATCGTTCTCGATCCAATCGCTTTGTAAGAATACGTCAACGGCCAGGCCGCTCTTAATGTCCTACGGTTATCACGGCGCAAAAGCAACGTTTTGGATCTGAGTTTGTTTCGGCTCCTCTTTGGGTGTGGCGTATTTTTCCATTCGCACGATCCTGAAATACTCGAAAATGTCGGTGATCTCTATCTGGGTAAATCCCGCCTGGTGGCAATAAAAGTCCCACTCCTGAGGAGAAAGCCATTCCGGTGAACGGTCTTCCCGCGACGTAAGAAACACCAGTTGCCCGCCGTCCGCTAAGAGGGGATTGAGTTGCTGGAGCACCTGGAGGCGTTCGTCGCGGTCTAAGATGACCAGCGTGAAACTGGAGATGATTTTATCGAATCGACCGGAAAGGGGAATCGAACGGCAATCGCCGACCACGTAATCGATGTGGCGCTCGTATTTGAATTTCCGCTGGGACCGTTTAATCATTCCCAATGACAAATCCAGCCCCACGACCCATTCGGCCTTATCCTTCACGCACTCGATCAACAATCCGGTTCCACTGCCGATGTCTAAGACGCGGTCGCCGGGATCGATGTAACAATCCGACAGGTAACGCGCCGCCTGACGGTAGCCGGATATCGGTTCGGCGTAAATCCAGTCGTAGAATTTCCCAATGAGGTTGTAGAAGCGACGGGTTCGTTTCGTGTTCTGTGCGCAGAGGTTGCGCCCGGCGTAGCGGAATACGATTTTCCCCCACATCCGGCCCCAACCGGCTGTCAGATTCTTTGCCGTCCGGTCCTGCGCTTTTTTCATGACATTTCCACGCACGCGCCTGGGATTTGATTCGCAAGTTTAGGATATCGCGTTTCGAGTTGAAATTTAAGCGTCCAGGCCAATTCCGTCCCCACGATCTGCGTAATCCCATTGACGGTCTAGGCGGTCAGGTTTATTTCCAATCTTTCAGCGGAACGACCGGCTTGTTGTATTCAGCCGGTTTCTCGTTTTCCTGGTATGGGGTTATGCGGACCACGATCCGCTGGACAGGTGAATTCACAGCCAGGCGAATGGCTAATTTCTTGACGTCCGGCTGTTGCTTTTGAGGCTTGGGAGGGTTGGCGGATAGAATTTCAAATTGGGCTTGGGCGGGTGAAAGGATTTCAACTTGCAGATGTTTTCCGTTTTTCTTCAATTCAGCAATTCCACCATCGATTGAAACATTGGCGGAGGTGAGAAATCCCCACTCGATCTCACTTTTCTTTCCCTTGATTTCGATTTCGTCTTGAATCAGCACGTGTCGGCGCTGGACGAGGGCGATCCCTCTCCTAACCTTTTTCGCGGATGCCTTGTACGCGGCGGAGAGATCGGTGACGGCATAAGCGAAATCGGGGCGTGAATCGAAATGGGTAATCGGGGCTGGGGCACGTGGGTCTTGGTTCTTTTTATTGATAAAGAGCGTGTTGTGGCTCTCCGTGTTGAGGCGGTAGTACGTCCAGCGTTTACTGCCGAAATAACCGGGAAGGTTGTAGTTGTCGGAACCGAGATCGACAGCCCATCGCACGCCGTTTGCATCGAGCACGAAACTGCCCAGATCCAGGTGGCTGTGATTGGCCTTGTTATCACCGCCTTTGAATCCAACGAAAATGGCATTGGGATCGTTCCAGGCGCTTCGGAACAAGACCACGTCGATGCCCTGGTAAAAGGCGTCGAGTGGAAGCTGGCTTATCGCCGGATCGGAACCTTTGTTTGAATACCAGATCAGGTCGAGCGGGTGAGTACGGGTGTCCTGGCGCTGGAACCAGGCGTAGACCGGCTGCTCGAACCGCTTCGCCAGCCAGTACATTTCGTGCGTACCCGACACGGAACGGCCCGCGTCGGCGTAGTTGAACGACAAACCGGTCGGACTCTGAAAATCAATGCGGAACTTACCGGTGTTGTCGAAACCTTCATAATTCGATAGGCCAAAGTCGGTTCCCAGAGCCGTCTCCAGCGCGGCGAGGAAATAGACGGTGTAGCGAGTGGCGTAGTGCCAATAGCCTGGGCCTTCGTTCCAGCCGCCGTCCGGGGCGTACGAGTTCAAGGCGAGCGGCATTTTCTTGATACCGACATTCAGGATTTTCGCGCAAAGTTCCGGCCGTTCATCCGCAATCGCCAGCGCACCGATCCCGATCCCGCCGTGACAGACCTGGTTCCAATTGTGAGTCGAATTTACCCACCACTTACCTGTCTCGAATCCGGTCTTATAAGCGTGGAGGCCCTTTTCGATCAACGCGGTTCGGATGATTCCCTTATCCTTGGCGCTGAGGTGGTCGTAGAGCCAGTCGTAGGCGATCCCGAAGGCGTGCGACATCTCGGCGGTGTCGAGGAAGTGGGACGGATTCCAATCGGGGAATTGGGCGGCGGCGAAGAGTTCCTTCTTGACGCGCTCGAGATATCGTTCTTCGCCGTCAAGCAGATAGAGCAGGCTGAGGATGTAGACCCGGCTCAGGCAGTTGCGGCTCTGGGTGAGCAGGCGCGGGCCGACGATCTTATATTCGATGGTCGGCTGCCGCATGATGCGTTCAGCCTGTTTCTTCAGGTCTTCTACCATCGCGTGCATTTTGGGGTCTTGTTTAGCCTCTCTTTTGATCCGGGGGATATCGTCTTTCGAGAGAATCAGGCGGGGGTGCTCTTTCTTTAAGGTTTTAAGAATATTCGTTTCATCCTGGGCGTGGGAGGTGAAGTTCAAGCCCATCACCAGCGCCCATACCAAGAAGATCGCTCATCCAGTGAGTTTCTTCCAGCGGTTACTCTGCATCATATTGCTCCTTTTCATTCTGCTTGTGATAATGAAACAATGATTGAAAACGACGTAACCTCATTCTCCCGAAAGAATCGCTCGCAAGTCTTTCATCAAGAACATCAACTGCATTTCATTCAGCGGAGAGGAGACAAAGTTGAAATGCTCGTAAAACGCGCGAGCTTCTTCATCCAGGGCGTGAACCAGTAAAGCACGAACGCCGATAATGCCGGCCGCCTGGTTCACACGAAGCATCGCATCTTTCAGCAAAGCGGCTCCCAGACCTTTTCCCCGCTCCGATCGATCGATAGCAAGCCGCCCCAGCAATGCAACGGGAACCGGATAGTTCGGTATCCCCTTCGCGATTCGAGTGGGGACGCTATTTCGCGTGACGCTTCCGGCGGATAGGGAATAATATCCAACCACTGTGTTTGATCGATGAACGACGTACGTTTGCGCTACCCCGTTACGCTGATTGGTAAGCGCGTATCGATGCAGCCATTCATCCAGAACGGGTTTTCCGCAGGTGAACACCGAAACGGTGTGTTCGGAGGATAATTTTTCAACCTTTGAAAGCGGCTTGCTTCGGCTCGCCTCTTGATTTTGTTGGATCACTTTATTTTTTTTCCAGGACACTCGGCTCGGACAATAGGCGTTCCATGCGTGGTTTCGGCTCAACGGGCCGGTCGAGGGCTGCTAAAAAAGCCTTCATCTTCTCTTCCGTCACTCGAAAGTGGGATCGATCCAATAAATCCTGTTCGGCTTGCTGGCAGGCGGTTTCAAGAACGTATTGACTCACATTGATTCCACGCACCTCTGCCCCGGAACGGAGAAGTTCCGCTTGATATCGAGTCGCCCGGAAGTTGACTCTTTCCGTGCGCCGTGTTTCGGAGTGATCAACTGTCGACATCATTAAGCCTCCCTTAGCGTGAGCACATTGTATGACACGAATTCTTCACTGTCAAGCAAAAACTGATACCGCCACATTTGTGACGGAATGAAATTGAGTACGTTATATTGTATCGATGAAACTATCCTAACGGATAAACTGGGAGTCATTCAATGTTTCGGTGCGGATTATTATGGATTGTTTTGGGATTGCTGATTTGGCCTTCGGTTTCTTTTTGCCAGGAATCCGGTGTGTTTGTGCTGGCGGATGGGGGGATGAATTGTCAATGCTATCCCTACAACTCAATCGAAGATGGGGAGAATGCGAATAAGGATTTAAAATTGACGGTTGAACTGCAAAATTCAAGCCGCTTATCCCATGTGAGCGGCTCCGTTACGCATCCGTATGGCGAAGGTCCGTTTGAGGTTGAAATCGCTGCCGCCGATATCATTACCCATGCGTCCATTTCGACGTTTGCGGATCGCGTCAATTTCGAGATTCAATTGACGACTGAAATTCATGAAGAACGGGTTGTGCTTTTTTCTGCTAAACCTATTCCGAATAACACCGAAACGCATTATTCCTTGAATCGGGAAGGCAGTTTTCAATTCGATGATTCCTACCCATATCCGATTGAATGGCTGGATCTGATGGCTTTGGATACAAACGGGAATGCAGTACTTCCAGCCGCTCGAACCCAGCCAGTTTTAACGTTGCAGGATGTGTTTTTTTACATTGGGATCGATACGACAGGATTTCCAGAAGAAGTGGAAAGCATTTCCGTTTCTGTGATTAACGGCATTGAACTTTTTTATCCATTGGTAATGGTTAAAGATAGCCGATTTAATGATTACGATTTCAGTTTAAGCTCCGTGATGAAAGGAATCGTCACTGAAGAAGGACCGTTGACTTTCGATGTGGTTTTAGTTGACGGTTCACGCTATGTGATAGAAAAGCCAAATCAGTATCGTTTCACACTCAGTCCACCCACGGCAGTCGGTGGTTGGATGCATTACGGGAGATAGGCGATGCAGACGTCGGGATTGCCGTTTTGGTTGGAGGCGAAAACGACTTTCTTCCCTTGCGGCCCCCAGCCGACGTGGGGGTGAGCGCCGCTGCCGTAGGTTCGGTGTCCGGTGACGAGTAATTTCATTTCGGTGGTCTTGGCGTTGAAGAGAACAACGTCGCCATGCCAGTTATCCGCCGCGATCCAGTCTCCCACAGGCGATCCGGCGGCGTGCCACCAATTGAGTTTGGACAGTTCGGACGGTGTGCCCGTCGGCCACCAGCTGCCCGCGCCGATGATTCGGACTTCTCCCTTGCCTAAAGTTGCGATTTTGACGTGCGATTCCTCTGGACGGAAACCGCCGCAAAACGTGATCCGCCCGCCGCGCCACCAGCATTCATGTGTCACCAATTCGCCCGGACGCTGGTAGAAGAGCGGCCAGGTGCTTCGGGATAATGAGTTGGCGAACCAAAGCCGCGCCGACGGTTTGAATGCTTTAAATTCTTCCTCACTCATGATGGGAAGCCGGTCTTTTTTGGGATACGTCCCCCCAGCGTACATCACCAGATTCGGGTCGTTCCAGCTGCACTGCAAGTGGGACGCCGTGGCGATCGTTTTCGCGATGAGCGTGATTGCTCCCGTGCGTTTATCGATAAAGACCGCTTTGCGCTGCCCGCCTTCATCGAGAAACAGACTCAACCGGGAACCGTCGGCGTTTTCGTTCAAATTTCCTGAAGGGCTGGAACCGTTTGGGAAGGCGCAGATTGATCGTTCCGTGACAACGCATTTCGTTTTGGCCCCGGAAAACGAAAGATCGACCGCCCATTCGTAGACCCCATCGTCTTTGACTAAATAAAGGGCATCCGCTCTTTTCCCGGCAGTGAATCCAAACGTGCTTTTGCCGCTGCCTGGATAAAGGCGCACCAACTCGCCCGTCTTCTCGATATACCCCATCGGTTCGGACGCTCCGAAACGGCTGGAGACGAAGATCAGCATCGAACCTTCGCCGATCCAGGAACGCTGGTGGAAGTAGAGATTTGTATCGGAACTCTCGTGGGTGGTGACGAAAAGCGTTTCGATTCCGGTTTCCGCATCGGTAACGGTTCGGCTCTCACCGGGGTAGACTATACACGTCCAGCTTCGGTTTTCCAAAGAAGCGGCTAGGGTAGAGGTGGCCGTTAAAATCACCGCCAGCATAACGGACAGCCCCAGGCTTCTGCGTGTCAAAGATCGAACACCGATACGTGCTCGAATGCCGGTTATTCGTTTCATGGTTTGACTCTTTCGGTCTGTTTTGGGATATCTAAGAAAAAAAACATCTCCATCGCGTGACTTGAACGCAAACGAGTTTACAATACCAAAATCAACCAAAGTTTGAAAGGATGCAAGGGGCATGACGATTGATTCCCCAGGGAAAATTTTTGTCGATCAATTAACCGAAGGCGAGTATGTGCAATCTCTCTTTGTCGTTACCCGGATCAACCTGCGCGAGTGGGACGGGGGGAAACTGCTGAATTTCCGCCTGGGCGACAAGACAGGTAAAGTCTCGGCGGTTTTGTGGGACAACGCCGAAGAGACCGCGAAGAAAATCTCCGAAGGCATGTTGGTGGAGGTATCCGGTCCGGTGCGGGTTTACCGCAGCGAGCTGCAGATCACGATCAAAAACATCCAGCCGGTCGACGATCCTTCCCGCTTCGATCCCCAATTTTTCCTGCCGGTCGCCCCGAAACCCCTCGATGAATTGATTCAGGAATTCGATCGGGAAATCGGGGAGGTCCAGGATAAGGACTACAAAGCACTCCTGCAAATCCTGCGGGAAGACGAAGAAATCTGGAACAAGTTCAAGATGGCCCCCGCCGCGAAACTCTGGCATCACGCGTACCTTCACGGTCTGTTGGACCACACCCTTTCCGTCGTTAAATTATGCGGATTGACCGCACCCTTTTATCCCCGAGCCGACCGGGATTTGCTTATTGCGGGAGCGGTGTTTCACGATAGCGGAAAGATGGAGGAGTTTCAGTACGATTTCCGAATCGATTACAGCAGCGAAGGCCGCTTATGGGGACATATTTTCATCGGCGCGTCTCTGGCCGAGCGTCTGATCGACCGGTTACCGGATTTCCCCGCCGAAAAGAAACGGTTGCTACTCCATCTGATTCTGTCGCACCACGGCGAAGTCAACCGCTCGCCGATCTTACCCATGACGCTGGAATCGATCCTGCTGCATCACGTTGAAAATCTGGACGCGCAGGCCACGGCCATCCAGCGCGAAATGAACAACGTGTACGATCGAGACCGTGAATGGAGCGGTTACGTCAATCTGATCGAACGCTTCCTCTATCTGGGAAAGAACGACAACGGGAATCAGCCTTGAGTGACTTGAATCCGACGCGTTCGTATATACTTTATGTAGCGGTTTGTCAAAAAGTGAAAGCAGGACGAAACTCACTCATCATGTTGTATGTCAATTTATCGTATGGCTCGAGATATTGTTGTCACTTTCTCGATTTTCGAGTTTTAACCGTTTCGTCTTAAATGTTGAGATGAATTTCGAGGGTGTCATGTGATGGATCGAACCTGGAAATCCTTCCGCCTCATTCAAAGGCTCTACCGCCAGCATACCATCCGCCGCTTGGTCGAGTTGTTCGTATCGATTTCAGGCGGGGGGATTCTCTGTTTCCATATTCTCTTCTTCGGCACGGAACTGCTCTCGCTCGGCGGGACCGGAATCAACGTGCTTTTTATCATCGTGACCGGCGTGTTGATCCTTCTGACGGTTCAGTCGCTTCGGCGCTGGTTCGCCGAGGGGATTCGACTGTCCGCATTCTTTCACCAATGGGAACGCAATCAGCCGAGCGTGGCGAACCGGACCTCGCTGATGGTCTACGCGGGCAAAAACCCCAAAGAGATCGAACGGCTGGGTTACTCGCATGAGTTGATCCAGGCCGACGATGTCTGGCTGAACGACTACATCGAGCAATCGCTGAATCGCGAAAAAAACACGATTTCCATTCCATTATTCATTCTGCTCGGGGCGCTCGCGATCCCATCCACGATCTACTGGACAGTCCAACGCGACTACGTCGCCGAACGAACCTCGTCGATCGTTCACGCGCTGTCGGTCCGGGATACCGCCGTTCAGACGCTGACCCTCGAAGTGGCCGAAACCCTCGCCGTGGAACGCGGCAGGCCGATCACCCTTTACGCCTCACTCTCCGAACCGCTTCCCGGTGAAGAGGGAACCATTCATTTCTCCACTCGCTCCGGCTGGCAAAGCCGAAAGGGAGTGATTCGCGGAAAGGCAGTAATGTATAAGTTCCCGTCGGTCAATCAACCGATCGACTACTACTTCTCGGCGAAGAGCACGCTCTCCAATCGCGGGAAACTGACACCGCTCGATCCACCGAGCCTTCTGAACGGAACCATTGCGGTCAAACCGCCCGAACACACCGACCTTCCGGCTGAAAAGATCGACACCCTGCGCCCCATCACGATTCCCAGAGGCAGCCGGGCTGCCATCCAGGCCGTCGCATCGTCCCCCCTCAAGGAAGCGTCTTTCGTCTATGGGGAGAGCGAGACGAAACTTCAACCCAGCGGATCGTCACTCGGTGCCGCATTCTATGCGATGAAATCCGGGCCGTTCTCTTTTCGGATGACTGGCCAGAGGGGCCTTTCGGCGCAGAGCACGAGTTATCTGCTGACTGTCGTTCCCGACGCGACCCCAACGATTGAAATTCTTCATCCTCCTGCCGAAGTCGATATCCCATCGAACCTGGTTCAAAAAGTCCAACTGCACGCTCACGACGACTACCGTATCCAGCGAGTTAACGCTTGTCTGCTGCTGAACGGAGAACCACCGGCGAACCCCACGATTCAACTCTGGGCCTACTCTCCCCAGGAAGCGAAAAAAATCCATTCAGCCACCGATTTCTTTGTCACCTTCGATTGGGATTTGGCCGATTTCGGCCTCTATCCCGGCGACGAATTGGAATACACGGTGGAGGTATGGGATAACGATGCCATCGACGGTCCCAAATCTGGACGCTCCAAAACACACGTCATCCATTATCCCACCCTGGTCGAACTGCTCTCGAGATTGAACGAAAAAGAAGAAGAACAGATCGATAAACTGAACGACTTGGTTCGGGATCAGAAGGAAATCACCGAAGACGCAAAAAAAACAATCGATAAGATCGCCGAGAAAATCGAAAACCGTGAGTACCAGGAAGAAGGAAAAGAATCGACCTGGACCGAAGAAAACGAACTGAAGGAAATTAAAAAACGCCAGGAAGAACTGGCTGAGGAAGCCAAGCAACTCGAAGAAGAAATCGCCCAATACCGGGAACAAGCCGAAGAAGCCGCCAGCAATGAGAATATCGACGATCAAGGATTCACACCGGAAACACTCGAAAAAATGGAACGGATCGACGAACTGCTGAAGGAATTGATCGATAAAGACAGCCAGGAACTCCTTCAGCAGATCGAAAACACGATCGAGAAACTTTCCCAGGATTTGACGGAACAGGATTTGAAGGAACTCGAATTTTCATTCGAGGATTTCAACGAACAACTCGACCGAACGCTCTCACAACTTGAAGAAACCTACACGGAACGTCAACTGGAAGGCCTTCAGCAGATGGCGGAGGATATCGCGGAACGCCAGGATCACCTTCAACGCGAAACGGAAAAACTGGCCGAAGAAAAAGAAGAATTGAGCCAATCGTCCGAAACAGACGGGCAGGAAGGCGATGAAAGCGATGAGCAATCGGATCGGCAGGAACAACGCCGCAACGAGCTGGACGCCAAGGAAAACCTGACGGCTCAGCGCCAGCAAAAACTGGAGGAAGAGACACAGGATCTCCTGAATAAAATGAAGGAACTGGAGGAATCGCTTCAAGGGAAAAATCCAGAACTCGCTCAGCAGCTCAACAAGATGAAGCAGGAAACGGATGACAACCGACTTCAGCAGGAACTGGCGGACGCCACAAAACAACTGGAACAACAACAGACCCGGCAGGCCCAGAGCCACCAGCAGAACGCGCTTCAGCAGCTTCAATCCCTCTCCAAGCAGATGGAACAGTCGATGGCCACCCTTTCCGGGATGCAGTTGACGATGGACACGGAGGCGATTGCCCAGTTGATTCAGAAGGGATTGTTTCTCTCTCACCGGATGGAGGAACTGACCGAGTCGACGCTTGGCCAGAGCGACGCCCTGGAAGCTTTACGCCGGGCACAGACGTTTCGGCGCGAACAGGGACGGATGGATGTGGAATGGAAAAAGATAGCGAAACTCAATCCCTTCCTTAAACGCAGCGCCGAAGACCTCCTACGCCGAAGCGCCGAACGGCTTCAGTACGCCATCGACGCCGGGCAGGGGATCAAGTGGGTCGGGCTGCACGAAACCCGGCAGTCGATCAAAGCCTTGAACGCGGCTCTGCTTCAGATGCTCGATGACATGACCGATATGCAGCAGCAGATGGCCCAGTCGCAAAGCCAGACCCAAAGCCTTCAGCAGCAGATGCAGCAGTTGATTTCCCGCCAGCAGTCCCTCCAGCAAATGCTGGACGAGATGCGCCAAATGAAAGACGGGCAGGGACAGGGCAAGGAGATGATGAAACGCCTTCGGGACATGGCCCGTCAACAGGCCGCGATCCGCAAAGAGTTCGAAAAAATGATGCAGCAATACCGCCACGCCCAGCAGATGCGCAACCGGCTGGAAGGTATCTATCAGGAAATGAAAGAAGCCGGGAAACTGCTGGAAGAAGGCCACAACGACGGTGAGGTCGAAGAGAAGCAGAAGCGGATTCTCACCCGGATGCTCGAAGCGGGAACCATGCAGGAAGAGGACAACTACGGCAACGAACGCGAAGAGGAAGTCGCGAAGACCGGCCTCGATCCCGAACCGCCCCAGCCATCCGGCCCCGTGACGCTTCCCGAAAAAATCCGCCAAGCCATCCAGCGCCCGGATATCGAGACGATCCCCCTCCCCTACCGCGAAGCCATCAAAAACCACTACATTCGACTCTCCGAACAAGCGGCTCAATGACGGGGCGGAAAATTCGTGGTTGATGGACATCGTTAGAAACACAATTCTGAGATAATGGATCAAAAAACATGACCCACCCTACGAAACTGATAATCACCAATTAGACTTTTTACTAGGGCGTCTTCATATGGAGTTTCTCCATTATTTCCTCCCCATCTTTTGGATAGGGAGACTCTGGGCGCTTCTGCTCTTTTTTCAATGGATCGGTTTGAGGTGGGGCAAATTGGGTGACTCGGGGTGGGTCACACTAGCGCGGCGGATAACATCAGGTAAATCCATATTTTAGTTGGGTCCAATTGCAGTATTTATTCTTTTTATTCTGAAAGAAAAAGGAGAGAGATGAAGTGTACCCCATTGTCAAGACAAATTTTCACCTATTTTAAGGTAGGTTAC
>CAZSIZ010000181.1:0-12292 GCA_964606645.1 uncultured bacterium
TTCGGCCCGGTTTGCCATCTTGGATGTATTGTTTGACCTCCTGAATGGCGTTGCTTTGACGGCGTTGGAACCCGATCTGGACGATCCGGCCGCTTTTCTTGGCGGCATCGACCATCGCGCGGCCTTCACGGATGTCGTAGGCAAGCGGCTTTTCGCAGTAGATATCCAGGCCTTTCTCCAATCCGGCGATGAACTGTAATGCGTGCCAATGCGGCGGGGAAGCGATGATGAGGATGTCCAATCCTTTCGTCTCCAGCAGATCGCGGTAATCCTTGAATGTTTTGGGGCGTGTGCCCTGAAGTTTTTCGATCTCGTCCGCGCTCTTCTTGAGGTGTTCACTGTCCACGTCGCAGACTGCGATCATCTCCACGCCACCCACTTTTAGAGCGGCTTTCACATCGACCATGCCGTACCAGCCGCAGCCGATCAGTCCGGCTTTGAGTGTTCGGTTTTTCGCTGCGCCGTAGACGAGACGGGGTATCGCCATCGTTCCAGCGGCGGTAGTTCCCAGGAAGGTGCGTCTTGTGCTATTTGTCATGATTCTTGCCTTTCTATTCAGATTCTGGATTTATTCATTCACGGAAAATTGAGTTGGGTATGGGAAAACATAACACAAGTTACCATCAATCGTCCAGCGCGATGGATTGTCGAGATTTATTCAGATCCAATGATAATCAGTGTTTTCAGGGGTATATGCCCTTTAAATTGATTGGCAGTAATGAGATCATTGGCCTGTCAAGTAATTAGTAAAAAAATGCTCATAAGGAGTGGATCGATGGATGGAAAAAACAAGATCACATTCAGGTATTTATCCCAGGAGGATTTGCTGCGCTCAGGGTGTTTAGATTTTAGTATGGCGATTGAAGCGGCGGAGTCCGCTATGATCGCACACCGAAACGGGGATGTTATTTTCCCCGACAAAATCGTTCAGATCTTCAAAGAAGAGACTCAGGAACGGATCAATTGTTTGCCGGCAACACTGTGCAAAGAAAAGGTATGCGGTGTGAAGTGGGTATCGGTCTTTCCACCCAACTTGGAGAAGGGTTTGCAGAACCTCACGGCCTTGTTTATTCTCTCAGAAATCGATAATGGATTTCCACTGTCGGTGATGGAGGGAACACTTTGCTCGAACATGCGGGTCGGGGCGATGGGAGCGATCGCAGCGAAGCATCTGGCCCCAGCGGATGCGAAAACGATCGGATTCATCGGCGCTGGAGAACAGGCCAAGATGCACCTGCTGGCGATGAAAGAGGTGCGGCCGAGCCTGGAGGTGTGCCAGGTCGCCGCGAAGACACCACCCGAAGAAGATCAGTTTATCGCTGAAATGTCGCCGATTTGCAAAGAGATGAAATTTGAGGCGGCGAATACGAATGGGGAACGAGCCATGCAGGGAGCGGATATTCTCGTAACGGCCACCAGCGCTCAGGCTCCATTGCTAAAAGCGGCTTGGATGAAACCGGGATCGTTTTATAGTCATATCGGCGGCTGGGAAGATGAATATGCCGTCGCGAAACAGTGCGAAAAGATTGTTTGTGACGATTGGGAAACAGTCAAACACCGAACACAGACGTTGAGCCGGATGTATCAGGCGGGAGAATTAAAGGACTCGGATCTGCACGCCAATCTGGATGAGCTCGTTGCGGGAATCAAACCGGGCCGCGAACATCCAGAAGAACGCGCGTATTTCAACGCCGTTGGTCTGGCTTTCGTGGATGTCGCGATTGCATCGGCGATGTATCGCCGCGCGGTCGAGCAAGATTCCGGTCAGATGCTTAACATGCAGGAAAAGATGATCTTTGAGCATCCAGAAATCGATCAATGGGTCAAACTGTAAATTAACTTTCTCTATGAGTGGCTTCAGGATAATAGAGAGAGCGATTGAATCAATACAAGTCCCAACTGTCAACAGAAGCCCCAATCGGGCGGGAAAGACGAATGTTGTCGATATAGGCCAAGACGCCGTCCAAGTCGGCTGCGCCCTGACTGGTGAGAGTCAGAGTCAACGTTCCGTCGGGATCGTCGAAGACTCCGGAGACTTCATCAAGAATCCAATCGTTGGCGAATCCATTGCTTTGGACCGGACCGTATTGGCCGGAGAACTCAGCCCACTCACTTCCGATATGCTGAGATGAGATGATGTTTTCACTGAGTGTCCCCCAACCCGTTCCACGGCTATTGCCTTCCGCGTCGATCCATGAGCTTCTGAGAATTAAAGCCGAGGCGGCCCAACTACCGGTTCCATCAACATAGAAATCTAAATGGAGCCGGTCGTAATCCAGGATTTGAGGAAACTGCTTGAGATCGATGACGATATTTTCGTTCCAGCCGGACGTGAATTCGAACGCCAATACACCATCGCCCTCGACCGGTTCGGGGAAACCCGTCTGATCGACCTCGAAGAAGACACCTCCGCTTTGCAGTGAAACGAGGTCTTCGTCAACCGGATCGTTGAAGCCGATCAAAGGCAGAAACTCGCGTTCGACCGGAACCCGTTTGCGAGCCTGCATATCGTCGATAAAAATCATTCCTTCGAATCCCTGGGGATAATCGACACCATTGTTGGTGGTTGACGAGGGATTGATCCAGAACCGCAATCGATCGGCAACCTTCAATTCTTCCTCCCACAATTTGGATTGCTCTTTCGAAATCCAGAAGACGAATTCCTTCCAACTGCCGACATCGTCCGGTGTGTAATATCGGTATCCCATCACGATCTCGATAATCATATCGACACGCATTCGGAAAGGCTGATCCGAATACACCCATAGGCGGAATTCATCCACCTGTGAGAGATCGACCGGTTCAGGAAACGTGTATCGTGTGTCCGACCAGCCGGTGTCATTGAGCACGTCGATCAATCCCGCCCATTCCCCTCCATGAACCGGATCGCCCGGTGCGGTGAAATCGCTGTAAACCACAATACCGGACCACGCTCCATATCGAATTCAAAATCATTGACGACCACGAACTCGTCTGCCGGGATTGAAAGAGGTGCGATCCAAAAGACCAATAGTATCAGGATTATCTTTTTCATGTTACCAATCTCCTCATCTTAGATTTTTCATAAAAACCGGGAACATTCTATCGATCCATTGTTGATGGTTGATTATTGCATAGAAGAAACCTGTCTGTCAACGAATCATGGGTTTTAACACTCGCATTCAATCGGCGGAAATAAAAATGTGTATAATGTCCTTGACCGGTTTCATGCGGAATCAGTGATGAGGATCAAGAAAGGACCTAATCGTGAAAAGTAAAATGTTTGTCCTGGCAATCGTTCTGGGAATGACGGTGTCGTTACCTGCCCTGGGAACCGAGAACGAGTTTGTGGATTTGTTTAATGGGAAGGACCTGGCGGGTTGGGTGAATGTGAACTGTGCGCCCGAAACATGGACCGTGCGTGATGGATTGATTGTATGCACGGGAATTCCCACCGGTGTTCTGCGGACGGAACGGATGTATGAAAACTACGTTCTCGAGTTGGATTACAAGCATCTGAAAAAAAGAGGTAACGCCGGGCTGTTTCTCCATTCGTGGGATATCACCGCACTCGGTCAGCCGTTTACCCGCTCGATCGAGTGTCAGGTGATGGATGGAAACAGTGGCGACGTATTCGCGATACACGGGGCGATCATGACTCCGGACAAACCGCATCCCAAAGGGTGGGGAATGCGCTCGCTGCCGACTGAGTTCCGCCAGAAACCGGTGGGAGAATGGAACCATTACCGTGTTGTCAGCAGAGACGGAACGGTGACCTTGGCATTGAACGGGAAAATCGTCACTCGTGGCTATCATTGCGTGCCTCGTAAAGGATATATCTGCTTGGAATCCGAAGGCAGTGAAGTTCATTTCCGCAATATTCGGATCAAAGAGTATCCAAGCACTGATCCAATGCCCGATGTGGTGGCACAAGAAGATCGGGGCTTTCATTCGTTATACAATGGCCTCGATTTCCGGGGATGGCGTTGGGATTCCGGTCATGAAGGGCACTGGAAAGCGAATGACTGGCGATTGGAATACGACGGCAAAAGCGAAGCGGAAGACAAAAACTTATGGACTGAAAAAGAGTATGAGAATTTCACGTTGATCGTCGATTGGCGAATGCCACGGAAACCTGTGATCGAACACGTGCCGATCATTCTTCCAGACGGTTCGTATTTGACGGACGAACAAGATAAACAGATCACCGCCGCCGTTTGGGATGCGGGAGACAGTGGAATCTATCTGCGTGGAAGTTCGAAGAGCCAAATCAATATTTGGCAATGGCCGTGCGGATCGGGGGAGATTTGGGGATACCGGCTCGATCAGAATCTTCCTGCTGAAATCCGGCGGGGCGCGACTCCAATCCTGAATGCCGATAACCGGGTTGGACAATGGAATCGCTTTGAAATTACGCTTATCGACGATGTCGTGACCATCGTTCTCAACGGGAAAACCGTGATCCGAAACGCGCGTCTTCCGGGGATTCCCGACAAAGGGCCGATCGCGTTGCAGCATCATGGCGATCCGATCCAGTTCGCGAATATTTATATTAAGGAAATCGAATGAGAGGAAATAGATATGAGGAGAGGAATGGTGGGATTCGTTCTGCTTTAACTTTTTGCCGACCCGTCTTTTCTGTCTTTCAAACGTTGACCGGCTTTCTTCTAATCCTTTTCTTTATGACTGGACGCTGCTTCATTCGCTGTATTTTTTTGGGGATTGTCATCATTCTGTTTCAGAGCGGCTGGATTGGGGCAATAATTGTTTGGAGCGTGTGAACCGGTAAATTTTTTTTTGAAACTTTCTAAGACCTTGCCATCTTTCATGATCCCAAGTTCTTCTAGAGATCGAATCACATCTTCTCTGGTTTGGGAACGAATCGCCTTGCTAAGAGGATTGTCCTTCACCAATTCATCGATTCTTTTTTGATAAGATGTTAAGTGTTTACTCATTATTGAAAAAACTCCCATCCCGGCGAACGGGCCAGACGGATATAATGTTACCCGGATTCCTTACGGCTAACTGAATATGAGCGTCTTGAATGACACCGCTTCCTGGCCAAATCGGTTCCACTTGTTCGGGATACGTTTCAACAAACATCCCTCTTACTGAATTATACTCGTGTTTTTTTCTTTCCCTATAAAATCCACCCAGGTTTGAAGGGAGGAGTGGCTTCAACACTTTGTATCGTGCCTGTTACAATCATTAAATTTGACAGGCCCAACGGTTGTCAATCAAGAATTTTAGACTTTGAAGAAAATCTTCTTTTTATAACAGAAGTAGAAAACATACCACTGCGCGCCGAGAACCAATAAATCTTGCAAGACCTGCCCATACGGTCCCATCACTTCCACGGCGGGATTGCTGAATACCAGGATCGAACTATTGATCCATCCCCGTAAGAGTTGGAAGAGAACATACGCCGCAATCGAATTCGTGCCGATTACCACCATGAAAAACGCCCACTTTTTGTAGTCCAAGACGTCGATAATCCAATAAAAGAGAAGCAAGAATAAAATCGCCCATCCGGTTGAGTACAAGGCGTACGACGAAGTCAGAATTCGCTTGACAATGGGGATGAATGGGCTTAACGCCAATCCAGCCGCTATTAAAGCGATGGCGGAAATCGAGAGGCTTACCATAATCTCTTTCTGCGAACGCTCACTTGCAAGCAGTTTCCCACACATCGCGCCGATGATGATCGTCGCCGTCGAGGGGATGGCATTTAAGGAAACCCAATAACCTGTACTGTGTTTTCCCATGGCCCAAAATTCAAAATCTCCGCCCATGTTGGCGTGGCTGTGCGCCCACGGCCCCCCTTCGCCGTTACCGGGATAAAGCACCCAAACAATGGTGTAGACGATCAAGATGACCGACGCCGTGATTCCTTGGATTCGATAACTTTTTTCCAGAACGAGAAACGTCAATAAATATCCAAAAGCAATCTGGGGCAAAACGTTCACCATCGTCCACGTGGGGTGTCCCGCATGGATGGAAGAGAAGATCGCGGCGATGAGAACCAGATTAAAACAACGCCGGAAAGCGTGAATGAAAAATTGATTGCGCGATTCGCCCATCGAACGCCGCTTGGCATAAGCGAAAGGCATCGCCACACCCACCATAAACATGAACGCGGGCTGGATCAGGTCCCAATACACCATTCCTGCCCAGGGAACATGCTCGGTATGATGCGCCAAGAAATTGAGATACGGATGTCCCTCGAACGCCGAAAATCCGAATCCGTGGGAAATCAACGAAATCATGATCGCGCCACGGTAGGCATCGAGACTGGTCAGGCGTTGTGTGGCCTTGCTGGATACGGTTTCATTCATCACATCACCTCTTTAACTGCAGGGTTTAGGGTATAGGGTTTAGGGTCTGTCAATGAATAGGAATGTTATTTGTCTTGGGAGCAACGTATCAAAACAAGTTCTACCTGTCAAGCGGAAAAAGGGAGTCACGTTTCTCAACAGGCTGAATGAGTGGATCGGGCCGTTCCGGTGTACTGGTAAACCTTATCTCTCATTCCATTCACTGGAATTAAGGTTTACTATGATTAATCGAATCGCTCGGCACTGGCTGTTCCGACAAATGGCTTGAGTGATTAGTCGAATCTAGGGGGAAACCGTTATGCAACTTGAACTCCATCCCATCGATATTGGAATTATTGCTGTGTATCTGGCGGTGACGGTCGCGATTGGATTCTGGGTATCCAAACGGGCGTCGAAAAACCTCGATTCGTATTTTCTTGGAGGGAAAAGCATCCCGTGGTATATCCTGGGCGTCTCCAACGCGTCGGGGATGTTCGATATCACCGGCACGATCTGGCTGGTGTATCTCTGTTTCGTTTACGGTTTGAAGAGCGCATGGATTCCCTGGCTCTGGCCGACGTTCAACCAAATTTTTCTGATGATCTATTTGAGCGCCTGGCTGCGGCGGTCGAACGTGCTGACCGGGGCCGAGTGGATCAATTTCCGCTTCGGCACGGGGCGAGGGGCTAACTTGGCGCACTTGAGCGTCGTCTTCTTCGCCTTGGTCGCGGTGATTGGTTTCCTGGCTTATGCCTTTAAGGGCATCGGCAAATTCGCTTCGATTCTACTCCCGTGGGATTTGGCTTTTCAGATTGGAACTTACACCATCTCCTCTCAGAACGCATACGCCCTGATCTTTATGGGCATTACGACTTTGTACGTCGTGAAGGGCGGCATGTTCAGCGTGGTTTTGACCGAGATTCTGCAATTCACCTTGATGACGGTGGCTTCGCTGGCGGTCGGCGTGATCGCCATCATGAAAGTGTCACCCGATATGTTGAATAAGGTTGTGCCTGAAGGGTGGAAGAATATCTTTTTCGGTTGGCAATTGGACTTGGACTGGTCGGGGATTCTGGAGTCGGCCAATACGAAGATCGCGGGTGACGGGTATTCGTTATTCACGATCTTTTTTATGATGATGATGTTCAAGGGAATTCTGGTCAGCATGGCCGGGCCTGCACCGAACTACGACATGCAGCGGATTCTCGCGACTCGCAGCCCCAAAGAAGCAAGTCTGATGAGCGGGCTTGTCAGCGTCGTTCTGTTCTTCCCGCGATACCTGTTGATTGCGGGATTGACCGTGCTGTCGGTGGGGTATTTTCTTCCGGAACTGCGGGCGATGGGCAGTGACCTGGATTTTGAATTGATCTTTCCTTATGCGATCAAGAATTTTATTCCGGTTGGATTGATGGGCATCTTGATCGCCGGTCTGCTGGCGGCGTTCATGTCTACCTTCGCCGCGACGGTCAACGCCGCTCCGGCCTACATCGTCAACGATATTTATAAGCGGTATATCAATCCCAACGCCGATCCTAAAAAGTATGTGACGATCAGTTATATCGCGTCGATCGCCGTTGTGGTCATCGGGATCGCGTTCGGTTTCATCGTCGAGTCGGTGGACAGTGTGACGCAGTGGATCGTCACGGCGTTGTTTGGCGGTTACGCTGCCTCGAACCTGTTGAAATGGTATTGGTGGCGCTTTAACGGTTTCGGTTTCTTCTGGGGGATGATCTCAGGCATCGCTGTCTGTTTGGTCGCGCCTTATGTGATGGCTGCCTATTTCCCCGGCGTTCACGCATTGTATTTCTTCCCGGTGATTCTGGTCGTTTCGACGCTGGGGTGTATTGCAGGCAGCCTGCTGACCCAGCCGGAAAATATGGACGTGTTGAAGCATTTTTATTCCACGGTTCGCCCCTGGGGATTCTGGGGACCGGTCTGTCAACGAGTGATACAGGACGATCCTGAATTCAAGAAGAACAATGGATTCGCCCGGGACAGTTTCAATATTGTTGTCGGGATGATCTGGCAGATATCTTTGGTCGCTCTTCCGATATATATCGTCATTCAGGAAAAATGGGGGATCATTGGCGGATTAGCCGTTTTGATCGTGACCTCGTCGATCCTGAAGTTCAATTGGTATGATAAACTGGAAGCCGATGAGCCATCATTGAATTTAGAGAATCACTAATTATCGATCATGAGGTTTTTAAAATGAAAAAACTCGTTTTTTTACTCTGTGTCGTTGTGGTATTCGCAAATGTCTGTGCTGCGTGGGAGTTGGAGCATTTCATCACCCGCGACGGGGACCGCCTGATGGACGGGGATCGTGAACTGCGCTTCGTTTCGTTCAACATTCCTAATCTGCATTATGTCGAGGACGATCTGAAATTCGAGCGAACGATGCCGTTTCGGATGCCGGATGAATTCGAGATCAACGACGCGCTGGCTACGATCAAGCAGATGGGCGGCCAGGTGGCGCGTACCTATACGCTTTCCGTGTATAAGCCCAGCGAACCGGCCGGGACGCCTAAATACATTCTGGATCCGGGGGAATTCAACGAAGAGGCGTTTCAAACCTTAGACAAAGTCATCGCATTGGCGAACGAACACGGCATCCGGCTGATTATCCCCATCGTGAATAATTTTAAGTGGTGGGGTGGCGCAGTCGATTACGCGGCTTTTCGCGGGAAAAAGAAAGACGATTTTTGGACCGATCCACAACTGATCGAAGATTTCAAGAAAACCGTCAAGTTCTTGATCGAACGAACCAACACCGTCACCGGCGTTCCCTATAAGGAAGACAAAGCCATTCTCGCGTGGGAGACGGGCAATGAGACCCAGTGCCCGCATTCTTGGACGCACGAGATCGCCGCATATATCAAGTCGCTGGATTCGAATCACCTCGTAATCGACGGCTTCTACACTTCGGTACTGCGCGAGGAAACGATTGCCGACGAACTGATCGACGCCGTGCAAACCCATCATTACGAAAAAGATCCCCGCCAGATGATCGACCACCTCAGAACCAGCGCCCGAATGGCGAAAGGGCGGAAACCGTACATGCTCGGCGAGTTCGGTTTCATCAGCACCGAGGCTGTGCGCGCGGTCCTGGATGCTGCGATCGAAGAGAACCTCTGCGGCGCGTTGATCTGGAGTCTGCGTTACCACCATCGCGAAGGGGGATTCTTCTGGCATTCCGAACCGGCGGGCGGCGATTTCTTCAAAGCCTATCACTGGCCCGGCTTCGATTCGGGAGCGATTTACGACGAACGTAATCTGATGGCTTTGATGCGAAAGAAAGCGTTTGAAATTCAAGGGCTGCCGGTTCCCGCACTTGAAAAGCCGAACGCACCGAAATTGCTGCCGATTGAAGACGCCGCCGCGATTTCTTGGCAAGGATCGGTGGGAGCCGTAGGTTACGATATCCAGCGCGCCGAACGCAAAAAAGGGCCGTGGAAACGAATCGCCAGGAACGTCTCGGACGCCGCCGTGCAGTACAAACCGCTCTTCAGCGACCGTACCGCGAAAATCGGGAAAACCTATTACTACCGCGTTCGAGCCAGAAACTCGGCGGGCGTTTCCAAAGTCAGCAATACGGTCGGGCCAGTCCAAGTCAAGCACTTGACGTTAATCGATGAATTCGAGAACGATTCGACGATTTTTTATCGCTCGAAAAATCTGTCGATTCGACGCAACCAGGCGAGAACGTGCAAAGAAGACAACCACCGGCTGGATGGCAATAAAGGCGAATGGGTGATGTATCGCGTGGAAGGAACTATTCAGGCTTGCACCCTTTACGCTTTTACGGCTGGAGATGATTCCGGGCTGATTTTTTCCGTTTCAAAAGACGGGCGACATTTTGAGAAAGTGGCTGTGAAAGAGAGAGATTTCAGCAGCGGTGAAGGTGAATACGGCTATCTTAGACCGATTCGGTATCGTACCACGGCGATACCCGGAGCCGCTCAGTATTTAAAAATCGAATTCGGCGGTCAGGCAAGTCTTTCAAGAATTGAAATCCAATATGGATCGTAAAACGATCGACGATTTTCTTGCAAGCGTCGAACGTGAACTGACGGGGAATATCCTCCCGTTTTGGCTGGAACGTTCCGTCGATCGAGACCGGGGCGGCTTTGTGGGACAACGATCGAACGATCTTCAGGTGATCCCGGACGCGCCGAAGGGATTGATTCTCAACGCCCGTCTTCTCTGGACCTTTTCCGCTTTACACCGTTTTGACGAAAACCGACGGTGTCTGGATTTGGCACGGCGGGCGTACGATTATCTGAACGAGTACTTTTGGGATCGGGAATTCGGCGGTGCGTTCTGGCAGGTCGATTGTTTTGGTCAGCGGCTGGACGGCACGAAGAAGATTTACGGTCAGGCTTTCTATGTTTACGCCTTAGCGGAATATTTTCAAACCACGCGAAATCAAGATGCGTTGGACCGGGCCGTGGAACTGTTTCGGCTGATCGAACGCCACAGCCGCGATACGAAACATGGTGGTTATGTTGAAACGTGCAACCGGGATTGGACGCTCGCCGATGACAGCCGACTAAGCGATAAGGACATGGACGAAAAAAAGTCCATGAACAATCACCTGCACGTGCTGGAAGCCTACACAAGCCTGTATCGTGTCTGGAAAGACGAAACGCTGGCGCGGCGTCTGGAAGAATTGATCCAAATTTTCCAGCAGCGTATCTTCGATCCAGAAACGTTTCATTTCCATCATTTCTTCGATGAATGTTGGGAGAGGAAATCCAGCACTTATACCTTCGGGCACGACATCGAAGGCAGTTGGCTGCTTGATGAAGCGGCGGAAGCGCTGGACAACGAACGCTTGCTGAACGACGTGCGGGAGACGGCTGTCCAACTCGCTCAAGCGGCACGCGATGAAGGGATCGACGATGAATACGGCGGGCTGTTCTATGAAGGGAAAGAGGGTGCGATCGTCGATTCGAACAAGGAATGGTGGCCCCAGGCGGAAGCCGTGGTTGGATTTTTGAATGCCTACTGGCTGTCCGGAGACGAATCTTTTTTTGAGGCGGCTTTGAACTGCTGGATGTTTATCGAAAAATTTATTGTAGACCCAACGTACGGGGAATGGTTCTGGCGCGTCTCACGGGATGGCGGTCCCGATTGGGATCAGCCGAAACTCTCCGAATGGAAAAGCGCCTATCATAATTCGCGGGCGTGTATGGAAGCGATTCGCCGATTACAAATGATCGCCCAGGGAGTTTAGTCCAATGCAGCAGGAAGCATTTAATCGGAAAGTACAAGACATTTTCAAAAACCATCGACAACTCATCGAACGAGCGAATGAGATAATTTCACCTGGTAACGGGATATTCGACCGCTATCGCTATCCTGTTCTCACGGCGGCACATGCCCCCCCGTTTTGGCGGTTCGATCTGAATCGTGAAACCAATCCACACTTGATGGAACGGATGGGGATCAATAGCGTGTTCAACGCCGGGGCGATGGAACTGGACGGGAAAGCGATTGTGATGGCCCGCGTGGAAGGCTGGGACCGCAAGTCATTTTTCGCGGTCGCCGAGAGTCCGAACGGTGTCGATCGATTCGAGTTTTGGGACACCCCCGTCGTGATGCCTGAAACGGACGATCCCGAAACGAACGTTTATGACATGAGACTGGTTCAACACGAAGACGGTTGGATTTACGGTCTGTTCTGTTCGGAACGCCACGATCCGGTGCACCCCGACGACCTCTCGGCTGCGACGGCCAGTTGCGGCATCGCACGCACGAAAGATTTGAAATCCTGGGAACGGCTTCCCGACCTGAAAACGAAATCCAACCAGCAACGAAATTGCGTTCTGCATCCCGAATTTGTCGACGGTCGCTACGCACTTTATACACGCCCTTTGATGGATTTTGCGGCGACCGGGTCGGGAGAAGGGATCGGCTGGGGGCTTTGTGACGATATGGAAAATGCGCGCATCGATGAAGAAACCATCATCGACCGGCGGGAATACCATACGATC
>CAZSIZ010000182.1:0-7146 GCA_964606645.1 uncultured bacterium
AAACCGTTTTCTTGAGCTCATTTTGTCTGGTTAATTACGCGCGGTTATATAGCAAGGTAGGGTCACGCTTTTTGACCCACCATTGTTGATCAGAGTGGGCTAAAAATACAGCACACTTCACCATCCCTCCTAAACCGATTCTTCACAATCAAAAAACAGAGTACGGCATGGATTAGCCATTCCAGACTTGGTGGAATGAAATGTCTGCGGTAACATAAAAAGCGAGGCTTAACACCATGCACGTTACTTTTATTTTTGACGACCAGATTCTCAGCCATCAACCTTTGGGCGCAGCCTATATCTCGTCGATGCTGAAAGAGGCGGGACACCGGATCACGACGGTCAATCTCGACCGTTTTTCGGATTACACGGAAATCATCAAACACTTGTCGCCCGATATACTGGCGTTTTCCTGCGCGACCAGCCGGTCGCGGTATTATTTCGACATCAATCGTAAAATCAAAGAGGTCCATCCCTGTTTCACGATTTTCGGGGGGCCTCATCCAACCTTCTTTCCCCAGACGATCGAGGAAGAGGGGGTGGACGCGATCTGTTCCGGCGAAGGCGAATACCCCATGCTGGAACTGGTTAACGCGATGGACGCGGGACGTGACTACACCGACATTGCGAACTTGTCATTCCGCATCGATGGGGAAACGATCAAGAACTCCAATCGTCCCTTTCTGGTGAAGGACGAACTCAACGCGCTACCCTTTCCCGACCGCGAGTTGATTCGGGGCGAGGCTATCTGGTCGCATCGGACGGGTTACGTCATGGCAGGGCGCGGGTGTCCCTACGATTGCTCTTACTGCTTTAACCATATCTCCCGCACCATCCAGACGGGGCGGTGGACACGGCAGCGGAGCGTCGATAACGTGCTGGCCGAAATACGCTGGCTCAAAGAGAAATACCACATTATCTACGTCGCCTTCCAGGACGACACGTTTATTCTGAACCGCCGCTGGCTGCGCGAGTTTCTTCCACGTTACGGCCAGGAAATCGGCCTTCCCTTCATTTGCAACGTGCGCTGCGACCTGACCGACGAGGAAGAGGCCCGGCTGCTGGCCGAAGCGGGCTGCATCCGGGTGGCGACCGGCATCGAAAACGGCAACGACGAACTGCGGCAGACCATCCTGGCGAAAAACGTGACGTCCGAACAGATTCGGAAAGCATGCGATCTGTACAACCAACACGGAATCAAAATCGTCGGACAGAATATGTTCGGAGTGCCGGGCGAAACCGTCGAGACAGCCCTGTCTACGGTCGAACTGAACTTACGCTGTCGCACTCACACGAACACCTTTTCGTTTTTCGCCCCCTTTCCCGGAACCAAACTGGGCGAGATATGCCAAAAGGAATACGGTTTCAGTGGAAATCTGGAAGAGATTCCCCAGGAATTTCAGGACTGCCTGACACCGAGCATCCAGCTCGACAACCGGGAACTGATCGAAAAAATCGGACAGTGCGCTCACCTCTTTATGAGTTACCCCAGAGTCTTCTGGATCACGAAGAAAATTCTCCGCTGGCTGCCGATCCATTCATTGAAACTGATGCTGATGGGTTGGCTGGTGCGGATCACACGGGAACTGGTTAAAAAGGGAACCGTAGGGCTGCCGTCGGTCTGGCATCAACCCAAATTCATCATCGAATCCAGTCAGTCCCCACAACCGGACATTCCCGAACAACCGGTCACGCGCGAGAAAAAGGCCGAAGCGGCGTGAAATTAATTTGTGCTATCATTTTTAATTCATCCATACACAGTACGAACCAGTAAAACCCTGTTTCTATCCAGGAATAAAAAGGAGAACGCTCGTGAAAAAACAGGTTCGATTATTCGTCATCGTCTTATTCATTTTTCCTTTCATCGTTCAGGCGGAAGAAAACCCGATTCACCTGAATAAGATCGTGGCCAAACTCACCCAGGATGAAGTCGTGATCGGAACCTGGATGTCATCTATGTCATTCTTCTCGGCGATGGGGCTTGTCGATTCAAACGGGGATCACGATGCGGAATCATCCATCCGCACCCCCATGATCGATTTCGTTTTGATCGACATGGAACACCAGCCTTTCGATGTGGAGACTTTAACCATCGTGCTGATGGCTTTCCACTCCAAGCGTGAAGTGGTGAACAAAGGGAACTTGCAGCCCAATATCTCCCCCATCGTGCGTATCCCCAGCGACGCCGGCGGCCCGATCGAACCCTATATCAAACAAGCGCTTGACGCCGGAGCGTTCGGCGTGGCCGTTCCCCATTGCCGCAACGCGCAGGAAGCGGAACGGGTGATCCGCGCCTGCCGTTATCCGCAGCCGAAAGGCGATCCCAATCCGGAACCGCTGGGCCGCCGGGGGGCGTCACCCTGGCCCTGTTCCTACTTATGGGGTGTATCGATGGAGGAATATGTAAAACACGCGGATGTCTGGCCGCTGGACCCTCAAGGCGATATTCTGGCCATGATTATGATCGAAGATATTGAAGGCAAAGACAATATCGACGAGATTCTTGCCGTGCCGGGAATCGGCGCGGTCATCTTCGGGCCTTACGACTATAGTTTCAGCTGCGGCGTGCCGGGTCAGGTAACGGCCGAACCCGTGTTGAAAGCCAAACAGATCGTGGCCGACGCCTGCAAGCGGCATCACATTCCATTTGTGGCCTTCGCCACTCCGGATAATACGCAACAATTGATAGCGGACGGATTTCAAATTCTCCTCTCCGACAGCGATATTCGCCCGTCGGGAATCGTGACGGGCGTGATCGAAAAGGCGAAGAAATAATAACAGCAGGATTTAAGGTTAGGGTTTAGTTTCTTATCAGCATAATCGATCGCAAAACGGGCTGGTCGATTGATTCGATAATAAAAGAATTGTATTAATTCAAATGGGAGGTAAGATAACCAAAAGTTCTTGGAATCGAATAAATCCAGGGATTGATAAGACCCAATGATTTGTAAAGAAAAATCATTTCCCAATAGCCGGTTGTTCTTGGCTATGTACGCTCTCGCTTCCATTCTTTATGGAGCGTTACTAGTCGTCGGACAAAAACTGACTGTTTATTCCTTCTTTGACGACCTCCTCATTCTTTTAATCCCTCCCATCTTTTTTTCGGCTCTTTATTATTCTCGCTGTATCTATCTGATAACGATCTTCATTTCAGGAGTCGTAACCATTGGAACGCTCTATTTTTTTGAAGCAAGCATACAATCCTTCACCATTAGATCCAACAGTGTTTTAGTCATATTGACGGGAGCGCTAATCGCCGCTGAAATCACCTACCGCACAGTATGCGTCCGCAGACGACTCGAAGATGAGAAAGAACGATTGATCGGCGAGCTGGAAGCGGCTCTGCAAGAAGTGAAGACGTTGAGCGGCTTGCTGCCTATATGCTCCTACTGCAAGAATATTCGCAACGATAAAGGCTACTGGGAGCAGATCGAATCGTACATCAAGGAACACTCCAGCGCAGAATTCACGCATAGTATATGCCCGAATTGCGTGAAAACTTTGTATCCTCAATTCGCGGATCAAATTCTGAAAAACAATCCGGACGAGGACAATCCCTCGTCAATTTCCAAACCTGCCGATTCATAGAGTATCGGTGCTGATCGGATGAATCGTCACACGGTATTTATTATTACAATTTACGTTTTATTGATTGAATTCTCCCCGCCTTCGTTCGGTCAGGCGTTCCCTGAATTCAGCGTGGAGCCGATCCCGGATTACGACGCATTGTTCGACCGCAACGAGGGCTGGACCGGGGCGGACGGGGCCTATACGGTTCCGCTGGGATGCGATACGACGCTCTGGCTTTTTAGCGATACTTGGGTGGGACACGTTCGCGAAGGCAAGCACGTCGATTCCACGATGATCAACAACTCGGTGGGCGTTCAGGCAGGAAAGGATATTGCCAGCGCCACCGTCCGGTTTCACTATGGGAAAAAGCCGGACGGGAAACCGGACGCCTTGATTCTACCTGCTGATGGACACGGCTGGTTCTGGCTTTTCCACGGAGCGCATACATCGAAAGGTCTTTATCTGTTCCTGATGCAAGTCGAAAAAACGGATGATCGATCCGTTTTCGGATTCCAACATGCAGGGATGTGGCTGGGGCATGTTGAAAACCCAACCGATTCGCCGAACGACTGGCGCGTTACCCAGCGAAAAATCCCCTTCGACCGGCCTTCTCCCAAAGGGAACCAAACGTTCGGTTCCGCCGTTCTCAAGCATGATGGTTTCATCTATATCTACGGCATCGATGAAGAAAAAAAGTTAGGTTTTCTTAACCGGTTTATGACCGTTGCGCGAGTCGATGAAGCGACGATTGGTGATTACGACACCTGGCGTTTTTACCGCGATGGGGCCTGGCAAGACGACTGGATAAAATCCGGTCGGATATTCAACGGTATCGCGACGGAATATTCCGTCTCCTATCAACCGTCTCTCAAAAAGTTTATCGTGGTGTACACCGAAAACGGCATGTCGGAAAATATCTTGATTCGGCTGGCGGACCATCCCTGGGGGCCGTGGAGCGATCCGGCCACGATCTACCGATGCCCGGAAGCCGGATGGGATTCATCGTACTTCTGCTACGCGGCCAAAGGCCATCCCTCGCTCTCCAAACCGAATGAGTTGATTATTGCTTATGTGACGAATTCATTCGACTTTGGGAAAATGGTCTCGGACGCCCGCATCTACCGCCCCCGTTTCCTACGTCTGACTTTTAAATAACAGGGTCTAGGGTTTAGGGTTTAGCCTCTTATCTGTATAATTGACCGCAAAACGGTCACAAAATATTTATTCAAAATTCAACTGATAACTCATCAATGGAGCGAAGCGCAATGACGAGTCGGGAAATCGTTCTGGATGCCTTGAATTATAAACAGCCCAAACGGGTTCCGATGGAATTCGGCGCGACCGCCACGACCGGGATACACGTGACCTGCGTGGCGGCGCTGCGGGATTACTACGGGCTGGAGAAGCGCCCGGTGAAAATCCACGAACCCTATCAACTGCTGGGCTGGATCGACGAGGATTTGGCCGAAGCCATCGGCAACGACATCGACGGGATCTATCCCCGCTGCACACTGTTCGGATTTCCCAACGAAAACTGGAAATCCTGGAGGCTGAACAACGGTTTGGAAGTCCAGGTCTCCGAACATTTCAAAACGATTGTCGACAAAAACGGCGACACGCTGATCTATCCCCAAGGCGATACCAGCGCGCCCCCCAGCGGTAAGATGCCCAAAAACGGCTTCTTCTTCGACACCATCGTACGGCAAAACCCCATCGATGAGGACAACCTGAATCCCGAAGACAACCTGGAGGAATTCGGGCCGATTTCCGACGAAGACCTGGCCCATTTCGCCGCCGAAGCCAAACGGGTTTCGCAAAGCGGGCGGGCTGTGATCGCGACGTTCGGCGGAACCGCGTTCGGTGATATCGCTTTAGTTCCCGCGCCGTTCCTGAAGCATCCCAAAGGCATCCGGGACATCGCGGAATGGTACATGGCCACCGCCGCCCGGCAGGACTACGTCCATCGTATATTCAAGAAGCAACTCGAATTCGCGCTGGCCAACCTGGAGAAGATTAAAGACGCCGTGGGCGACACGATAGACGCCGTTTTCGTGTGCGGAACTGATTTCGGCACGCAAACGTCCACCTTCTGTTCGGAGAAAACCTTCCGAAGCCTTTACGCGCCCTACTACAAACAGGTCAACGATTGGATACACGCCAACACGAGTTGGAAGAGCTTCAAACATTCCTGCGGCGCGGTCGAACCGTTTATCCAGGCCATGATCGAAGCCGGATTCGATATCCTCAATCCGGTGCAATGCTCAGCCACCGGGATGGCTCCCGAACATCTGAAAGAGACGTTCGGCGACCGGATTACGTTTTGGGGAGGGGGCGTCGATACACAGAAAACGCTGCCCTTCGGAACGCCATCCGAGGTTCGCGAAGAAGTGCTCGAACGCTGTAAGGTCTTTTCCAAAAACGGAGGTTTTATTTTCAACACCGTTCATAATATACAGGCCAATACGCCGGTTGAGAATATCGTGTCGATGCTTGACGCCGTGCGGGAATTCAACGGCGACGTATCTTGAATTTAGAAGGAATGGTGGGCTACGCTGTGCTTTGAGTCCACCCTACTGTTCGACTAAGAGAGGAAATAGAATCGTGAAACCCGTTCTTCATTCCGTGAGTTACACTGGTTATTGGGGACAGGATTCGCTCGATCTGGAAGCGTTTATTCCCCATGCGGCGGACCTGGGATATTCGGGAGTGATGCTGACGGTCAAGCGGCCTCATCTCTCCCCGTTGGACGTAGACGAAAAACGCTTGGACCACTTGGCGGATTTGCTTGAAAGGAATCACCTCACGGTCGCCTGCATGGCGGCCTATAGCGATCCCAACGCGGGATTCTCCGCCACGTCAGGACCGTTCGCTCCGTTGCCCGAAGTGCAATTGCTCTACGTCAGGCATTGTGCGATGATGGCGAAACGGTTGAACGCGCCGTTGATCCGTTTGCTGACCGGTCTTGCCACAACCGGCGAAGCGTATACCGTTCAGTGGAACCGCTGTGTTGAATTCATGCGGGAAGCCTGCGACATCGCGGTGGAATACGGCGTTCGTATCGGTATCCAGAATCACGATGATATCGGCGGACACTATCTTTCGATGGCCGACCTGATCGACGAAATCGGACGCCCGAATTGTTTCGCGTGTTTCGATGCGTGGTCGGTGGCGCAGCACGGCGACGATCTGAGGGACGCCGTACACACGATGGGATCGCGGATCGTTCATACGACCGTCGCGGATTACGTCAAGCGGCCACGATTCAAGTACCATCATCCAGGCGAGGGCAACGTATACGAACGGATGCTGGACGATATCCGCGCCGTCCCACCAGGCGAGGGTTTCATTGACTATCCAAAATTCTTCGATGCGCTCACCGAAATCGGTTTCAACGGAACCGCCGCTTTTGAAATGTGCTCCCCGATCCGGGGTGGCGGCGATAGGGAAAACCTCGACCGATACGCCAGGCAGTTTCTCGAATGGATCAAACCGTGGGTTTGACAGACCCCTTACACTAGCCTTTCCCAGAGGGCTGATCTTTACCCACAAGTATGCATACTCGGATCGGAATATTTT
>CAZSIZ010000182.1:7156-12286 GCA_964606645.1 uncultured bacterium
CGATTGGTTGAGGAAAAGCCGTATAAACGAATCTGAAATACAAAATAGAATCTCACACAGGAACCATCATGAAAGATATTCATCCTGCGATTTACATCGGTTTGCCTCTGGGCAGTTTTCTGCTCTGCTTAACCTTCGCGCTGATCGATCCGAATCTCTATTTCAACTATATTTCTAAGAGCGAGAGCGCTTACCTCGAACATTCAACGGTTCTCATGCTGCTCCCGGCCATTGCGATGGCGTTTTGGATGTTCGTACGGCGTGAGCACTTGCCCAATCGCTGGCTGGGGGGTTGGGCGTTGCTGCTCGGTCTGGGAGCGCTCTATTTCGCCGGGGAGGAAGCGAGCTGGGGACAGAATTATTTCGGATGGCTGACGCCGGACTGGTGGTCGAATCTGAACGATCAGGGTGAGACCAACATCCACAACACGCATGGAATTTTCGATCAGTTCCCCCGGTTGGGACTCACTCTCGCGACAATCGCAGGATGTATCATGCCTTTCGTTTTAATAAAACGCCGCCGCACGTGGGATATTGAGACTGCCTGGCATGAATGGTTTTGGCCGACGTTCGCCTCTTTTCCTGCCGCCTTGTTCGCCGTGTTGAGTGGAGCGCCGCAAAAACTCTACCGCCATTACGGCGATAGGGACGAGCAGATTCATGACTGGTTCGATGTGATGTTTTTACGCGGCCAGCACAGTGAATTGAAAGAACATTTCCTCGCCATGTTCATCTTCATGTATATCATCTCATTCTTTTGGCGCTACCGCAAATTAGTCCTGACGAAAACGGAAGAGTCCCCAAACTCTTCGTGAGAGCCAAAGTCCCCTCTTTCTCTGGGAGAGGATTAGGGTGAGGGTTTGTCTGACTGTTTACTCGCAGTGTGTAAGTGAACGGCGAAGAGAAGGCAGACGATTGCGAAACAGAACTCCTTGAATTCCCCCAGCCGGAACGCATCGACCCAGAACATCTTGCCGAAAAATAACTCCGAAAACTTTTGTGGCCACGTGATGAGAATCGTTGTCAGGAATCCTGAGACCAGCCATCGCGGGACGATGAAGGGGCGAAGCCATGTGTAAGGGAACGGCTTTGACCGGTAGTACAACGGGATAACCGCGCCCCAGATCAGGCAGAACAAGTCGGCGAGGAGCCGCACATGAGAGACGACCTTCAGGTTGTGAAGGTTGAGTTCTCCTTGACGGTTTGTTTCCGCCAGCCAGGGAGAAACGGACTCGGTCTCGATTCCGAAAAGCCGTTGTCCCCAGCTGATTTCTTCTCCTGCGAAAAAGATACAACCCACAGCGAACAGGAAAAGACACTTTATGTAACTGGCCGCCGCAGCGGGATGTTTCATCGAGGTGAGTGCCAATTTGATCGTGAGAAACCCCGCCGCGAACGCGAAAATGGAGGTAAGGTATTCGACCACCCCGTCTTCGGGCGTCAAGATTTCAAAATAGAAATACCAATGAATGGGATACCACATCAAGCAAAGGGCACAGGCAAGAAGCGGCAGCCACCCCACCTTATCATAAATGGGATTCGATTCGGATGTTTTCATCGATTGAACGCAATCGTATTATTGGAAAATGATTTAATATTATTGTCCTGCGAAATCCAAGAGAATCAAGAGACCGATCCCTTTATCAACTGCGCCAGACGGTGGGTGTTGATTTCCAGCGAGTAGCGGCTCTCGACCGTTCGCCGCCCGGCCAGCCCGTACGCCGACCGCAGCGAAGGATTTTCAATCAAGCGGGATAGACGCTCGATCCATTCGTCAATAGTAGTAGCCCATAAACCATTGACTTCGTGGTTGACAATCTCCAGGTTGACACCGACGGGACTGCACACCGATGGAACCTCGACCGCCATGTATTGAAGGAGTTTAAACCCGCATTTCCCCCGCGTCCACACATTATCGGGTAGCGGCATAATCCCGATGTCGAAACGGTGCAGCAGTTCGATTTCACGTTCGTGCGACCATCGTTCCTTCACGACGGGAATCGACGAACAATCGAAAAACTCATCCGCGACGATATGGAGTTTCACGTTCGGATAACGCGCCCCGATTGCGTCCAACGCGGGCTGAATATCCTTCAGGTATTTAAGGGTTGCCTTGCTGCCAATCCACCCGATCGCGATTTCGGATTGGGGCGCACACTCTTCTTTCAACGAATACTGTTTCAAATCGATTGGGGTGGGAATGACGGAGACGTTTGGATTGAATGGAAGCGTCTGTTCCCGCAGGTATTCGTTCCCCGCGACAATCAGATCGGCCCGTTTCGCGGTTGCCGGAAACTTTCGTTCGGGGATCGGCTGTCCGTCATCGCCCATCCGGTCTTTCACCATCACCGCGTCGTCGAGGTCGTAAATCAGCCGTTGGGCGAAACGCCGAATCATTTCAGCTTCCCAGGGTTGAAACAGTTTCTTTTGAACGAACACGGTGTCGTATTTCCTGGCATTAATCCACAGGCGTAGTTTTCCCGCGATTGTCTTTGGGGCAGAAACCACATCGCAATGAATTCCCAGATTTTCGAGCGGCTGGATATATTGCAGCACCCGGTAGCGGGAACTAGCCATCTCGAAATGCGGAATAACAAACAAGACGTTCATGAATCGTTGGGACGCCGGGCGACGGCGATGACCGATAGGGCGAAGTCGATATCCAGATACCAATGAAGCCAAACGCCGATCAGCCGCCGGAAATAAAATTGAAAGAACGGCTGATTGTGAACCCGGTACATCACTTCCATTTCATATCCAACGCCCAGCAGAATCCCAGCCAGCGCATCGTAGTTATAAGGTGTGATGTGATCGGGGCTGGTCCAGTAGCGGTGAGGATGCTTGAGGTTCGGAGTGGAAACGACGACTCGGCCTCCCGGTTTTAACACCCGCAGAATCTCCTTGAGAAGCGCCACGCCGTCCTCAAAGGGAATGTGTTCGATCACCTCGGAACAATTCACGAGATCGAACTGTTCGTCGCCGATTTCCGACATCGAACGGAAATCGTGTTCACCGGCCGGATCGACATCCATCGATTGGTAATGGATCGCCGGTCTTAGTGTGGCCAGTTGCATCCCCAGTTTCCGGTCGTGAGCGCCGACATCGAGAATGGCGCACCCATCGGTCATAAGGGGAACGAACGCGTGCTGCAATTTCTTAATCAGTGGAATACGCCATATCGATTTGTAAAGCCTCCGTCCTTCGATCTGGAACGAATAAAACGTACTCCAACTTTCAACTAATCGATCGTTATCATTCATACGTTTCCTATCTCAATCGTTCTACGATCTTGCTATATCGTAAAGTGAGTTATTTCTTTCTTCCGAACATTAAGACTTCAGTGGGTTTGATTACATACCCATTTCCTGCCAACCATCGAAGTAAACCAAGTTTTGATAAAATTTTAATTGTTTTTGAAGAAATCGCGCGAATGATATTTCCATTGGAAAGATAGTCACTAAAACTAAAATTTAACAAACCCAATTTTTCATCTAATGAAAGAAACTCATTTGAAGCAGGATTCATGGAATAACATTTATCCAGTTCAAATGAAATATTGGGGAATAATTTCATAATTCCAGAATGAGTGAATCTCCAATAATCTGAAGGATAAGCATGATATTTCCATGCAAAAGGAGCTGAAATCAATATTGTTCCTTTATCTTTAAGTAAACGAGTCAAATTATCCGCTAATGCGAAAGGTTGAGCGCAATGCTCCAACACACTAAAACAGAAGATAGTACCGAATCTCATGCCATTTAATTTTTGGTCGATAATATTGAAATCCGTTGAGAGATCGAGAATCACATCTACATTTTTCCCATCAATAATATCTACTCCAGTATATTTTTCGCTTTTGTTTTTTAACAAAGAACGAACATTTTGAGTATTTCCATAATCTTTAGATCCAACTTCCAAATAAGGACCAAAAATTTCATCGATATATCTCTCTGCATATTGTAATTGATATAATTCACCCATTAAATCATGCTCCGAATAAATGTAGGATACACACTTTTATAGGGACTCTTCCAATTGGTCATAGAAAAATATTATTAAATAAACTACTTGAATATATAATTGATTGATAGAATTACGTAAGTTGTATTTTATCGTAACTTCTTATTTGATAACACGATAGATTGTTATTTTATTTATATCGTAGTAAAATAACTCTTCCCTTGGGATGATATCGAGAATTTTTGATTTGTCAAGCGTTTCTTTGGTTTCACGCTTATTTTCAATTATTATATATATAGGCTTTTTGATGTTTTGGAAATTTGATTCAAGATTGCTGTCAGAAATGTTTTGAGGAAGAAAATAAGTATTAGACATTCCATTGTAGTGAAATAAACAAGAGCTATTCGTTAAAACAGTAATGGTTCCATCTTCATCGTGATTCTTTAATTCATTGATGATGACCGGTAATTGATGGTAAAAATTCGGCGAATCGGATATCCAGCGAAAAGGACGCAATGATAGTATTGTAATAAACACCATTAAAATAAGGTATATTTTTGTGGCATTGTTATTGTGATTTCTACTCTCGAACCATTGTTTTATATTGCACGTAAATTTGATATAATTGAATGCCCCAAAAATACAGAGAAAGGGAATTACAACGAGAATGAATCTTGGTGAAGGATAGAGAATGGATGTAAATAGCATAATAGTGAAAAACAATAAAAAAGGTATACGATTAAAAGGCTTTGTCCAATTCTTTCGGTCCAAAAAGTAAAAGATAATTGAGATACCAATAACAAAACCGAAATAGCGATTAAGGTATTCGGGAATTTTTGATAATAGATTATGGAAGATTAAGTAGTAATTTAAATCGAGTTTGGTTTTGGGCGAATTGATCAAACGTAAGTAAAATTCTCCTAGAGTTTCAAAAGAATTACTGGAAAAGAGTTTCGATGCTGGAGAAAGTCCCAGGTGTTTATAATTGGTCCAATAAGCGATGGCATTGGATTTACCTGACAATGATATATTACCTGTTATTGAATATATGTAAAAGATATAGGGTGAAATTAAAATAGTATAATATATTAGATAAAAAAACAAATATAAAAAACTTTGGCTCCTCACAAGAATCTGTGCACGAGTTTGGGTTCGGGAAGGTCACCCATA
>CAZSIZ010000183.1:0-12281 GCA_964606645.1 uncultured bacterium
TTCCTCAAAGCGGGATTGGAATCCGTCTCGCGAAGGAGGACCGGCCGCAAACCGAATCCTCCAGGAAAAGAAAAAGGAGCAGCCCAGCCCCGTACCGTAGTATTGAATATAAAACTTCTCAAGTACGGGCGGACGCACCGGGTCGAGTTCCTTCAGTAGATCGGCGGTGAATTTTAGCTGCCGGTGTGAGCTCATATTGGAAAAACTTTGGGAGAAAGCGAACGGGATAAAGTCGGAAACGCTTTCAGCGAACGCAAGATCGAATAGAAAGGATCGCTTCCTTATAATTCAATCTTACCGTTTCGTCTGCAAAGATAGACGGATTACCGGATCGTTATAGGGCGGTAGAAAGGTCAAATCGCACCTCAGAGTGACAATCGCTGAAGTTTAGGTTCTGTCCAAGGTTTCGAACGAAAGTGTTGCGCTTTCAAGCGATCGTCTTGAGGCTTGTCCAGCGAGGCAATCTTCAAGAGTTCTCCTAAAAAGGTCGGCTTAAAAAGTCGGTTTGATGGGTCGATCCACGAAGTGTTGGCAGGATACTAGCAACACCCCGGGGGAGTGCACCTGTTTGGCTCCGTGCAGAGTAGAATTCTGCCTGTCAGCCGGCTGATCGGTCGACAAGGTAGGGTGGGGCACGCTTTTCGACCCACCAGCGTTCGAACTCCGCATAACAAGAGATTCCGAACCTGTTGGGAGGCAATCCCCGAAAGGAAGATTGATCCACCCAAAAGTTGGGCCCAACTTAACTTGATTAAAAAGAGAGAAAAAAGAGAGTAAAAAAAACTGAGAGAAAAAAGGAAATCCTAAAAAAGACAGCCAATGGATGAAAATTGAAACCAGACGCCTGAAAATTCAAAATTATATTGTGCATAATATGTGCAAAACCCGCCTCAATTCGGCTCTTTTGTGGCCCTAAACACCCCAAAAGACTGAATTAACGGACAAGCACGTGAATTGTGGATAACGAGGCGAACTTTAGCCGTTGTGACGTTTGAAAAACGGTTCAATCGTTTATAACCGATGGTGGTTCCCCGCACGATTTCTTTCCAGCCGCCATCCCAAATATCGATTGAATATTCAAAAACACGCTGTCCCGAAGCGATGTGCTCCTGGATCATGCTGCGGTTGAACGTGACCGGCCCGCCCAGATCGATTTCGAGTGATGCGTTCGTTATGCCATCATCCGTGGTCCAATAGGTGTGCTTGCTGCCATCCACTGCTTTGTCCGGACCGAAAAATGAGTGGCCGTTTCGGATGTGGTCCGCTTTCGCCGGTTTGTGTAAGGCCAAATTGACTTTGAACGTATCGTCTAAGACTTCATGAAATTCTTTCAGCCGGGCCGCGTCGTTTTCGTGAATAAGCCCTCGCCGATCCGGTGGAAGATTCAAGAGAAGCAAACCGTTCCGGCCTACGGATTTGTAGTAAATATCCAGAAGATGTTTCAGGGACTTCACTTTATCGTCCTGGTCCGGGTGGTAGAACCAGCCGGGCCGGATCGAGACATCGCACTCGGCGGGATACCAAATCGCTTCATGCTTCCCGGCACTTCGCATTGTTTTGTCGGTGTATTCAGCTCCGCTTCCGTCGACGTATCCGCGTTGGAATTCATTCCACTGCCGTTTCTTCAATTCTGGAGTGAGCGGCAGTGCGCTCCATTCGGTTTCGCGAGCGACCCCCGATTCGTTGCCAACCCATCGGATGTCGGGACCGTTACCGAAGATGAGCGCTTTGGGCTGTAACTTTCGCACCACGTTGTAGTAACTGTTCCAGTCGTAAACCTGACGCTTTCCGTTCGGACCTTCTCCACACGCTCCGTCGAACCAGACTTCTGTCACCTCGCCGTAATTCGTCAGCAATTCGGTCAGCTGGTTCCTGAAATACTGGTTGTACTTAGGCGAATCACCATACGTGGGTTGATTGCGGTCCCAGGGGGAGAGATAGATTCCCAGTTTGATCCCGGCCTGTCGGCAGGCGTCCGAGACTTCACGCACGATATCTCCCCGGCCATTTTTCCAGGGACTGCTTTTCACGCTGTGTTCGGTGTATCGGCTCGGCCAGAGGCAGAAGCCGTCGTGGTGTTTTGCCGTGAGGATGAGCATCTTCATCCCGGCGTCTTTCAGCACGTTGGCCCATTGTTGGGCGTCGAATTCGGTCGGGTTGAAGATCACCGGGTCTTCTTTCCCGTCGCCCCATTCCCGATTCGTAAACGTGTTGACACCGAAATGAGCGAATGCGATATACTCCAATTCCTGCCATTCCAATTGCTGCGGCGACGGCAGCGGATAGAGCGGTCTGGGCGCGTCGGCGGAAAAGCCTGGAGCGGCCCAAACAACCAATAGACTGAGTCCCACGAGAAACCTTATGTGACGATTGTGTTTACCATTCATCCTATTCACCTTTTCTGTATCCAGATAAAATCAAGGCCGATTTCACGGCCTCGGCTCTCGCCCGATGGACCTTCGGAGATCAAGGTGAGTGTGTGGACGCCTTTGACCAACTCGATGGTTTTCGAGGCACTGTCACGAAGCAGCGTTCGGTATGGCACGTGGAAATCCAGTATCCCGCTCTCGCCACCGAACCCGACACTTTCTCCGTCCAGCCGCACGGATAGTTTTCCCGATGAGGGATTATTTCGATGCGCCAACCGAATCGTGTATTTCCCATCGGTTTCGATGGGCATCGCCAGTGTGATCTCATCGCCCCGTTTTTCAGGCTGCCATACGAATAATTGGCCGCCCGCCCAGAGGTTATTTTTTACGAATGTACTATTCGCATCGCCGGTCAATAATGCTTCCGCTTGATGAAACACGGAATTTCCCGCGCCCATTCGAGATTCCGGAAGCCAGTTTTCGGGAAGTTCCAAATGACGCACATCCTCGCCGGTGATGGGCAGATGATCGTCCATCAGGCCCGGTTTGGCGTAATGATAGGCAACGCGGGCATAAGAGACGCCGGGGGTGCGTTCGTGGCTGTAAAGTTCCATGTAAAAACTGAGGCGATTCTCAAAGGGAAGCGGATCGAGAACGTGCCATCGGTTGTTGGTGACGAAACCCCGGTTGGCCGGGCCGTCATTGCGGGGTTGGCCGAAATAGGGATGAACGAAGATATCCCCAGCGGACCAGGCGTAGTTGTAATAATCCTCGGACCCGGTCCCGAACGTCGTGACGCCGTCATCGTCCACAAAGATTTTTTCGTCGCCTTCACCCCACCAGTTGCCATAAGATGACGGGACAGGATTCGGGTTGAGCAGAATCGAAGAGGTTCCGACGTAGACGCCCTGGCCGTTGGCGATCAGGAAGGGCAAATCCTGCACGGCTGAATTGGATGCCACTAAATCATGATCCACCCGCCAGCGCGCGCGAAAGTGCATAGAGGTCTTTTCATTCCAGCCATAATCCATGCACAGCGCCGAGCCTGTGACCGTAACGGATTGATCCCCCTTATTTTCGATCCGTATTTTCAAAGATTTGGCACAAGGCATGACGTATCGGGAGATCATTGCCCCATCGCCGCGAACCGTAAACGGAATCTGATTCATCGGATTGATTCCTGGAGCCGCCCCGAAGAAATCACCAACCGGCGATTGGACTTGTCCCCACGGATAGCCATCGCAGACGATGTGAAGAATGGATTGCTTGAGCGCTTTGTCAAGGCACTGTGATTGAATCCTAAGTTCAAGCCGTTCGATGGCTTTCGGCCCATCAAGACTCAGAATCTCTTTCGTTTCGCCCGCAGGAATCGATGCCGCAATTTGGACCGGTGCTTCGCTGGATGAATAATCCCACTCGCCGTCCGGGTCGGCTAAGACCTTGGAAACGGCCAGGATATCCTCTTTATACACCTGTAGGTCTTTGGGAGTAAATGTTTTTACCTTGGCTTTGTTTTCGTATTGGCGTATCTGGATTTGATAGAAATGAATCTCTTTCACTTTCCCAACCCAGACGATCCGGCAGCGCTTGGCGAAGGGAATGGGATAGTAACCGGCGTTACGCTGGGAAAACGTACCGTCGAAAACGCCCTCCTCGATCCCGGCGGCGTCCAAGTAGGGTGCATAAGTTTTCATGAAGAAATCCTGCGCGGGACCGTCGTAAACCGGTTTTTGGGAGCCATCGAGATAAAGGCGGATATTGCCTTTGATCGCGGCGGTCCAGACGCGGACCATCGCGCCTGGTCCTTTCACGTCGCACATTAAATATTCACCCGTCCCGTCATCACCTGGTTTTTTCAGAACCGCTTCGAAATTTGGAACCGGTTCGTTGCCGAACCCATCCGAGTTGGCGAACCAATCGGGGCCGCCCGGATGCGTGCTGCGATGGTCGTAGGACGAAAACTGAACGGTTTTATACGCTGGATCGGGGTAATCCGTTAGCTGGCGCATGTCGATCATTTCCCGGATCAATGAGCCGGTCGTGATCGGTTCCGCCCATCCAGCGGCCGTCATGGCCATGAGACCAATAAAAAACGGAATGAATCGGGAATAAGGTTTCATCGTCTTTCTCCATGTCAAATTTGTGGTGCAGGCTTCCAGCCTGCATTGTGTTGACTTCCTGTTATGGCTTGCAGCGCACAGACTTCCAGCTTACACCATGAAATGAAGCATGCTGGAAGCCTGCACCACAATAACAGCCATAAAAAAATTAGTCTAAAACTATAAGAAAACTGATTACTATTAATCAGTCACTTTCCCGGTCGCAGCCCATTCGCAGGAGCGAGCTAAGAGAATTTTATGCGTTTTATCGGTGATCGCTTTGCGGTCGTGGCCGAAAGCGTCATGGACGGCCCGGCCTTTGCCGTAGTTGTGAACGAACAGCAGCGGCTCGGTTTTATTGGTATGATCCGAATCAGCTTCGACTAGGGCTTCGATCTTCGCATCGCCAATCAGCCCGGCGTACAATTCATCAAACATTTTAAAATCTCCGATGCCTTGGGTGATCGGGTGATTCTTGTTGGTGATTTTGGCTTGGAAGACACTTCTGGGACCGTGGCCTGATTTCCCCATTACCCATACGCGGCCACACAGGTTTTTAAATTCATCCCACTCTTTGTAAGACGCGCTGGCCAAGTGGGTGACGACGAATCCTTTGCCGCCCTTCACGAAGTTCAGCAGGTTCTCTTTCGCCTGGCCCGACAACGTTGGAGTTGTTCGGTTATAGGAAGTCAAAACGATCAGGTCGTAATTTTTCAAGGCGGTTTCGGATTCGAGAATGAAAGCGTCTTCGCAGACTTTCACATCGAATTTTTCGGTGGCGACCAGAACGTCCCGCGTCGCTTCGGAATTTTCCCGCCAGTCGTGGAAGGGAGCCACGTCATCGCCTGCAATTAACAACGTTTTAATCGGCGCCGATTCCACCGTTCCCGCAAACAGTCCAACAGACAGCACCATCATTCCAGCAAACAGCCAACTCATTCGTCTCATTATCATTTCTCCTTATTCGTTTGGTCGGTTCGGTTGAAACCGATGTTGTTCTCACTATGAACGGTCACCACGTGACCGATTTGGCTAACTTCAGCATCGCATCCATGAGTTCTTTCAAGTGGGGGCATTTCCGATACGCCACGCGGGGATCAAGTTTTGCAAACAGGTCTTTCCCATACACAACTTTTTTGTATCTTCTTTTTGTTTGCCTGGTGTACACATCATTCAGTCGCTTTGCAGGCGGATTCGTGCTGTTGACGCACTCAGGAGATTTCGACAGTTTCTCAACTTGTTTACTGACCGAGTCAGGGAAGATAGACGGGTCGGAAAGCAGCCAGGCTTCCACTTCGTGGACCGCGAAGAATTGAAAGAACTTGTCCTGCCCGACTTTTTCTTCTAAATGACTCTTCGCCCACTTGTACCGCTCGTCAGATGTGTTCTTGTCATCCGGATAAAAGGTAGGGCCATAAAGATCGAGCAACGCAATGACGGCGATGACATTATCTTCTGACAAATAAAGTTTCGCTTTGGTCGGGGCATTCTTTACCATGTCCGACCATCCTTCAAAACGGACGCATTGTATGCCCACGGGTTTTGGAAGTTTCGGATCCAGCCATCGTTTCAAGAATGATGGAACAGCATCGCGTTCCGTATAACCTTCCACGAACAGGAGAAACTTCATTCTGCACCCTCCCTGCCCGCATCAAAGGCAATACTATCTTCTGCGAGTCCATTCTCAAGTTCACCTGAACGGAACAGTGTCCCCAGGGAATACGCCTTTAACCAGCGTTCCAACGATTTTCCTTCCACGTTTTGCAAGACTGTTTGACCTTCAGCCCATTTGACAACCGTTGTCACTGGAATGACATCTTGAAAAGCATCTAAAAACTGAGGCGAATGGGTTGTCAGAATGACCTGGGTTCTCTCCGATGCGTCCACCGCGTATTCGGCTACGATCGGCAGCATCGAAGGATGCAGGCCGGTTTCCGGTTCATCGATCGCGATGAGCGGAGCTGGATTCGGAGAAGCAAGAACGGTAAGTAAAAACAGAAAACGCAACGTACCGTCCGACAAATCAGCGGCCGACTGCTCACGACTGAGTGTTTTCCAGCGAACCCTTAACTGGATGCGCTGATCGGCCGCAGGTGGAAACACCAGTTCATCAAAGTCATCGCCGAAGGCCGCGCGCATCGCCATATTGATATCGTTTTTGAAATCCCTGTCGCCAGTATACAGTGTATGGAGAACACTGATCAGATTCTGTCCGTCAGGCTCGACCCGCGTTTCATGACGGGTAACGGTTGGCTGCCGTATGGGAGCATCCATATTGACATGCAGGTCATGGTAGATGGACCATTCCGCCAGATACTTTTGAAAAGGCGGGATGAAACGACTCCGCGCAAACGGACCCGAGGAGAGGCTCAACAACGATTCTTCTTCGATGACGCCCTCTTCCGGTGCGACCGAAGAGTGTTCGTTTTCATCGAACACAAAGGCTCGTTGAGGATTCCGTTCAAGCATTTTGAACGGCTCTTCGCGTTCCCCTGTGCTGCCCCGAAAGTAATTCCCCAGCAACTCGTGATCGATTCGATAAGTGCTTCCTTTGCCTACGCGTCCCATCTCCACCTCATAGGTGAGACTGTCCTTCTCAGGATCGCGATTCTTTACAAACGGCGAGATATCGACAACGAATTTAATACAGTCTGCCTTGCCATCCCATACAAGGGGATCCATGCCGCCGACTCTCTGGATGGTCTTGCCAAGTTGTCCCTTGGCCGAAATGGAAATCAGTTCCAGCATGCGCAGGAGATTTGATTTACCGGAACCGTTTGGACCGATCAAGACATTCAGATCATCGGGAAGCCAAGAGACCTCTTTCAGGGAACGGTATCCCTGAATTTCCAACTTCAGTATTTTCATCATTGATTCTCCCACGCATGGAAATGGTTTGGTTGAAACCGATGTTGTTCTCACTATAGAGAAAGCAGCTAAGAATGGTCAAGGAATAACGAGCGGATAACTGATTAGTTTTCAGGTTTCAGTTATCAGGTTTCAGGCGAATTTTGGCTTTTTGTATTATCCACCCAAACGATTGATCGGCAATCGATTTCGGTGAGAATGTTTAAGCGTGGCTTGAAAACGTGCGTATAACAAGGGATTATTGAGAGAGTATTTTTATCTTCTGGGAGCGTATCGTGACTGAAAAACTGAAAACGGTTGTCTTACTGTCGGGAAGCGGGACCACACTGCAAAACTTGATCGACCGCGTGGAAAAGGGTGAATTGCCCATCGATATCATCCTCGTCGTCAGCAGCCGGGAAGGCGTCTATGGGATCGAACGTGCCAAGAAGCATGGGATCCCGGTCCAAACCATCGCGCGGAAGCAATTCGATTCCTGGGGTGATTTCAATCGAGCACTGTCCCAAGCCATGGATGACGCCGATCCCGGCCTCATCGTTTTCGCGGGTTTCATGTCGCTCTTCCGTCCCGATGAGAAATTCTACGACCGGATTGTAAACGTTCATCCCGCCCTGATTCCCTCGTTCTGCGGCAAGGGGATGTACGGCCATCATGTCCATGAAGCCGTCATCGAATCGGGGGTTAAAATCACGGGAGCCACCGTCCATTTCGTCGATCAGAATTACGATACTGGTCCCATCATTCTTCAAAAGCCGGTCGATGTGCTCGATGACGATACACCCGATTCACTCGCCGAGCGTGTCCAGGCTGCCGAACGTGAAATCTACCCCCAGGCCATCAAACTTTTTGCTGAAAAACGCCTTGTAATTGATGGCCGTCGGGTCAAGATTTTTCCTCCAAAATAATCCACTTCCAAATTATATCCTTACTAAAGTAAACATTCATTTATTTTTCAAAAATTTCTATTCAATCAATACAACTGATTGATTCTATACGATTATTTAATCAATTAAGTAACTTTTTCCTTGCGTTATTATGAAAACGAACCTATAATATAAGTATACAATATGTAACGCATCGTGGAGGCGTGTATTTTAATTTCAGAGAATGGATAAGTCATAACAAACAGTGCGTATTTAAATAAGGATGGTGACTATCATGTTATGGCTAATTATTGGAACCATCATCGCGATCACCATAATGTTCGTGCAAACGTCTCTCTTCTCAAGCGACAATTCTCAAAGATTGAATAGCCTTTATTTCGATTTGGGATTGGCTGGGAACTGGAAGGGTGAGACTCCTACGCCATTTTATAAATGGGGCTGGCGGAAAATAAGCGGCAAACAGGTCTGGGCGGAAAAGGTCGTCAAAAAAGCGTTTAAGAAAAGCGATATCTGGACCCTCCAGGGAGATATGATTTTTTTTGAAAAGCAATGTCGGCTCAACGAATCCGGTGGCACGGTCAATGACGAGGAGATCAAAGCGTATGTGAACGATATTCTCTCCCGCAACGATCTCGTGACTGGATGGGTTTCAGGCTTAGTTTCGGGAATTCTCAAGGACGTGGTACGCACGGAAGAAAACCAGATTCTGATGTACTTGGATACGGAGGGGATATCCGCCGAATCCGGTTCGCCGCCGATCCTCTATGGTGAGGCGAGAATCCGTGAAATCCTGACCGAAACGGGATCACAGATTCTTGGGGCGAATTCAACCGGTTTGCCCCTGGAATTGAATTCGCCAAATGGCGATTTGTCTTATCTCCGTGGTTTGGATGCCTGGGAGCAATGGCTCAACGCGTTTCGTGAAGCGATTCAGAAACAGACCACGCGCAATGTACTTGGAATGCATGATGAAATCCTTATCCCACTCAAAAAGCGTTTGAGAAATGGGATCTTCCGAAGTTACGGACGCGATATCCAATTCGCACGCACATTCCGCAAGTCGTATCAGGACGCCATCCAGCGAAATGAGCAATCGCTGCTGTCGCCGGACGATATCGACCGCTTCGACGAAATCCTATATTTATGGCAATTCTCGGAGGAATTCCCGTTCCATCTCTTCAACCATCAACAAATACGCGAAACCTTACTTCGCCAGGAACTCTCTCTCCATTTCCGTGAAAACATCATCAAACACACGGATATTCGCTGTGATTCGCTGATTGAGTTTGTAAAGAAATACCCTAAAAAAGTGATTTTCTTCGACGGGACCGATCGCGCCCGATCGTTTCTCTCGAATCATTATATCAATCATCTGGAGGCGCTGAGAGAAATTGCATTTGCCATTTCTCCAAACAGTGATGACGAACCGCCCTTTCACCTCGTTGTTTCCCGGGATGAGATCGATGCGGCCCTGGTGAAAAAAACAAAAAAGAGCGCTATCGTCGAATTCAGCAAATCGCGCGATGAAAAGAAAGAAAACAAGAAAGCCCCCCTCCTCAAACTGCTCTGCAAACAACAGAAATTGAGCGGCCTCGAAAGGGGGATCGACCAACAAACCGCCGATCGGTTCGGATGGATCATCGACATCGCTACGTCCGATGAATTCCCGGAAGAAATGGAGCAGTTGAAGCAGGAGGAACTTGAGAGCTACATTTTGTATTCCTGTTACATTGCCACTGATATGGATTTTGAAAACAACGTTTACCACGCAGTGAAAGCACGATACGACTTGTTCAATTCCGTACTGGATGCGCTTACGGGTACCCCCATCCCCGCCTCTCACCCTTCGGAAGCGGTCGCCGTTACTCAACCGGAACCAACGAGTGTTTAATCTTGTATCAGGAAAATTGATCGCGAAACGGTTGCAAATAATGTCGGTGCGACGCGATATACCCTACGATAAGGACTGCAGAAAAATCAAACGCGGACGGGCGTGCCTTTCTGACTGGATTTATAGACCGCTTCGATCACTTTCAGGTATCGGATTTCTTCTTCACCTGTCGTAATGGGTTCACGGTCTTTAACGATGGCTTCGACAAAGTTCTGTGCGATACTGAGAATCACACTCCACCGTTCGAATGTCGTGGCCGGCGCAATGGTGACGGGTTTTCCGCTTCGGTCTTCATAAATTTGAAAGAAAATGTCCTGAGTCCACGCCAGTGGATCGAACGCCAACCCCGCCTGCGAGCCGTAAATCCGAATTCGGGCCGAGCTGTTCATGTGCGCTGCCCAGGATCGTTCCCAGTTGACGGTCAGATTGTTCCCGCAACGCAGAAGCGCGGCACCGTGTTCCTCCACGTTGAAAACGGCTTCGCCCGGATCGTAATCACCGATCCCTTGATAGCAGAATCCGTCGACACTCTTGACGGTCAAACCTTCGATTAACCAATGGAGGATATTGATATCGTATATCCCCCAATCGATCATCGCCCCGCCCCCGGCTTTGGATTTATCGAGACACCATTTCGCTTTGGTGTGGAAATCGATCCCAGGACGGTTTCGGCGGGAAATCCCCGACAGGGTAATATGATAGATTTCCCCCAATTCCCCTGAATCGATCAGCTCTTTCGCTTTCACGACGGATGGACTGAAGCGGTATCGCCCGGAACAGGACGCCAGGATTTTTCCACTCTTTTTCGCTCGTTTGGCGATCTTAGCCGCCGAAGCGGATGTAATGGCCAGCGGTTTCTCGCATAAGACGTTTTTCCCGACGGCGAGCGCGGCCATCGCAATTTCTTCATGGACGTAAGGAGGCGCGCAGATAACGACTGCGTCCAGTTCTTCGATTTTCAACAATTCCTTATAATCCGAAAATGTCTGGGGGATGGAAAAATCCGAAGCCGCCTTGGATAATTGCTCTTCGTTTGGATCGGCGATCGCAGTGACCGAGCACCGGGGGATCACTCGGAATCCCCGGATATGTTCCAACCCGATCATGCCGACGCCGATGATACCGATCTGAATTTCGTGTTTTTTATTCATTGCCCTCAAAAACTCCTCCCTGGAATTTCATTATTACATTATAACCTCAGAATTCAATTCTGCAGGGTAACCTCGGGGCGAATTCAGCCGTTTTGAATTCATAAGGATTGACTCCGAAAAAAAGATTTGTCAATAATAAGAGCGGTTTGATAATTTATCCGTGGATCGAGCGCGTTTCGGCTTGGGAAATCCCGTGCTTTTTCGGGATTGCATAAACGCTATTCCACACTGATTATTCAACGCACTTAAAAGCGAATACGTTTACTCAATCATACCCAAACCGAGGGGCAAGGCCGAACGGCAAACGTTTGGCGGGAGGAATACGAACCATGGAAATCACGCCGGAAGAACTGAAAGACATGATCCGAGAAATCATCCAGGAGGATCTTCCTCATGGCGAAACCAAACTGGGCGACCGCTGGATTAATGGAACGCTTTATCTTCAACCTCGCGATACGACCGCCATCCCTAAAGAGATCCCCATCGAAACTTTTTTCCACAAAATCGTTATGCTGCGGGATCGTCTTCGGGTGCTCGAACAGAACATCAACGCGCATAAGAAACTGACGGATGAAGAGAAAATCCATCTCCAGCAATACATCACGAAAATCTACGGCACACTCACAACGTTCAACGTGCTGTTCGACGATCCCAAGGATAATTTCAGCGGCGAAAGCGGGAAACGAGATTCCTGAAATACGGAACGAAATGACATCAACGGCTGGTTCGGATGAATATCCACTGAAAGAAAACGGGCGGTCCTGGTTATGGACCGCCCGTGGTTAAATTCTGCAAAAGTAATACTTATCTCGTCTCTTTGTGAAGCGTGTGCTTGTTGCATTGGCGGCAGTATTTCTTGATCTCCAGCCGCTCCGGATGGGTGTGTTTATCTTTGGATGTCGTATAGTTCCGTAGTTTGCACTCGGTGCAGGCCAGAACCACTTGGGCACGCATGGCTTGTCCTTATTCGACGATCTTGTCGATGACGCCGGCGCCGACGGTGCGGCCGCCTTCACGAA
>CAZSIZ010000184.1:0-12278 GCA_964606645.1 uncultured bacterium
CGGCTTAAACTCAAGCCGCTCGGGCACAACGGCTTAAACTCAAGCCGCTCGGGCAACGGCTTCTTTCGTTTCGTCGATCATCTTCCTGAAATCGTACATCATGAATCCAAAATACTTTTGGCCTGGTGTTCGAACCATGGAAATCGCCTCTTCTCCGTCCACCAGAGCGAACATCTCCTGCCCGTCGGTAACGAAATAGAGTTCGTTTTCATAAGGTTTTTCGATATAGCGCGGCATGTGTTTACGCAAATAGGAAATTCCTTTACGAACTTTCTGCATACTCAGTCCCTGTTTGCGCAGTTGAAGAAACCACCGCAGCATGACCAGATCGGCGAACGAATACAATTTATGCTTCCCGCATCCCTGGGCGGGCCGGACACTGGCCTTAATCAGGCCGGTCTTTTCGTAATAATGAAGCCGGACGGGATCGATTCGCACTTCGTCGAGACGCCAAATCAAATCAATGACTTCACCGGATTGAAAAGCGGCTTTAATAGGACGAACGTTAGACTTCTTCATGGCATCCCTCGCGTCGAGTCCGAAATATCTTCGAGTTCCTCTCGCAGTGATTGAATAATCCCTGAACCATCATTCCATCCGAATCGCATTCACCATCATGCACGTTCCTCACTGATAGTGATAGAGAAAAAAAACAGCATCTTCGAAAACGGTCTCCGAAGATGCCCTCACCCAAAAGAAAGTAAAAAAACAAGGAGAAGGGGGTTATTCCTTACTCACATCCCCAAGCTCTCAACGACAAATTAAAGATCAATTGCCACTTCCGGAAAAGGCAACCAACTGGTCTTTCTGGGAAAAATTCTCCCCATTCACGAGAAAGTCAAGCCGTCAACCTTATTTTTTCTTTTTCGCTTTTTTCTTGGCCGCGGTTTTTTTCTTGACGGTGGCTTTCTTTTTGGTTGCGGTCTTCTTCTTGGCCGTTGCCTTCTTCTTCTTGGCTACGGTTTTCTTCTTGGCTGCCGTTTTCTTTTTGGCTGCTGTTTTTTTCTTGGCTGCGGTTTTTTTCTTGGCTACGGGTCTTTTCTTGGCCGTTGCCTTTTTCGCTGCTTTTTTCTTAGCCGTCGATTTCTTGACTGCCATGTTTCTACGTCACCTCCTTCCAAGTTTTCCTCTTCCCCGGACTCTCGAATCTTCAAGAAACCGGATATTTTGAAAATCCCATACTAAGTTATATTACAACTACTGTAACTTTGTCAAGTAAAAAGTTTCAATTAATCGAAAAAATTTTTGACCGGCGATTTCTCATGATTCACGATTTTTGCAATTCCCACCATTTCAAAGCGCGTAAGATGCGCACATAATAAGCGATTATAACAGATAACTTGGAATAAATCGAAAAAAAATTAAATTTATCGAAAAAATATTTTAACGCCTTTTTCAGAGAATTTGATGGAACAATTCAATCAAACATCCGATCGTTCGCAACGGCTTCTTCTGGCGGCCGGGTTTCAATTCGCCCTGCTGGTATTGACGTTTCTCCTTTTTCTCTGTTCCAAGGGAGGAATCTCTTCATCGAATTTTTTAGCCAAAGCGCTTCGATCCATCAATGTTCACGCTGGATTGACCGTAACGCTCGTGATGGGAATCTGCTTCGTACTCACGGTCGTATCAGCCCGCGCGTTTTCTTTTTTCAAACAATCGGCAGCAAGAAATTTTTCGTTCTGGGTCGTTTTTTTCTTCCTGGCCATCACCTGTTTTCCTTTGGGAAACCGACTCAAACATCACACGTTTTTCTTCGAGAAATGGATGTGGTATTGCGCGTTATGGTTCGCATTCTCCAATCTCTCGTTAACCGTTTCGATGCTTGTTGAGCAAAAGTGTTCGGGTACTCTCAACTATTTTGGACGAAAGTTCCAGGGAACCCATCGGTTTTTACAACAATCTTTTTCACGTAAAAACGATTTAATTTTCATCGTACCGCTTATGCTATGGGTAGGAATCGTCACCTCGCTGGTGAATTGGTTCGTCCTCGGTGGGATTCCGCACGTGCAGGATAGCATCGCCCAGTTCTTTCAGGCCAAGGTTTTCGCGCATGGATTCCTGGCACTCCCTTCGCCGGACGATCCTGAATTCTTCGAGCGCATCTACGTCGTTTCGGAAAGCGGGAAGTGGTATTCCATCTATCCGCCCGGTCACGCGCTTGTGTTATCGCTGGGTGTGTTGGCGGGTTTTCCTTTCCTGGTGAATCCCTTGATTTCGGCGCTGACGGTTCCGTTCTTCTTTCTATTCGCGCGAAAACACGTTTCGCCGTTTGCCGCGCGAACGGGCTGTCTGCTGCTGTCTCTCTCTCCCTTCTACCTGATGATGGGATCGGGATTCATGAATCATCCCACCTCACTTTTCTTCTTGACGCTCTTTCTCTTATTTTTCATGGATGTTTCCCCAAAGGCGCCTTCTTTCCGAACTCGTTTCAAGATCGTCGCCGCGGGATTGTTCTTCGGGATGGCGTTTTTAATCCGCCCGATGACGGCGCTGGCGTTCTTAACGGGAAGCGTTCTCTGGACGGCAATCCGGTTCCGCTCTGCCATGAAGCGGTTAGTCGCGATCGCGCTTCTGTTTGTTCTGGGAACGGTTCCACCCGCGATTTTTTATCTGACCTATAACGCTCACGCCACAGGGAATCCTTTCCTGACGGGGTATGAGAAATATTTCGGCGGCAATCCCCTGGGCTTCGGAAAACGTCCCTGGGGTGCTGAACCATTAGGACCGAAACTCCCTAATGAAGTATTCCACAGCCCCACGCGCGGCCTTGCGAACACGATCTGCAATCTGAACGCGCTGAACGCCTATCTCTTTGGATGGCCGGTTCCATCACTGTTGTTCGCGTTTCTGCTTTTTCTGCCGTGGATGCGACGAACGCCGTTCGACCGCTGGCTTATCGGTTCCTGTTTTCTCGTATTACTGGTTTACTTTTTTTATTTTTTTCAGGACTACTGCTACGGTCCCCGCTTCATTTACGAAACCGCTCCGCTTTGGGCGCTTCTTTCCGCGCGAGGCATCGAGGCGTGTCTTTCGCGACTTCGAAGCGCGCGACTGTTATCGGGGCATCAAGCGCGTGGACTCGTTTTCTCATGGCTCGCGATATTCTTCCTCATCGCGTTCTCGACGTCGTGGGTCGAACGTTACAACGAACTCAACGACGATTACTGGGGAGCGCGCAAAGAGATCGCCGTCATGTTGCGCGCGGGTGTGGAAGAAAAAAACGCCGTCATTTTCGTCGAGGACGATTACGACTATATCTCGGCCTTCTCCTTTCTCGATCCCCTGCTGGACCGGGGCTGGATCGTTGTGAATGATTGCGACCCAGAAGCGAACGAAGCATTTTTACACCGTTACCGTGAATGGCCGGTCTACGTGCTGCGTCTAATCGAGAACGAATCAACCCAGACGCTTCAAACAGTCTTAGAGAAGATTAAACCATCGCAGCCGCCGGAAAACACGGCTATACTGCCTCAGAATCACGATTAGTAAATCCCCTCTCCCTCTGGGAGAGGGTTAGGGTGAGGGTGGGGTAAACCATTCCGCCCCTGAATAACGATCGATACAAACACAAGGAACGTTTCATGGCGAAATTCATCGTTGAAGGCGGTTGTCCTCTGGAAGGAACGATTCGCCCATCCGGAAATAAAAACGAAGCGCTGCCGGTTTTGGCGGCCTCGCTGATGTCCGGCGAAACAGTTCGGCTTCAAAACGTGCCCGGCATCGGTGACGTCGGAACCATGCTGACGCTGATGGAGAGTTGCGGCGCTCGAATCGAACGGCTTAATTCACACGAAATCCAAATCGCCGCGAACGGTCTCGATCCCAAAAATCTGCCGTCCGATCTGTGTAAGAAAATTCGGGCATCGATCCTGTTGCTTGCGCCTCTGCTTTGCCGATGCGGGCGGGCGGAGATCCCGTTCCCCGGTGGAGACCGGATCGGACGCCGCCGGATCGACACGCACTTGCTTGGACTCCAGGCGTTGGGCGCTCGGTTTACACTCACCGATCGCTCGTACGTCGTTGAATGCAGTGGCCCACTGACGGGCGCGGATATCCTGCTGGACGAAGCCAGTGTCACCGCTACGGAAAACCTGGTCACCGCCGCCTCGGTGGCGAAGGGAAAAACCATTCTACGGAACGCCGCGTCGGAACCTCACGTTCAGCAGCTCTGCCACTTTCTCAATCACCTCGGTGCGTGCATCGAAGGCATCGGGTCCAACGTGCTGACGATCGAAGGCGTGGATCGGCTCCAGGGCGGCACGCACCGGATCGCGGCGGATTATCTGGAAGTGGGCAGTTTCATCGGATTGTCCGCCGTCACGAAAGGCGAAATTCTGATCCAGGACGCCGCGCCCCGCTACCTGCGAATGATCCTCAGCCAGTTCGAGCGGCTTGGAATTCACGTTGAAATCCGGGGCGAGGATATCTTCGTCCCGCGCGATCAACCCATGACCGTTCAAACCGACTTGCTCGAATCGATGATTAAAATCGACGATGGCCCCTGGCCCGCGTTTCCTGCCGACATGATGAGCATCGCCGTCATCATCGCGACCCAGACGCAGGGCACGGTGATGATCTTCGAGAAAATGTTCGAGAGCCGCTTGTTCTTCGTCGACCGCTTGATCGGGATGGGGGCGAATATCATCCTGTGTGATCCACACCGGGCAGTGGTCGTGGGGCCAACGTCCCTGCGGCGGCAGACCATGTCCAGCCCCGACATCCGCGCGGGCATGGCCTTGCTGATGGCGGCGCTCTGTGCGGAAGGAACGAGTGAAATCCAGAACATCGAGCAGATCGACCGGGGCTACGAGCGCCTCGACGAACGCCTTTCCGCCCTCGGAGCCAACATCCGCCGGGAGGACTGATGCCAACGGTTTCCGTTCGACTTTTTAATTCCTGCGTTCATAGAGATTTATGCTGAATTTTCTACTAGGCGTTTGGCAGTTCGTGCTGGTTTGGGGCGTGGGGTTCGCCCTGATGCACCGGGCGTTCGCTTACCTGCCTTATGGGTACCGCGTTGCGATTGCGTTCGGTTTGGGCGAAACGGTGCTCTCCTACGCCTACTTTACGCTGGGGCTGTTCGGCGGGCTGCGGTTCTGGGTGCTGGTTCCGGCGGCGGTGCTTGGAACGGTATTACTCACGCCGATCATTCTTTCCGAAACCAAAAGGATCACAGCCGCCGCCTGGACACCGATCAAGCGTTCCCCCCTCGCGAGTTCCGTAACACTGATCCTGCTCACGATTTACACGCTGGCCGCCTGCGTACCCGAACGCGAGGTCGATTCGATCTGGTATCACCTGGCAACACCGCTCTACTACATCACGCACGGCGGGGCCATCCAGCTCGTCCCGTTCAACATGCCGTCGCACTACCCCATGAACGTCCACCTGCATTACACCTTTTCGCTGCTGGTCGGCAATGACACCACGTGCAAGGTGTTTATCCTGCTCCATTTCATCCCCATGCTGATTCTGCTCTGGTCGGTCGTGAAACGATACGCGAACGCCTCCTGGGGGCTGTTCGCCATTGCGATCTATCTCTGCTGTCTCCATTTCCGTCTGCCGGTGATGGTCAACGTTCAGCGGGCGGTATATTTCTATGTCTTCCTTTCCACGGTGCTGCTCTGGCTCGCGCTGGAGAAGAAAAACCACCGGCTCTTTATCCTCGCCGCCGTTTTTTGCGGCATGGCGATGGGAACCAAGTTTAACGGTCTGCTTTTCGGCTTGGTCCCGCAGGGATTGTTTCTCGTCTGGCAGTGTTTGATTCGCAGAAAAATGGCTTGGCGTGAGAAAATTTTCAAACTCTGCGCCTATCCGGTTATCGCCGTCCTGATGATGAGTCCGTGGCTGATCAAATCCGCGGTCTACACGCACAATCCCCTCTATCCCATGCTGGGAGAACTCTTCCCAACCAAAGCCGAATTTATTCCCGCCATGAATTCCAACGACAACAACCACGGCCTCAATCCGCTGAAATCCGAGAGCGTGGGTGAGTTCATCGGACAAGTCGAAAAGAACCTTCTGTGGGTGCTCTACGAAGCCGATTTGATCTTCCTGATCGGTCTGCTGGCAGTAGGTTTCCTGTTGGCGGCCCGGCTTAAACGCTGGAGGACGCAGGCCGTTTATGCGGGGATCGTCTATGGCCTGTTCACGATGCTGTGGGGGTCGGACATCGCGCGGCTGTTCGCCGTGAACTACGGTGTCGTGACGCTTACGATTGCGTTGGCTGTTTCCTTTATCAGCCGTCGGATCGAACGTCCGGCGTTACTCGCCTCGTTCCTGATTCTGAGCCTGTTCGCCACGTTTCTGCAGCAACGGTACTACTACCTCTCCAGCCCCAACATCAACTGGTTCGGGGGCGTGTATCTCTCCGAAGCCGCGCGCCGTGACTGGCTGGCTGAACGAAGAATATTCAGCCGTGACATGTTCCGGATGAAGGACTGGATCGACGCCAACGTTCCCGTTGAAGAAGAACTGTACGGTTTTCATACGGGCTACCTGTTCTATCTGGATCGAAAAAACATCGTCTGTGGGGCACATTTCGGAAAGCAGGGCGATCCCCTGGAACGCTGGATGAATGAGAGCGGGGAGACCGCCTATCGACATCTGCGCGAATTGAACGTTGAGTGGCTGCTCTTCGCGGAATCACCGTATTCGGACGTTCAGCGAGCACTCGTCTCAGCCGAATGGGAATCGTTTCAAGCGAAATATCTGGAATCGAAACATTGGGAAGGAACGATCACACTCTTTAAATTGAAATAAACCGCTTTACCGACGTATCACGCTGATCGACACATCGAACGCGCCCTGATTGTTGGAGGATGCGCCGGGATAGTCCAGCACGGCGAGATAGAGATGCCGCGCGCCTCTGGGGGCAATGATCTTCCGGCGCTGTCCGATGACGAACGGCCGCTTTTGATTGCTGAACATTCCCACCAGCGCCCCCACCTGTCCCTCCATCGCCTTATACTGAAAAGCTGGTCCCGCTTCGATCGTGCGGCCGCCTCCGTTCGGTCCGACTTCGATGCGTTGAAGCCGCACTTTACCCGTCGCATAGATATCCAGCGTTTCCCCTCCGAAGATGGTTCCTTCAAGCATTTTGATTGGAGAGTTTTCCGGAACGCGGTCGGTTCGTTCGTCGGGGTAACTGATGAGTTCCACGTCCTCTTTCGCGCCGCTTAAGAAAATATCCGACGTCGCCGGAACGTTGGCATGTACGGTCCCCAAATGTCCGAATTCACGGCCAGGATCGATGATTCCAGGCGTGTTAAGGAAATCCTTCGGCGATAAGACGCCAGTCATATCCTGGTTGCATCCCGTCACCAGCAGGGAAACCGTGATAAGACTGGGGATAATAATAAAGCGCGCGAGGCGCATCGCGGTCATGGTTGAATCTCTCTCATTCGAGTGGGTTTCATTCGCTTCATCCTTTTGAAAAACCGCTTGATTCGATTGGGATTACTATTCAACCTATTATAACGCGATTATATAACAAATGTCATAAATTTATCGAATCGAGTTCAATCGAACAAGCGCCGTTCGCCAAAAGGGGAAGCATTCCTTGCTTTATACGGAGGCCGTATCGTTCTCTTCCTGGGGGGCATCCGGTTCCTTGAAGAAGAGGAGAAACGCTGCCGCGCAGACGATCGTCAACACACAGGGAACCAGGAACAGCCCCCGGTAATTGATCATATCGGCGGCCACAGTCTCCGGCAGGTCGCTGAAATTATCCCGAATCCAGCCGAATAGATACCACTGCCATTTCGAAAGTTCCGTATAAGTTAAATTCTCCCCAATCGTAAAGAGACCTTGTACCCATCCGACGAAATAACTTCCCAGCGTCAACCCCAATCCAAACGTGATCATTGTAAATAGACTTTGAGCCGACGCGCGAACGTCTTTGGGGGCTACCATATCGACGTAGATTTGGCCCACGATGAAGAAGAAAACGTAACAAACTCCGTGCAGGGTCAGAGACGCAACGACCAACCACCACGGATAACCGACACAGAATATGAGATACCGGATGGGCCAGGCGATTACTCCAACCGCCAATGTTTTCGTTACCCCAAGGCGAGGCAGCAGAAACGGGAGCAGTAAGAATAAAGTCAGCATTTCCGCGCCCTGAGCGAAGATGACGATAATCGCCGGAATTTTATTTTCAGCAATCGCGTCTCTCATATTCGCTAGAAACGGAGGGGTTAAAATATAAAAGAACATCAGTTCCGTCGTCACGATGAAACTGATAAACATAAAGATCGCGAAATTTTTATCTTTGAACAATTTGAGTGCGCCCAGAAACGCAAAAGGACTCCCGCTCTCTTTGGATGGTGGCGTATGTGGTAAAAGAAAGCAAAACGCGCCGCAAAGCAGGGAAACCACCCCGCCGATTAAAAACAGTTCGCTCTCACTGGATAGAAATTCCGCACGGGCCGCCGATCGAGCGGCTTCGTCCAACGAGGAGATAGCTTCCCACGTCATGGGAAACGGATGGACGTACGTCCACCAGAAGGAAAGCGCCAATCCCGCCGCGATCCAGCCCAGCGTACCAAACGCGCGAATCATCCCGAACTCTTTCTTCGTATCGGTGAGATGATGGAAACAGATCGAATTCGTCAACGCCAGCGTCGGCGCGTAGAACAGTGAAGCAATCAACAAGAACCACCACATTTTGTCGTAAGTGCCGATCGTGGCGAGCCACAGCAAAAACACGCCGCCTAGCAAGTGACAGATCGCGAGGAAAACCTGCGTGGGGAGATAGCGGTCGGCGATCTGCCCGCCGATGAAGGGAGAAATCAGACAAGCCAAGGTGAAGACGGCAAAGACCGATCCGATTTCCAGTCCGGTAAATCCCAAGTGGCCCAGATACGCGCCCAGATTGATATACCACGCTCCCCAAACCATATACTGCAAAAACATCATGATGCTTAAGCGTACGCGTATGGACATAATTCACTCCTATTTCCTGATTTTTCGTTTCGATCGGTTCGACGTTATCCCGGCCCGCGATTTCCCACCACGAAGCCAAGAACGAATTTTACACCAACGTATAGATGAACGGAGCGATCATCGGATTGGCTGCGAGGATAATCAGCGCCGCCAAAACCAGAAGAACGAGAACGATTGGAATCATCCAAAATTTCTTCCGTTCGCCCAGAAAGATAAAAAATTCCTTGACAATTGAGAGGTTCCCTTGTTTATCCATCGTAATCGCACCTATATTAAGATGATTGAAATTCATGTTGAGAATAGCACACTTCGAGAAAGCATAAAGCCGCTGCCGCACTCTCCATCGAAAGAGAGATTCCGTTCACTTCCCCGCTAAATGCAGCGAGAGAAACAGATCGTTGAACAAAATATTATGATTGGGATTCGCGCTTCCAGTAATGGCGTCCAGCGCATCCACGATCTTCTCGATCCCCTCGATCAACTTTCCCGGCTGGCTGCCTTGCCATAAGCGGGCGATTTCCTCGCGGCGGTCGGGATTGAGGCAAACACCGTTTTCAACCCCGCTCACGCTCAGCACCCCATCCCGCATAATCCCAGAGACAATCGCCAGGGCCTCCTGAAGGCCTTCTTTCTTCTTCGCGAATATTGTTGCCACTTCACCGACGTAAGTCTCGCTGGCACGAAGTTTTTTCAGTAATTCAATCGTTTGATCCCGCTTGTCCAAGTAGTCTTCCCCGATCAGTGTTCCGGCCAATTCGGGCAGCCCACCGGCGGCGCGGGCGATGGTCTCGGCAGCGTCTTCCGGCATGTCCGCTTTTAAGCGTTCGACCAGCGCTCCGATTCCCATCGGAACCAGCCGCACCTTCCAGCAGCGCGACAGAATCGTTGTCAGAATCCGGGAGACGGAATCGGTCAAAAGGAGGAAAATGTTGTGTTCGTAAGGTTCTTCCAGGATTTTCAGTAGGCTGTTAGGCGCCGACCCTTCCATCAGATCGGCATGATGAATCACAAATATTTTTCGTTCCCCCTCGTAGGGCATGATGGTCGCATGCTGCTGCATCATTCGCATGTGATCGACGCTATAAAATTTGCCTTTGCGTTTGGGTTTATCCCAATCCTCCCACGGAAAAAGATTGAACACATCCGTGTATTCCCCGCTTTGAATCAGACGGCATTCCCGACAGACTCCGCAAAAATCACCGGCAATCTCCTTGCACACGATCGTTTGAGCGATAGCCTGAGCGACGGAAGCCTGGCCCGCGCCCGGCGGTCCATAGATCAGGCAAGTCTGCCCGAACAGCCCACGCGAGATCGAGCGGACAACGGTTTTACGAACGGTTGGATGACACTCAACATTATCCCAAGGCATGATTATCCAATTTTAACGACTTTCCCCAAAAAGGGTTAGGACAAGAACGAAATCATGGCTAAAATAAAGGTTCCTCGCAAGCATCTGTGAATTGAAAGGCAAGAAAAATACGTGCTAAATCGTGGGTGTGGCGGTTTTATTATCTCCGGGTTGAAATGGGAGATCTTGGTTTAATGTTGGATACAACTTAGCAGTCCGTGGGACTTTTACCACGGGCTGTTAGCCCTATCCATCTATTTCTGAAAAATTGCTTCTGAGATTATGATAAGGAGAATGGACTCATGATGAATCGACGCACATGGCTCTCAACTTTGGGTTTGATCGGAATGACCCCGCTTCTTCCTTCACGCTCCACCCAAGGCTTGTCCGATGACGTTTCCGCCGCAACATCGAATGAAAAAGCTTGGCTGTTTTGGGATCTGTGGCACTTAGACCGACGGCAAAACCTTGAGCATTGCCTGGGACGCCCTACTTGGCGGCGTGATGCCGTCTTTGTGGATGATGTCGATGGCCTGGCAGCTTGGCCTTCCGTTTTCCGTGACCAGCAAACCGGCCGTTGGCGCATGATTTACACCTCACGATGGCGGCCTTATATGATGATGCTGGCCGATAGCGGCGACGGTATCCAATTCAAAACCGTTCATGATTCCGGCATTCGTCCGGAAGGTGAACAGCGCGCTCCCTATCACATATTCACGTTACCCGATGGCAGTTGTGGCGGTATGTATCATGATCCCATTGCTGCCGACGGCTATCCCTATAAAATTTTCTGTCACCAGGGAGGAAAATTCGTGCTGGAACGCGCCTTGGCTGATCCCGCCCATCGTTGGCACAAGATCGCCAAGCAGTCGGGTCTGCAATCCTATATGCACGATGAATTCACACTCGTATCCCGTGATGGTCTGCATTGGGAAATCCGCCCTGACTTGGCATGGAGCCTGCCGGGCTGGCATCCCGAACCACCGGTGTTCGGGTTCTATAATCATCACCAAAAAAAACACATGATGACTGACCGACCGGGTTGGGGTGACCGCCGGGTTTGCATTCAATCCAGTGAAGACTTCAAGCACTGGTCGGGACCGGAGCTATTGCTTCAACCCGATCCCAGCGACCCCGATCTCTGTGAATTCTACGGTATGCCGGTTTTTCCCTATGCTGGAGCGTATGTCGGTTTGTTGTGGATTTTTCACTGCGAGCAAGCGGAACCGACCGGCGGTTTCAATCGCCACATTGGCCCTATCGATTGCCAACTGACCTATAGCTACGGCGGTTTGCGGTTTCAACGTGGACCGCGTGAACCATTTATCCCGCTGAATGAACCCGGAGAACATGGTTGCGGCGGTATCGAGCCTTCCTGCCTGGTTGAAACCGAAAATGAAATCCGAATCTATTCCTCGGCCAGTAAAACTCAGCACGGGAAAAATTTCCTGGCGCGCAAGGCCGGCTTAAGAGATTTTGAGAGTATCCTGGTTCATACACTGCGCCGTGATGGCTTTATGTATCTTCGCAGCCGAGGAAACTGGGCATCGTTCATTTCAAAGCCACTGGTTTGGTTGGGCGGCGAGTTGACTATGAATGCCAAGGCGGACACAGGCGAAGTCCATTACCAACTCACCGGTATCGACAGCAAAGCGCTCGACGGCTTCACCTTCGAGGATTGTATACCGTTTGACAACAAAGATTCACAGAAACACGTGTTACAATGGCGCGGCGGTTCGTTGGAGAACCTGGCTGGGCGTATTGTGCGTTTAGAGGTCAAATTTCGCGATGCCCGTTTGTATGCTTTCCGCGGACGCTTTCACTTTATCGATGCACAGGATTGGTTAATGATCCGTGACGGGCAACCTATTGATGCCAGTATGTAGAGTGGATCACGCTTTTCGATCCACCATTCCTCACGAATAGATAATACAGACCTCGCAAATCCACTCCTAAATCGACCCATTTTTTTGGACATCTT
>CAZSIZ010000185.1:0-12260 GCA_964606645.1 uncultured bacterium
GAAACTTAGGGATTTTTGATGGATGATTGGTTTCAATTAGTGAGGTCTGTATTAAGATTATTTCCGGTCGAGATCGAAAATATAGAGGCGGTTGGAACGGGTTGAATAGAGGCGGTAATCGTGTCCGTCTGATACCAGGCGGATGGTTCCATCGTAATCGGTGCGCAGGACGTGCGCGCCGATGGCGTAGAGGCGGTCGCGTGCTTCCTGATGCGGATGGCCATAGGCGTTGCGACCCACCGGAATGACGGCGAATTCCGGGCGGATTTCCTGAAGAAACGATTCGCTGCCGGCGTATTGGCTGCCGTGATGGGGAACCTTCAACACGTCTACATCCCAGCGGTTGTACTTATCACACAGTTCCTTCTCCATTACGAATCCGATATCCCCTGTCAGCAAGACGTCCAGTTCCTGGTATTGCAAAAGGAGCACGACTGATTTTTCATTGACATCGCAATCTTTCTGAATCGTGGAATCGTCTGGACTCAGAACCCAAAGCGTTACTCCGTGATCCAAGTCGATCCGGTCTCCGGTGCGAACCGTTTTCCGGGGGACGTGAAGCGTTTGCATGGTTTGGATGAATCGCTTGTAGTACTGTGTGTCCGCTTCCTGCGTCCCTTCCAGCAACATGCTGACTGGGACGTGCCGGGCGACATCGGCCATGGCTCCGATGTGGTCGGATTGCGGGTGCGTTAAGACCATCGCGTCGATTGCAGAAATCCCCTGCGCACGGAGATAATCGACTAGAATCGGTTGTCGGATTGAATCCGTCTTTCGGGGAGGACCGCCATCGATCATCACGGTTTGTCCGCCAGGGGTATGGACGACCGTGCAGTCGCCTTGCCCCAGGGAGAGAAAATCGATCCTCAGGGGTGTCCAGGGAGTGAAGAGTACATTCCGCCAGCAGAGGACCGCAATTGCAATCAATGCGAGATGATAAGACCGGATGGAAACCGCACCGTCACCCCATAGTTTGACCGCCGGGCGGCATAGCAGAACGAACGCTAAAAACATAAGCACGCTGAAGGTGACGCCGGGATAGGAAAGGATGATGTAGAAAATCTCACGATCCGAAAAGAACCGAATGATGAGAATCAGAAAACACGCAAGCCACTCGGTCAGTTGGCCTAAAATGTCTGTCAGTGGAGGGAAAGGAAGTAGCATCGACGCCGACCATACGTATGTGACGGGTAATAGAAATCCCACTACGGGAATGGCGATGAGATTACCGAAGATCGCGCCCCAACTCCAAATATTGAAATAGGCGATGGTGAATGGGGCGAGTCCAACCACGACGGCCACCGATGTGATGATTCCTTGTAAACTCCGCTTCAAGATTTGGGGATAGTATCCCATCATCCAAATTTTTTGTTGGACGGGAGCAAATAATATCAGCGTCAAAACGGCGGCGAACGAGAGTTGAAACGAGGCGAGAAACAATTCGCCGGGATGAAGAAACAGCAACAATAGCGCGGCAATCGCCAACGAGTTGAGCGAGTCGATCCGGCGTTGAACGAAATAGGAACCGAGAAAAACGAACGCCATCAACGCGGCGCGTAAAGTGGGAAGGCGCGCTCCAACGATGAGGACGTACAGACACGCCAGCCCGGCGGTGAACAACGCCGCCTGCTTTCTCGTCAGCCCCGCCTGCTTCAGAAGGTACGCCACACCGAATAGGATTAAACTCACATGAAGACCGCTGATGGACGTAATGTGCGCTAATCCCGACGCCTGCAATCCCTGAGACAGTGCGGCGGGCATCATGGAGCGAATCCCGTATCCCATCGAGCCGATCAAGCCTGCGATTTCATCGCGACTAACGGGATCGCGCATGAAGGGTAATCGTGACTCGGAAGGAAGCGCTTGGCGGATGCGGGCGATGGCGGCGTAAGCCAAACCGCGAAACCGGCTCCACTGTTGAGAAGGAAGGCGGGTGACGGCGGTATCCTTCGCGATGTAGATACTGCCGAAAATATTTTGTGAATAACGATAATCCTGCCGGTTGAAAGACGTCGGGACGCTGGGGCCACGGATGGGAACGACCCGGCCAACTGTTTTTAAACCGTCGCCTGGCTGAAACGGAGCCAACTGAGATGCGGAGCCGCGAATTTCGATCCGGCCAGGGAAAGTACGCTGACGGCTCCATTTCTCCATCCGCACACCCGAAAGAAAGAGCGACGCCAAACCGTTTTCATAAACCCGGATTTCCTCGACGGTTCCGGAGACGGATTGTTCTCCCATGCGCGAAAGCGTGTGGATCGCGTTCGCGCGTTGATGCCATACCAGGTGTAATGCTTCCATGCGGGCCGCCCCCAGTAACGCCGCGATAAATAGCACGACACGCCAATGAGCGGTCGTTCCCGGAGGAACCAATCCTTTGCGGGTGGCAGTGATCCAGCCCAGTACCAGAATCAGAACGGCTAATAGAACATAGGTGATACCGATCGGGAAGGTGTTGGCATAAACGATTCCGCCCATAAACGCCAGGCAGATCGATACGACAGGGCGCGGGACTGGATATCGTGAAAAAGTTGCCGGAGTTGGATGCGTTTGCATGGGCTGACAGCACTGCTATTATTTTGATGGTTAAGAATGATTCCAGAAATATCTATATGAAATGTAAAACAGGGTGGATTGCTTGGCAATGCGTATACCGCGCTTTTTTCAAAGGTTTATTTCCCATTCGTCCAAAACAGGGGGGAGTTATCCCACGCCCCGGTTGAAAGACTTGATTCTGTTTGTGACGGACCGGTGCAACCTGCGGTGCGATCACTGTCTTTTCTGGAAGCGGATCGATTCCCCCGGTCCGGAATTGACGCTTGAGCAGTATCAGCGCATCGCATCGTCGGTTCCTCCCATGCGGACGGTTGCGTTGACAGGCGGAGAACCGTTTCTACGTGGGGATTTAGGCAGTATCGTAGAAATTTTTTTCCGCGATAACCAGACCCAGCACATTCAGGTGGATACGAACGGTTTACTTGGAGAACCGATGGAAGCCCTCGTACTGCGGGATCTGGCGGCACGGTACGAACATCATCTCACCTATCAGGTCAGCATCGACGGGCTGGAAGAGACTCACGACCGGCTTCGGAACCGTACGGGAAGTTTTAAACAGATTGCCACTCACCTCAAGCGGATGGTTGAACTGACGAAAGAACATCCCTATTTCCGGGTTGTCGTCTTAACGAATATCAACAAGAATAATTATACCGAGATCGAACCATTGGCGGATTATCTCCGGGATGAAATCGGCGTCGAACACGCCTACGACCTGGTACGGGGGACGAGTTTTTCAGCCTGGAATATCCCGGATGATATTCGTATCGACGAAGACCCGCGCGATTGCGATCTGCCGCCCAAAGACCGGCTGAATACGATTCTGGAGAATGTACGGCTAATCAATTCACGCGAAGGCGGTCCGTTCGATCAATGTGTCCGTCAATTACAAATACAAGTCGATCTCTATGATGGGAAAAAGCCTCCGTTCAAGTGTCTGTCGGCGGGCCGGACGGCGGGAGTCGTCTATAGCGATGGATCGGTGAGCGCCTGCGAATTTACGACACCCTTTGCCCATCTCAGCGAAACCGGATACGATCTTGGAGCGCTGTGGAACTCGGAAGCAGCCGCCGAACGCCGCAAACGAATTCAAGGCTGCGTGTGTACTCATAGCTGCTTTGTATTGACCAGCCTTCAGGAATGGGAAGAACAACAAACCTATATGATGCAGGGTGGGTTAAAAAAGAAGCGTCGGCCTAGATAGAAACAATGACTGAATCGAACCCATTGATATCGGCGGTTCTTGTGAGTTGGAACCGGAGCGAGTTGCTGCAAAAGACGATCCAGTCCTTGCGCGATCAAGGCAATCATCAACTCGAAATCATTGTTGTCGATAACGGTTCCACCGACGGTTCGCTGGAATGGCTGCGCGAAGACGATTCAATTCAGCTGATTGAAAACATCCGGAACATCGGTGCTGCCGCCGCGCGCAATCAGGGAACGGAAATCGCTAAAGGGCGTTTTATCCTCTATATGGACTCCGACGCCGAATTGCGGACGGAAGGCGCACTGACCAAATTGTCCGATTATCTGGAAAGCAATCCAGATACTGCCGGGGCGGCGGGGATTTACTTTTCCGATGAAGCACTGGAACGCCTATGGTGCTGGTCGCCCTGTATGGATTGGGAAGGGAATCACGATCCGGAAGAATCACTGCGCGCGAAACCGAATCCGCCGGTTTTATCAACCTGTTTATCGTTATTCCGCCGGTCGGCGCTGGATGAGATCGGCGGTTTCGATTCCTATTTCTTCTATCTCTACGAAGACGCCGATCTTTGTTATCGGCTCATGCGGCGCGGGTACCGGCTGCACGTCGATCCCGAAATAAAGATTCTGCATCACTACGCCGAACCAGGACGTGAGAAACGGGATGAGATCGGTTTTCACTACTATCACGAACGGCTTCGGATGCACTTTCTTCTGAAGAATTGGGGATTGCGGCGTTACATGCAATCGTGGTGGAATAAGATCAATCACTACCGTGAGACCAGAAATCGTTTTCCCTATTTATCTTGGTATTTATTTGTCGATATCTATGGAGTAAGACCGTTTCTTTATTTATTGAAATATCCGATGCTGCGAAGAAAGCGTTAGTAATTTTATCAATATTGTCGTCTTTTCTTAACTAAAATGTAATATGGCCTTGACAATTGGTAGAGATTTTTATAGTATATTGTTTCGTTCGTTCAACCGATGGACGGATGAAATTTTTTTGTGAGACATAATAGAGAAATTCGGATATACTTATTATTACGATTTTTTCGGTAAGGTACGAAGGTATAGAAAGGAGGTAAGTCCCGTCATTTAACTCATTTGCTCCTCTAGAAAATTGGTGATTTTCACCAATACATATTAAAAATCCCTTGAAAGGGGGAAAAAAGAATGAGAAAAGTGCCGGTTCTTACAATTGTAAGCCTGGCGGCCGTAGTAGGATTGATGGTTGCACCCGCTTTTGCGACTATCGGGAACGCACCTTCGGTGAACGACAACAACCGTGTGGTGGGTCTCGATGGCGGCAACATCTACTATAACGGCCTCGTCCCAGGGGGATCCGTGAGTTCTAATGTGAACTTGGGTCTGCCCGCAGGTGGTGGTGGTACAGTCGGTGGTGGTACGGGCGCAGCAGGTTTGGTCGTTGCGATCGGGACCATGGATGGTACAGTGCTCGCAGCGGGCGCTGGATCGGCAAGCGCGAATGGCCTGTCGGCCACATTGAATGCTGATGGTTCTTACAGCCTGTCCGCCGATGCTTCCTTCAGTGGAGCCTATATCGTCGGTCTTGGCGTTGGAACCGATGCCGTTCCTTTGATGGCCGCTGAAGCCGTTGCCGTTGATCTGGTCGATGGTGCCTTCTCACCGGGCGCTTCGTACAGTGGCGGTAAAGCTTCCGTGACAGTTGCTCCGGGTGCTTACACGCTCGTCGTGGCAAACGCTGCAGTAGCGGCTGGCGCTGCTGGGGATATGGTTACAGTCAGTCTTGACTACAACACCCCATCAAACGCCGCCAATATTGCTGTCGTCGGTTTTGACGGTGGTGTTGCTGGCAACACAGTCAGTTACTCCAATCCAGGCGCTCCGGCTCTAGCCGCGAACGTCACCAAGAACATTGCCACATCCTTCGTGACCCAGACGGGTAATGTTGTGGCTGGTTTTCAGGTTCTCAACGCAGGGACCGCCGATTTAACGGTCGTTATTGAAAACCTGATGGTCGTCAAAGCTGGTCCGGTTGCGTCATTTGCCATGGATTCTTCCGATGTCGCTCTTGGCGCATTGGGAAGCAATCTGTTTGGTGAAGCGGGTTATGCCGATGCAGTCATCAGTGGCGGCAATATTTCTATTGCGGCCTCCGGTGGCAAAACGGGTAACGCGTTTGCGAACGTGACCGTTCCTAAGGGCGAAGTCGCTGTTTCTTGCAAAGCGACCGCTAGTAATGCCGCTGCGGGAGCCACCCTCGTCTTGACGTTAGTCGACTTGGGCGGTGGATTCTCTTTCGCATCCTTCGTGGATGAGACAGGGATCACCAGCGAATCAGAAGTTGCAACGTCTGGTACCAACAGTGCTGATAGCGCTGCTGCTATCGTTGTGGTTCAGTCCACGGGCGGTGATGTTGCTATCACCGATCTGGCTGTAACCGCTGCTGTGGATGGCATTATCGATCCAGCTCTGCTGGGTGGATGAATCCATCAAATTGTTAATTGAGTACAAAAGGGCAAGGTCTTCTGACCTTGCCCTTTGTTTATTTCAATGAACGGATTCTTTTTAACAAGCGTTATAGAATCACGCATTCCACTTTCGTTTGACGAATTTCAAACCGTCACGGACCAGTTGTTCTTCACTTTCATACATCTTGCGCCAAATACACGTTGCGGCAGCGATTTCGGGCAGGGCGCGTCCGAAGGCTTCGATTACCAGCCAGCGGTCGTAGCCGATGTCTTTCAGGGCGGCGAAGTTTTCATTCCAGTGGACCTGGCCGGTTCCCGGCGTGCTGCGGTCGCTTTCGGAGAGGTGTACGTGATGGATACGCTTTCCGGCGTGGCGGATCGCCGATGCGGAATTTTTTTCTTCGATGTTGGCGTGGAAGGTGTCGTAATGGAGTCCAAAATTGGGGCGGTCGACGGCGTCCACCAGTTTGCAGCCGTCTGACTGGCTGTTGAACATATAGGTCTCGAAACGGTTGAGCGGTTCGTGTGAGAAACAGATACCAGCGTCCGCCGCATAGTCCGAGGCTTCGCGTATGACCTCAGCGCAATAACCAAATTCCGTCTCTGTGCGCCCTCGCCCGACCAAGCGTCCGACAGGCGAATAGAGCGGTCCACAGATCATCTTCGCACCGAGTTCGTGGGTACGGTCAGCCAACCGTTTGAGATTCTCGCAAGCCGCCCGGCGGATGCTGGTGTCTTCGCTGACGGGATTGACTTCATCCTGGACGCTGGTGGAGACGGTTCGTTCCAGACCGATTCCATTGCAATGCTGGCGCAGTCTTGCCCATTTCGGATCGGGCGAGGCATCGAACATGGGGAACTCCGCCCCGTCATAACCCCATTTGTGGAGATTTTCCAGCAAGGCGAAGTGTTCCTCTGAAGGAGACGGCGTCCAAAGCAGAAGGTTCATCCCGAATTTGGCTTTGGCGCTTCCCTGCCCGCCCGCCGATGTTTTTTGTTCGGCAGTCTGACACGCTCCGAGGGAAAGTGCCCCTGCCGCGAGCGCACTGCCGCCGATCAATTTACGTCTTCCAAATTTTAATTCTGTCATGGTTTATTTCTCCTTCGCAATTTTTTAAAAATTTATAGGGAGAAGCAACCTCCCATCGCTTTATACATCATATCAACGAAAGAGGGATGAATACAAGTCAAGAGATCATAGGAATGACTGCTTTAATGGAGTGGCTTACGATAATCTAACGATACTCATCGAAAAAGTGGAAGAAGACTTTGCATAGTCCTTGTCCGAAGCGTTCCCAATCTTTCCCGAACGGTTCCTTGTTTAGTCCCGCAATCCAGTTGCAATTCAATTCGAGGATACAGGCATCGATTCCATAGCGCTCGAGAAAGCCTTCACCCAGCGTGCCGGGATTGCGGTAATTGCCGCCGGTACTGCCTTCCGTGAACCAGGTATGTTGGCGAAGCAACTGCTCGAAGCGTCTCATTCTTTCAAGATACGGTTCCAGATCGATGTTGGGGCGGCTGATGTGCAGTTTCCCGCCTTCGTCGTTGTGGAAATCGATGGCCAGGTGAGGGCGTTTGCCTTTGGCGTTCATCGATGTCAGCCATGTTTCCAAGGCGTGGTTTTCAGGGCAAAGCCGGGGATCGGCAGGGCGGTCCCAGTTTCGATTGAGGTCCTTGCCCAATAAGTTGAACCGGGTTCCCCCGCGAGCGACACCGTCTTTGTTCGCCAAGGGCATGACGTAAACGCAATATTTATTTAGAAAACGTTCCGCGTCATCGTCATCTTGCAATAAGCAACGGATGAGTCCTTGAACGACCCAGTTGCCGCCCGGTTCCCAGGGATGTGCCCGCGCCCGCAGCACCACCCGGTATGGGGCATCGGGACTTCCGACACGAATCATTTCCAATTCGCGGCCTTGGACGGTTTGGCCGATGCGTTCGATATACACCAGGGGATGGGAACGGATTTCGTCTTTTAACGCTTCCAGATCGGACAGGCAGTACGGTTCCAAGCGTGCCAGATAGAGTGTTTCGTGTTCCATTCGGACTTGGATTTCGATTCGATTGCCTTCGATCTTCCTCGTTTGCAGCACGCTCCACTCGCTGCCGTCGTGGGAGATGAAACAAATCGTTCGATCCGAAACAGGGGAGCCTTTCTTTCCGTTCCAGACATTGTCGAAATTATTTAAGACGAGCGTTAAATCGGAGCCTTTCTTTGCTTGGAGTTGGAAATACCAGTGGCCGTTCGCACGGTTAGGAGAATTCCGTTCGTAGTCGTAGACCAGATAAATCTGGATGGTTCGGTCCGGATCGATTTCCCAGTACAACGGCGAGGCATTTTCGAAACTGGTGTTGATGAACACCAGATTCTCGTTGACCGGAACGGTGTTTTCATCGGCCGAATTCGCTCGGTCGATCGCAAGGCCGTTTAATCCTATTGAAACGAATATCGATAGTATGAGAAAAGATCGGGTTTTCATTGGCTATATAATCCTCACGATGTTTTTCAATTATTCACATAAGACGCGGATTGTGTCTAGGCGATTGATTCTGAAAAGTCTGCTCGTTTCCACTTATTTGGAGATTTTACTTTTAGGGAAAAATGTTTTTTTATAGAAATGAGAATAAAATCGTGTATAATGCGAATTTGATTCATCCCAATCACTGGAATACCGGTCTAGCATATCTCTTACAGTAGTCAGGCCGTTGGAGAGGCGCCGGAAGTACCAGCAAGGGGTGCCACCAACATTTTTTAAGGAGAGCAGTACTAATGGTTACTGGACGAGTAAAGTGGTTCAACGAACAGAAAGGGTATGGTTTTATCGAAAGGGATGGTGAACGCGATCTTTTCGTTCATTATTCCGGAATTAAAGGCGATGGATTCAGAAACCTTCGCGAAGGCGATACCGTTGAGTTCGACATCGAAGAAGGAGAAAAAGGTCCGAAAGCGGTCAATGTCAACGTATCTCCCTCTGAATAATTAACGAACCATGATAAAACAATCGGGCCGTATAAATTGGACGGGCCGATTATTATATTATACCATTTCTATACCAATACCCTCCCAATCAATCGAACCATTCGATGAATTTCGTTTATACCCAATCGCAGATTAATTTCCCGAATCGGTTGGAAGGCGTTCCGGTTTCATTTCGCGGAGCATGAGGCGCTCGACGGCTTGTTTGGGGTTACTTCCTTTGTAGGCAATGGCGTAAACTTCCTCCGAAATGGGCAAATCGAGAACAAAGCGATCGATCAAGCCGGGAATCGCCTGGACAGCGGTAAGACCTTCGACGACCATACCGATTTCTTCTTCGGCTTCATTCGCGCTGTACCCTTTCGCTACGAGCTCGCCTAACTTGCGGTTGCGGCTGAGTCGGCTGGTGCAGGTTACGATCAGATCGCCCATCCCGGACAGTCCCGTGAACGTTTCCGGACGCGCGCCCAATGCGCTGCCCACCAGGCTCAACTCATACAATCCCCGCGAAATAAGCGCGGCGCGGGCATTGTCGCCGAAACCCAATCCGTCTGATATCCCCACAGCCACGGCAATGATATTCTTCATCGCTGCACCGATTTCAACTCCATTGCGGTCCGTGTTGGTATAAACACGGAAACGGGGCGTCTGGAAGATTTCCTGAACCTCGCGGGCCAGCGATTCGTCCCGGTTGGCGGCGACTACGGCTGTGGGCATCTCTCTCGCCACCTCTTCGGCATGGCTGGGACCGGACAATCCCACAACACCCCGCACTCGGTCTCCCCAGACCGCTTCGAGAATCGCACTCATGGTCAGAAACGAATCGGCTTCCAAACCCTTCGTGGCGTTGACGATGATTGGAGGCTGGCCTTCGATCCGGTTCATCATCGATTCCGCGAACGGACGCAGCACTTTGGAAGGAACCGCAACCAGTAGTAGTTCCGCGCAATTAACAAACCGATCGGCGTTGTCGGTCATGGTAATCTGATCGGGGACCACGATTTCGGGGAGTTTGTGTATCAACCGCCGCGTGGTTCGGATTTTCTCCGCTTCCTCACGGTCGTTCGACCAGAGGAAGACCTCATGCCCTTTACCCGCCAGCACCATCGATAGGGCTGTGCCCCACGATCCTGAGCCGAAAACACCGATTTTCATTGTTTTGTCCTGGGTGTTGAGGTTTGATCTTTCAGTTTAGAGTTATTACTGTTTTATTCACAATGTTCGTAGAAAAAAAACCGTTAATCATTTTTTGCTGATTTTTTTGTTTTCTTTTTTCTAACGGTTTTTTTCGGTGTGGAGATGCGCTTTTGGGTTATTGCTTTTTTAGTCTTTGTTGAACGTTTTTTTCTTGAAGCATTACTTGTTTCATGCTTTTGAATTTTCCTTTTTTGCACTTCGTAGAAATTGACTGTTGGAAGAAAATAATCTCCAACGGGTCCACGACTGATAATGGGGCCAAGAAAACCACGAGCGATGCCGTACAAGATGGCGACAGGATTTAATGGCAGAAGTTTGTTGATTTTTTCCTCACCAATAACCGGATCGATAGAAAATGTCCCAAACAACTCACAACGATATTTCAGGGGTTTGGGATTCTTCGTGTCTTCTTGACCGAATTCGATCAATAACGTGCAGAACAGTCTATGGTTTTCGTCGATTTGGCTTACCAAATAATCCACATCGAACGTTGTATTCTCCAGCATCTCGGAAAGCGTGGATTCCTCGTTATTTCCAAAGCAACTCGGATCGTAGTCGATATGTAATTGGGTTAATAAATAGTATTCAAGTTTGAGATCGGCTTCAATACTCATATTGCTTTTGCCATTTCTGCCGGGATTATCGAACTTTCCACTGGTTCGATAGTACGATCCCGTAATTTCGCCCATTCGATCGAGTTTTGGGTTAGACGTTTATTTTCATAAATATCAAGACGGACTTTATGTTTGTCTACACTTTTTGAGTATTGCAGAGAATTTTCTTCAAGAACAGCCGGTTCCATTTTGACACTGAATTTCAGGCCAAGTGCTTTGGCAATTTGAACCGCTGTCGAGAACGTAGGATTGCCATCGCATCTCAAAAAGCGAGTTACGAACGGAGGTTTTTTATTCATCCGTTTTGCCAGTTCGCTTCGGGTCATTCCTTGTTTTTCCATTTCCACGGCAATTTGTTCGGCAAAATCAAGGAATACTCCCTCCAAAATAAAAACAGTATCATCTTTCAGTTCTTCCAATTCAGACTGAAACCACTCTTCTAATGCCGGTGTGGCGTCCATGATGTATTTCCCCCTATTTTTTTGCTTCGGTTCCAAAAAATTGATCGTACATTTCTTTCGCTTTATTTAATTCTTCGGGATTTGCTTTTCGACTTTTTTTGATACAACCGTTTGTAAGAAGCAATTCATTTCCCTCGTTGAAGAAACAATAAATCCGGATTTGATTAGATCTAATTGCAAATATCGGGCCATCTTCTTTTTTGAATAGTTCTTTATTGAGTGGAGGATTGCTTCTGTCTCCAGAAAATTGTATTCTTCTTATTAATTTCTTGAATTCATTGGGCTTATCTTTGTTCAAGTTATCCAGAAAATCTTTAATAGGACAACGATTTGTCTTCTTGTTTTCAAGACAAAAAATCGTGAGATCGCCAGGTTTTAATCCGCGAAAGAGAAATATCTTCTTCATGGTTTTAACATAAAAGTTAAAAAGGTCAAGTCGAACTTGCCTTTTATTGAATTTTTTGCTGTTTCTCTTTCTATCACATACTTAGTACTTTGTTAAGGCAGCAATGCTTTATTATTGAACATCACAAAACAATCCGGGATTAATTCGGGTGTCTGATTTTTTATCAGAAGTTGAAGGTCCGGTGAAATTTTTGGGTGAGATTATCGTATAATAGGAGTGTGATTAGAGGAATTAAGGGGATTTGTGACTGGTGGAATGGACGAGCCGCGAGACGACGCCTTATACGTTGAGAGGGTCTTGCAAGGCGACCGGAACGCGTTTCGGGAGCTGGTTGGTGACGGCGGTCGAAAAATGAGCTTGTGGCGGTCGAAAAGTGCGGTATTT
>CAZSIZ010000186.1:0-12220 GCA_964606645.1 uncultured bacterium
GATGTCAATGCAAACCGAAACATCGACCTGCTCCGCGAATTCGTTAAGGAACAAACGCTGCCCCACTTTTTCGATCCGGGAACGGAGAGTTATAAGGGTGTCTGTCACGTCACGCTGGCCGAAGAAGGTTTTACCCGGCCTGGTGAGGTGCTGTTCGGGACCGATTCCCACACCTGTACCGCCGGGGCGTTCGGCCAATTCGCGACCGGGATCGGTAACACCGACGCTGGATTCATCATGGGGACGGGGAAACTGTGGGTGAAAGTACCGCCGACGATGCGATTCGTATTCGACGGCGAACTGCCTCCCTACCTGATGGCGAAAGACCTGATCCTGCACACGATCGGCGATATCGGTGTGGACGGAGCGACCTACCGGACGATGGAATTCGCCGGAGACGGTGTCTACAGGCTCAACATCGAAGAACGGATGACCCTCTGCAATATGGCGATCGAAGCGGGGGGCAAAAATGGCACGATCGAACCGGATGACACCACCCTTGCATTTGTCAAATCGCATACGGATCAGCCTTTCGATGTCGTGAAGAACGATCCCGATGCGAGTTACTTCGCCGAGCGGGTTTATCGAACATCCGAAATTCAACCGACCGTGGCCAAGCCTCATTCGCCCGACAACCGGGGACTCGCGAAAGACCTAGGCGACGTCGCACTGACACAGGCGTATATCGGTTCCTGCACGGGCGGGAAAGTGACGGATTTCATCGCGGGCGCGACGATACTGGATGGACAGACCGTCAAAATTCCGACGTTTATCGTTCCGGCGACAACCGAAGTGGCCGCGAAGTTGAAAACCGAAACGGTGAACGGCAAAAGCCTGCAATCGATCTTCGAGGCGGCGGGCGCGAACGTCGGTCCACCGTCGTGCGCGGCGTGTCTGGGGGGTCCGGAAGATACGTTCGGACGCCTCAATCAACCCGGCGCCTGTCTCTCCACCACCAACCGGAATTTCCCCGGGCGGATGGGCGGAAACAAGGAAATGCAGGTCTTTCTCGCCTCACCGTACACCGTGGCGGCGTCGGCGCTGACCGGGCGGATTACCGATCCGAGAGATTATTTGTCGTAACACGATCTGGTAAAAGCCAGACCTTGCAGACGAAACGGCAAGATAGAGTATTTTATCAGCCATTTCTTATACAATATATTGCGGTCATTGAAAATATTTTCGACTTTTTGCCGTTTCGTTCAGCCGTATCGAAAACAGAAAGGACCCGTCTCATGGACGATATTATTCGAGGAAAAGCATTCGTGCTGGGTGACGACATCGACACGGATCAAATCATCCCCGCTCATCATTTGGTCTACCGTCTGGACGATGAAGAGGAATCGAAGCTCTATGGAACTTACGCGATGTCGGGCGTTCCTATCGAACAGAGCGGGCTTCCCAAGGGCAACATTCCCTTTATTCCCAAAGGCGATTGGCGGTCCGAGTATCGGATTATTATCGGGGGGAAGAATTTCGGCTGTGGATCGAGCCGCGAGCACGCACCGTTCGCGCTCAATAAAGCCGGGGTGAAGGCGGTCGTGGCCGAATCGTATGCACGTATCTTTTTCCGCAATTCGGTGAACGGCGGCTACCTGGTTCCTGTCGAAACACAGTCGCGCCTGGTCGATCGAATCGCGACAGGCGACGAGATCGAAATCGACTTCACCGCATCGATATTGAAGAAGACCGCCACAAACGAAACGTTCAAACTGAATTCACTCGGAGACGTCGAGCAGATTCTGCGCGCCGGGAACCTGTTCGCCTACGCCAAGGAAGCCGGAATGATTTGACGTTCGCCCCATGTCTAACATGGTGGGTAGGTCACGATTTTCGATCCACCATTCCCCACTGCTCAGATTTTCCACGGCGGGATACGGGTGTTTCCCGGCCCCCAAAGAAGAACGTTGCCCCAGCTGATGAGTCCGTTGGTTGAATCGTAGTCGAGCGACTGGTACGACGAAGGATCGCGGTCGGGACCGTAGCCCATCAGGTTCCATGAATACGGCCCCCACCAACTGGGGTGAGGAGAATCCCGACTGTCGTTCTTACTGGTGTAATGGTAGGTGGCGTAAGGGATGGGCGGCTCGTTGAAAACAATGGAATCGCTGAGTTGGTTGAAGGGATCGCGCGGGATAGCTGTCATGTAAGCCATCGGAGTGGTCAAGCGGGTGAGTTTGGCGAAATTGCGAAGTTCCTTGCCTTCGAAATCTTCCGGTGGGTAGGCCCCTAAATCCATGTGGTACATTTCAATCGCGGTCGAAAGGGCCATCTGATCGGCGTACGTTCTCGATACTTTTGCGCGTATCTGCGCGTTGAGAAAGTTGGGAACGGCGATCGCGGCCAAAATCCCGATGATGGCGACGACAATCAGCAATTCGATAAGCGTAAATCCGAATGATTTCATTTTCACCTTCGCGTTGGTTCGATCGATTGACACGGTCTATGCAACAAGATTTTCGACGTATTGACGTGTGGCGACGGCCTGGTTGTGAAGCGATGCAATATCTCCGGGGGCAAGCGTTTCGATGACCAGAGAACCGCCCGTGAAACCTCCCGCAATCAATTTCGCCATCACGCCGGGAAAATCGACTTTCCCCTTGCCGGGATCGACATCAACACGTTTGGGATGGACGTAGTCTTTGATGCACATCCCGGTGACCAATCCATTGACGGTTTCGGCGTCGTCGACCGGATCGAGCGCCCCATCCGAATAGAAAAAGATATTCCCCGGATCGTACCACAGATTGAAATTTCGATGACCGACTTTCTCGATCGATTGACGGCATTGCGGTCCGGTTGCGTTGAGTCCTCCATGCGGTTTCAAGATGAGCTCGACGTTTTTATCTTCGGCATAATCGCAGCATTGTTTGATGGCTTCATAATAGCGTTCGTTCAGGTCCGGGTCGCTCACGCCGCCCATCATCAATGTTTCCGAAGAGACGATTACGCTGAGATCGATTAATTTGCGTAAATCGACGATACCGTCTTTCAGTGATTTCTGTACCGCGATACTCCCGCCATAAATGGATAATACTTTTAACTGTCGCTTTTTCACGTTTTCATCAAATCGGCGGGCGTCGTCAAACGATGTCTTTGCCGAAACGATCAAGCCGTCTTTCGAGGTCATCAATCCCATGTATCTGAATCCCGCTTTGGCGATCTCATCCAGCGCTACGGTATATTCAAATTTCGCCCAGGGGCGGGTGTAGCAACCGATTTTCCATGTATTCTGCTGCGCTTTTCTCCCCGTCGTGAGGCAGGCTTGAGCGGAGAACAGCGTGCCCGCCGCCAAGGAGGTACGAAGGAATCCGCGTCTTGAAAGACAAGTATGATCGATCATGTTGAATCTCCATTTTAATAAAATACGATCGGTGATAGTGAGCAGTATTCATTTTCGCATACGGTCACTCGATTTGTCAAAGGGTAACCAGTCAGTCGATTACTACTGACCGGTATATTTCAAAACGTAAAAACAGAGACCGGATGCGGTCACCTGGATGGTCAAATTATCGAGACTGTGAAACGTGATTGCTTCAACGAACATTGTTGCCATCGAGATCGTTAGGGATGTTAAGAGAACGACCTGGAAAAGCAAATCGAAGCCGGTGGAAAGGAATAGAAAACATCCGATAAATGTGGCGAGAAATACGCCTATGCTTCCTTCGATGCTGCGGTAGGCCTTGATTCCCGTTAATGTTGGAACGCGGTATCGATGACGGCCCCATCGCGTTCCGACCGGTTCTCCTACTGCATCACCCCAGCCGGTTGCGATGTAACCGATGATGGCGAATTCACCGAAAAGAATATTGCTTAACATCCCACCGAGCGCAGTCATCAAAAAAGGCATGATGATATAAAAACGTTCGTACGGGGCGTCGGTGGGCCTGGCGATTGCTGGATATAAGCAGCTTCGATCTCCTACGAATACTGCATAGCCGACGATCGTTCCTATCGAGGCGCCGAAAACCTGCACGGCTTCAAAACCTCCGGTCAATCCAATTATTCCGGCTAATGTAAAGATGATGAAATGGAATATTTTTCTTGAATAACCGACAGGCAAATTGTATTTCTCTTTCAAATATCCAGTCAAACACCCGGCTATGCTTCCAGCGATCAAGCCGGAAGGAAAAACGAACATCCAGATATGCAGTGACGGAAACGTCCAGCGTGAAAAGATGAAATCAATCATTGTTTGTAAATATATTCCCTGCTTTTATAAATCGATTATTTGTAATGTTCTTCGGTGTCGAATTTGTTAATATTTCCTCGATCGAATGACAGTCATCCCGTCCTAAAACCGTTCGTTCTTTTTTTTCCCCGATGTCTGCCTGCAACCATGACTGATAATCCGTGCAATCACCCGTGTCGAAAGGAAAGAGATAGCCCTCGATACCGGATATGGAGAGGGCGATCTTGAACGGCTCGAATGAAAACCGACATAGCGTGAATAAACCTTTCGTGTATCGTTGACGCTCGATCCCTGGTAAATACAAGTCGAACAAGATATCTCTTGCCGATGTCATGATGTAAAAGTTACACCCGGCCGACAATGTCAGTAATCCGATATGCTTGATCGGACAGTGATTGCAGCATTCGGGAATGTCCGAATTTTGTGCATAAAGATTTTGCTCGAAGTAATAGCAATCGTGATTGGCTCTACCGGACAGACAGACGGGATCGAGCGGTTTAAGGCAGAAACCAACGCCTACGATGGACTGGTCTCCTGCTGTCCATCTTTCCGGCACATGTCTGCTATCTCGCCTATTCATTTTTTGATATCGATAAATTCCTGTCAATGTTTTTATTGGATGCCTCAACACGACGTATTTCATGAATGCCATACCGTATTCCCTGAACAAACTTTGGATACTGAAATCCCAGATTTTGAGATTCAGGAACTGCATTCTATCCAGCCATTTAAATAGTTTCATTTTATTACCCACATCATCACTTCTATTGAACACCCAAATATACAAATGTTATTATGGCTTTATATGCTTTGTGTTGACGGAACAGCTGATTCAGGGATTGCGCCGAAGCGGCGGTTTCGCTTTCGGAATGACTCAACTGCTTTTTTCAAATCTTCGCCGGTGAAGTCCGGCCACATCGTTTCGAGGAAATATAATTCCGCATACGCACTTTCCCAAAGAAGAAAATCACTCAACCGCTGCTCTCCACCCGTGCGGATCAGCAAATCCACATTGGGCGCAAAGCCTCCCGTGTGATCCACTTCCCCCAAGGCCTTTGAGAAAGCCTCGCGCGACCGGTTGCTTTCATTTAACCGCATCGCCGCGTTCAGGATCGAATCGCGGCTGGAGTAATCGATCGCGATACGCAAACACATCTTCTGATCCGAAGCCGTGGCGGTCTCCGCTGCCTCGACTGCTGCGCGCAGCCATGGCGAAAGGCGATCCCTGCGGCCCACGACCCGCAATCGAATTCCATTATCATGACACCTCTTTTTTTCCGAAAAGAGAAAATCATAGAAGAGGGTCATCAGCCGGTTGACCTCATTCGCCGGACGCTGCCAGTTGTCCGACGAGAACGCGTACAGCGTCAGAACCGTAATGCCCAAAGGGGGAGCCGCTTCCACGACTCGGCGAACCGCTTTGGCGCCCTCCCGGTGTCCCTCGACACGGGGCAGGTTTCGGCGGGTTCCCCAGCGTCCGTTTCCGTCCATGACGATCGCGGTATGGAATGCGGTTGAGGTGGGTTCATAGAAAGTACTTTGCATAATAAAGTCTACCTCCAAAAAAAATTACTCGGTCTCGCTCTCCGGATTGCGCATGGCCTGGATCAGCGCTTCCATGTGCGCCAGATAGCGTTCCAGCGCCCGGCGGCCTTCTTTGGACAGCCGGTACTGGGTTCTGGGGATGCGGCCCTCGAAGGTTTTCTTGCATACGACGTATTTTGCATCTTCCAGTTTGCGCGCGTGAACGCTGAGGTTGCCGTCCGATGTTTTCAGGATTTCCTTGAGTTCCTTGAAGCTCAACGGCTCGTTCACCGCTAAAGCGCTGACGATTCCCAGCCGCATTCGTTCGTGAATCAGCCGGTCCAATTTCGATGTGTCCGCTTTCGAGGCGATCGAATGCACGACCCGCAAATCCTGTGTTTCCGCAGGAGCCTTTTTCTTTCGTTTTTTTGTTACTGCGTTTTGTTTAGCCACCATATTTCCATACGATCGTGCTGCCAAAAAGAATATGTAGAACACCAAATCCAAAAGCGAGAAACAAATTACCCCATTGCGCGGGCACGAAAAGCGCAATGATTCCCGTCAGAATAAAACAAAATCCCATCACGGGAATGACACGCACCGAGAAGGCTCCACCCGTAACGACTCCAATCCCGTAAAGCAACAGCCAAACGCCGGGAAGAATATCCAGCAATCCATGCTGATAGAGCACGAACGTTAACGGGATACCCGCGCCGACCGGAACGAATAAGTTCAGAAAAAATCGTTCCCCCGCCGTTGAGAAGAGGGATGTTTCCACCGAACGAGCTTTCCAAACCATCGAGACGATCCCAATCGCGACGGCCGGAATCGCTTCGATGAGCCAGAAGACAAGCAACCATCCCGGCCCAAACCAGGCAACCAGTCCCGCCGTAATAAGCGCCGTTGCTCCGATCGCAATCGTCCCCCATCCGGAAACGGCGGTAAAACAGGCAGAACGCTCCATCGTTTCGCGGATGAAACGAAGATCGTTCACGGCGTGAAGATGAAGCGCCGGGGTTTCATCCTGAGGGGAATCATCGATCCGATTGGGCGGCATATTGTTTATCCTATCCGTTTGCTTATGAATATCAAGTACTTTTTTATATAAAGCACGATTTTTTAATTATTACGGATTCTTCATTCTTTGGTAACGTAATTCTTTGATTTTTTTCCCTTCACTCTCTCCTTTTCCCTCACCCTAGCCCTCTCCCAGAGGGAGAGGGGACTTAAAAAAATGAAAACTTGGTCTGGATTCAGCCCACGATCTGCTTTTTGATTTGCCTGCTTGCCTTCACGATTCAGTCTTGGGAACTGTTCGAGATAGAATCCACTATGCTGGCCTTTTTATTACTCCTCGCTGTCGTATCGATGCTTCCTATCACCGCCGCTCCCCTGATGCTTCATTGGAACCGCCATCGTTAAAAAAAAGTTGCCCTCCTCTCTCACTCGTGTTAATATCCTAGTACTCTGACCGACTTAAAATGTCGGGTAAACAAGTCCCCTCTCCCTCTGGGAGAGGGTTAGGGTGAGGGAAAAACTGGATACTTGACCCAACACTTTTGCTTGGTCAGACGACTAATATCAGAATAGAAAATCAATCAATAATGGGCCGTTTCCTGAAACCATGAGAACATCTTCTTTTACTTTGATCGAACTGTTGATCGTCGTTGCGATTATTGGGATATTAGCCGCCATTGCGGTTCCCAACTTTCTGAATGCGCAGATTCGCGCGAAAGTGGCCAGAGCGGAAGCGGAACAACGCGCGATCCATACGGCTGTGAGCACTTATCATTTAGACCGTAATACATACCCGACTTATGCGTACAAAAGCCTGCCCTATCGCTGGATAGAACAACTCACGACTCCGGTTGCCTATCTGACCACCCGCATATCCGATCCATTCTCTGCGTACAATATACAAAATAGTAAATACCAATTTGTGGACAGTTGGATAGATGTATACGGTTTCCACGACTATAAGGAAGCGGCTCGAAACAACTGGGGGGATCAATACACTGAAAGACTCGGCCGGCCTTGGGCCTACTGGACTTATAGTTTAGGCCCCTCGTTCAATTATGATGAATCGGGAGCCGTCCCAGGAAGTAATTACCCTAGAATATCTCGTTACGACTCCTCCAATGGAGTCATCAGCATTGGTTTGATTTATCGCGTTGGCCCGTAAAACGAGCATAGTCGAGCAATATAGCGTATTAATCCTTCTCCCACTCGTGTTAAAGTTCTCATATTAGAATTGACAATCAACAATGGACCGTTCCTTGAAACCATGAAAACATCTTCTTTTACATTGATCGAACTTCTGATCGTCGTCGCCATCATCGGCATTCTCGCCGCGATCGCCGTTCCCAATTTTCTCAATGCCCGGCTTAAGGCGACGGTTTCCCGCGTCCAGGCCGAGATGCGATCGGTCGATAGCGCCTATCAGATGTATTTTATGGATCAAAACGCCTGGCCGCCCCATTGCGACGGTCCCGCACAACACCGCTACGTCACCACGCCGATCGCCTATCTCACCACCTCGGTCGACGATCCATTCGCCCAATCGGAAATCGGGAAAAAAGACGATCTCTGGAAAAACACCTGGGGACAATACCATCCCGAAGTGTCGATGGGCTGGAATACCGGTTCCTACGGATTCGAAAACGGCGTTCAAAACGATCCGGACTTTTTCCAGGCCAATCGAAACGCGGCGTTTTTCATCATGAGTTTCGGCCCCGACCAGGATTTGGATTCTCCCCGCCCCAGCGCCGCCCGCTACGACGCCACCAACGGACTCATCAGCAACGGCGATTTTCTCGGCCCCATCCAAGGTCAATACAAAATCGGCCATCCCTACACCGGTTTCTACGACTGCTCCGGCTACACGGCCGGTGAATTATGATCGCCATGTCTATTGACTTTTATGGTAAAAATAAGGTATCCATGTTCGTGTAAGGGATTGATTGGAGAACATTCTATCACCATGAAACTCATGACCTATACTTACTTTATAAATGGGTTTAATACATCCAAATAAATGATTGTTGTGAGGGAAGAAATGATGAGACAGGTTGCGTGGATTTTGGTTGTTCTTATTGCGTTTGGTTCGTTGTGTATTTCGAGTGATGCGGTTCGGTTCAAGGGTGAAGTCCTGGATGCCGATTCGGGGGAAGCGATTCCTTCGCGCGTATATATTCAGGATGGGAAAGGTCAGTGGTATTTTCCGAAATCCGCTTCGCCCGACGGGACGGCGGTTGAGTATCAGAAAGAGAACTGGGCGAATAAGGCGTCGGTGGAGATGCATACCACGCTGTCGGCGCATCCCTTCGTTATCGATCTTAAACCGGGGACGTACGACGTGACGGTCGAACGCGGGAAGGAATACCGCGCGTTGAACGAGACCGTGAAAATCGGTGAGAAGCCGGTTGAGAAAACGTTCAAACTGGAGCGATGGGTCAATATGGCCCGGAGCGGCTGGTTTTCGGGCGACACGCACGTTCACCGCACGCTTGAGGAACTGCCCAACGTAATGATGGCCGAAGACCTGAACGTCGCGTTTCCCCTCACCTACTGGGTTCACGACTCCGGCGTCTCCCCGGCTAAGGGCAAACCTGTCATCGCGCCAGAACTCATCGCCATCGATCCAACCCACGTGATCTATCCGCTCAACACAGAATACGAAATTTTCAACGTGGACGGAAAACCTCATACACTCGGCGCGTTCTTTATTCTCAACCACAGCAAGCCGTTCGAGCTGGGCGCTCCACCGATCACCCCGATCGTCAAGCAGGCCCGCGCACAGGGAGCGCTGCTGGAATTGGACAAACACAACTGGCCCTGGTCGATGATGCTGGTCCCCGTCGCGAATGTCGATCTGTTCGAGTTATCCAACAACCATATCTGGCGTACTCAATTCGCGTTCAGGGATTTTGGCGACAAAGAAGCGGCGTGGATGAACGTCGAGCGAAACGACAAAGGCTTCACCGAATGGGGCTGGATCGAATACGGATTCCAGAACTACTACACACTGCTCGACTGCGGATTCAAGATGCAGCCCACGGCGGGAACCGCATCGGGCGTGCATCCCGTTCCGCTTGGATTCGGGCGCGTGTACGTGCGCTTGCCCGAAGGCTTCAATTACGGGCAATGGATCACGGGATTGAAAGAGGGAAACAGTTTTGTGACCACGGGTCCAATGCTCACCGTTGACGTTTTCCGGAAAGACCGACTCGGTAGCAGTACGGCTGACAAGCGAAACGTCGATATTCGCATCGCCGGTCAAGCCGCCAGCGAAAACCCGCTTACATCGATTGAAATCATTCTCAATGGAAAAGTCGTCAAGACCGTCGAACCGGCGAACAAGAAATCACGAACAAACGCGTTTCGGTCTCCCATCGATGAATCACTGGTTATCAGCCGCACGTCGTGGGTGGCGGTTCGCTGCCGTGAGGATCGGCCCGGCGGGCGGGTGCGATTCGCGCATACGGCCCCGACACATTTCACGATTAAAAACTATCCGCTTCATCCCCGGATGGAAGAGATCGTATTCCTCATCAAGCGTATGGAAACCCAGCTCGAACGCAACAAAGACGCCTTGTCCAAGGATGCGCTGGATGAATACACCCGTGCTCTGAAAGTCTACCGGTCCATCGCGGAAAAAGCACGATGAAATCAAAGAATCGGGGCTAGAATCGAGGGATTCAAGAAAGTAAAAACCGGACAGTAGCCGTTTTTTATGATAAACCTTATAAAGAAGGGATCGCGATCGTGAAGATTCCGGCTGATGCAGAATTGCTGCGTATTTTCATCGGAGAGAACGACAAGTATCATGGACGCCCGCTGTACGAGGCGATTGTGGATCGGGCGCGTGAAAAAGGGCTGGCCGGGGCAACGGTACTGCGGGGGCTGCTTGGTTTCGGCGCGCATCACCGCATGCACTCGCACAAGATTCTGCGTATTTCAGAGGATCTCCCCATCGTGATCGAGATCGTCGATATGCCCGAACGAATCGCTCAATTGATCCCCATTCTCGACGAGATGATCGAAGAGGGTTACGTCACGCTGGAGAAAGTGCGCGTCATCGCCTACCGGTACGACGAACCGGACGCGAAGCACTAACAGAGGAAGACTACTCGCGTCTTTGAAACCGGGGAGGAAGTTTCCATGCTCCGTCATACGATATTCATCGTAATTATTCCATTACTGGTTCTGGCTGCCACCGTTTCCACATCTTCTCAAACCTATCAACGAGCGCGGGCCGTTCCACCCCAAATGATTCGCTCCGGACCGATGCCGAATCCTTTTTTTGGAACGATACAGGAACGCCGACAAGCCGAACCATGTATCAAGAACTTATGCAAAATCAGTCTGGCGATCACTCACTACCGGAAAGACCACGAGGACCTGCATCCAAACAATCTATCGGACCTTTATCCCAAATACATCACGGATAAAAGTGTGTTTATCTGTCCGCGAAAACCGAATGGGATTGCTTTCCAATCGACCGATCTCCATATCAAGTGCAGTTATATTTACGACTTTTCCACGAACAAGCGCGAATGGAAAACAAACCAGCTCAAGCAATACGGTGACAAAACGCCTATCATCCGATGCGACCAACTTGGAATTCGCACCCTCAGTCTATCCTATGGCGGTGAGATTTATTTCAGCAACAATCGGTGGGAAAGCGATATCCCGAAAGGGCATACCCTGGACGATGCAGACGCCAAAATCCGCGCGAAGCTCCTAAAAATCGCCGTTGCTCTCGATTTGTATAAAAAAGACCATGAAGGGGATGTTCCCGACGCGCTGGAAGAATTGCTTCCGAAGTACGTTGAAGATGAGACGACGATCGATATTCCTGACGGTCGTCCTTCAGTCTACCAATTCCGCGTATCGAACGATATCGGAGGCGGGAGGACACCCAAGGAATGGAAGAAAGAGCAGTTGATTGAATACGGAGAATACGTACCCATCGTACGTGCGTATGGCGTATTGAAAAACGGGAATGTAATCAACCTCGCCTACTCAGGGGAAATTTATGAAAGTCCAAGTGTTTGGGAGTCATTTTTCACCCGCCGCGTTCCCCAGCAGTTAAACAGACAACGTTCCCCGTCAAACAATCCGCGGCCAATCTCGGATAAATACCTCGGTATTGGATTGATGCTGAATTGGGATAAAACCTCGAATCAGGGGCTGATCGTCTATGCCGTTCAGCACAATTCCCCGGCAGAAAAGCAAGGCCTGAAGAGTGACGATTTGATTGTGGCCGTAAATGGTGTTGCGCTGGGGGAGCAGGAATCGGATGAAAAAAACCGTTCACACGCGTTGTCGCTGATCCGCAAGGTCAGTCATGGGAACGTGCGCCTGACCATCGTTCCCAGAGGAACCACGATTCGTAAAGATACCATTCTTCAGCGATATTGACCGGGACTGTCTCATTTTGAGAATATCACAACAAATAGATAAGGGTTTTTGTGTCGCTTGCCGACATGAAAACCCTATTGG
>CAZSIZ010000187.1:0-12188 GCA_964606645.1 uncultured bacterium
CGGCGACGTGGGTGGTTCCGCCATCGCGGGGGAAAGCGAAATCGAATCCAGCCAGCACGATGGGATCGCAGCCCAGGTGGTGGGCCAGGTTGAAGGCCAAGTGCCCGACATTCATCGCCCGCTCCATCGTTCCGTACTCGTTTTCCAGATCGAAAAGGTGAGAGAGCAGAAACGAGTTCTCGTCGAACAAGGGAAGCAGGAAGGGATGATCGAGATATTTCTGTGTGATTTGCCGGTTCACTTCGGGATGAAAAACTAAAAAAGCATCGCCCAGCCGGTCGATAGTATCGAAGTGGCTGAAATTGAGGGGCGTGGGATCGCCGGTGACGACGGCGTGGGGTTCGATTCGATGTTTGACGAACGTCGATTGCGCCGTATCGACAACGATCAGAGCCGCGCGGTCATCGAGTTCGTTCAAGCGATGCACGTTCTTGTCGAGGGACGGTCCCGCCGCCGCGACCACGGCCGGATATCCCTTCAGAATTCCCTGGCAGTCCCGCAGCGCGTATCCTCGAAACATCGCGGGAAGGTTCATATAGACATTGAACTGGTTTCGCCCCTGGCTTTCGATGGTCGTGCGGAGATTGACCTCGTCGTGGGTCAGTTGCTTCATAAGGGTTTCGTGGACTTGGGTATAGTAATCGCGGTAACAACGGATGGATGGATCGTGGTTGAAGAGTTGGAAGTTGTGGACGATGATATCCGTCCGTTCTTCCTCCAAGAGATCGGAGACATGCCGAGGATCGGCCCCGGCGATGATTCGAGCGCCTTTCCGGGTGAGGAACCGGCGGAGATCGATCGTGCTGAACGCGGCGCGTAGAATGTCGAGGTTCTGCTCGATGACGATAAAAAAGCGAATGTGCGCCTCGTGCTGCCGCAGCAAGGCCAGCAGGTGATACCCCAAGCCCGCACCGAACACGAAGACATTCACCGGAGAGGTGATCTCGATACTCTCGGCCCATCGCTGCGCTTCGCGGATGGGATCGTAGGCGCTGTGTAGCAAAACCGGTTTGGCCCCATCGGGCGGGTGGACCCGGATGGAAGGAGCCGCCGTCTTGGTGGAAACGGTCTCCAGATTCGATTCTTCCCGGCAGGGCTGTCGAAGCAGCTGGGCGAGTTCGGGATTGGCGGTTTCCAAGGCTGTGATATTGTTGTCGAAAATTGGATTATTCAATGCCTGTCTCGGTACCATCGATGCGATATGAATCGTTCCGTTCTCTTGCGACCGGTATGAATGAATTTATCCTCCTCCACCTGACGGTGAAGAGGGCGGTGCTTGCGGCAGAAAATCTTTTTCGTCGGGGATGATCCGTGGTTCGCCCGTTCCCTCCAAAACGCCTTGAACCATCTCCGATTCGCTACCCTGAAGAAGGATAATCTCGATCCGGCGGTTGAGCGCGCGGTTTTCGATGGTGTCGTTTGGAAAACGGGGGCGGTTGTCGGCGCAGGACATCACACTCATTTGCTCTTCGGGCACGGGGACGGCGTTGTCCCGAAAATGGACGAACGCGTTAAAGGCTCTCCAATAGGCCAGTTTCCAGTTATCCCGGTACTGCGAGTTCGAAGGGGGAGGATTTGAATCCGTATGACCTTCGATACGAACCTTTAAAGTGTGGAAAGAATTCAGTTCTTCGGCGATGATATTCAGAATGCGTTGGCCTTCCGGATTAATCACTGCCTGGCCCGGTTCGAACAAGAGCCGCCCTGAAATGGAAAAACGGATCCCTTCTTTCACTCCTTCGATGACGATATCCTTCGAGGCTTCATCGGCCACGAGTTTCGATTTCGCTTTTTTAGCGATGGCTTCTTTGGCTCGTTCGACGGTTTTGGTGCGTTGGACGGGTTGCACTTTCTGAGGGGCGAGTTGAACGGGTGGGATGTGCGAGGTGTTGAACAAATTCGGTATGCGGTCTAAAGCCCCCTGGATCGAAGCGATTGCCTGAACGAATTTCAGCTTCTCGATCGTCGAAAGCGAAAAGAGCAGTACGAAAAAGCAGAGGAGAAGCGACATCATATCGGAGAAGGTACACATCCACTCCGGCGCACCTTCCGGTCCATCATCCTTTTTGCTTGGCATGTCCGTTCTCCCGTTGGTTAAGGATTCGTCTCCCTGGCTTCCTTCAAGATCAGGGGCGTACGTGGATTCTTCACATCCGGATTTCTGAAGAAGGTTCCGCCGCCTTCATCGGTTTGCAGCAGGGTAATTTCGACACGGCGGTTCATCGCACGTTGAATTTCCGTGCGGTTCTCTTCCATACCGGATACGGGCTTGAATTGACCGAACGATTCGTATACAACCCGGCGTTTATCCACTCGGCCTAAAGTGCTCCCGACTTCGGTAATGAATTTCATCACCATATAAGCCCGTTCTCCCCCCAACCACCAGTTGTGATCGAGATTTCCCCGGCTGCTGGTGTTGTCGGTATGTCCGTCGATCTTTATCGGATTTTTCGGGAACTGGATCAATTCTTCGACGATAAAGATCAAGACATCAATCCCTTTCGCGGTCAACTCGAATGATCCCGGTTCAAAGATCGCATCGCCCGTCAAACGGAACGTGATCCCTTGTTCCGTTCCCGTGACCTGGATCACGTTCTGCAGATTCGCATCTTTGACTTTTCGTTGTTCTTCACGGCGTAATTCATCTTTGGCGTATGATTTTCGGCGTTCCATCTGTGCGGGCCGCGACAGGAGCTCCTCGGTTTTTTTGTCGGGAATGTTTTGGACGATATACGGAGCCGGAAGCCCGCCAAACGCTTTTCGCAACGATCCGGCCGCCTGAACCATCTTCTTTTTCTCGATGGTGGACATTGAGAACAAAAGCACGAAGAAGCAAAGAAGAAGCGACATCATATCGGAAAACGTGCACATCCATTCCGGTGCGCCCATCTTTTTTTCTTCTTCTTTCCTTGCCATGATCTTTCCCTTGCTCGCGCGATGGTCTATTCATCCCGTGGTGGACGGATTTTCGGTGGGAGAAAGGCGAGTAATTTCTGTTCCAGAATCCGGGGATTGTCGCCGGATTGGATCGACATAACGCCTTCAATTGCCACTTCCTTGATCAATATTTCGTCCTGCGAACGTACCTTGAGTTTACCGCCGACGGGGATAAAAACCACGTTGGCCAACAGCGCGCCGTAGAATGTGGTCAGAAGCGCGACTGCCATCGAAGGGCCGATGGCGTTCGGATCGCTCAGGTTCTGGAGCATGGAGACCAATCCGATCAGCGTCCCGATCATGCCCAGCGCCGGAGAACACGACCCCATGTAGGCAAGAATGGACTGGCCGTTTCGGTGGCGGTCTTCGATGAACGCCAGTTCGGTTTGCAGAATATCTTTGATCACTTCCGGCTCCACACCGTCCACGGCCAGGCGAAGACCCGATCGGATAAAATCGTCATCGATCTCATCCATCGAACCTTCCAGCGCCAGAATTCCCTCGCGGCGGGCGCGTTCGGCGAAACTGACCAGCGTGCTGACCGTATCGAGTGGTGCTGTCGGAGTGGTAAAAAATGCGTTCTTCAACACGCCCGTCAGTCCCAGCACCGTGGGAATGGGAAAATTGACCAACGTACAGGCAAACGTTCCCATCACGACGACGAGAATGGAAGGATAATCGATGAACGCTCCGAGGTTACCGCCAAGTAGAATCGCGGCAAAGATCAAACAGAAGACGAGCACGAGTCCAACAACTGTCGATAGATCCACTGGACAACCTCCTGCATAAGTGGAATGTGGACGAACGCTAAATCAATCAGTCTCTCATAATTATTCGTTTGTACTCGATGGTTTTCCGGCGGATTTCATCCACGCTTTCGCGCACGATATACTTTCGCCCGGTCACCATCGAAATCACAGTATCCGGAGTGGCTTCCATGGTCTCGATCAATTCGGCATTCAATACAAATGGAGTGTCGTTAAGTTTGGTCAGTTCGATCACGCCTGAACTCCGATACGGGATACCCGGCATCGATCGAGCGACTTCCTTCGCTGGAATCGGCTTGTTGAACGCCTGGCTCAATTCCTGGCGGATTTTCTTGAGACGCTCATCATCCAATGGATCGAGTACCATCGCCGTTTAATGACATTACCTATTATATAATATATGAACAAACTTATCTATACATATCGTATTCCGATCCGGTTCAATAAGCAATCGGAATATTCAATTTCCTTCAGGACAAAACGTAACGGCAAAAAGTCGAAAACACTGTCAATGATTGCAATATGTTGAATACAGAATGGTTGATGAAACACTAAATCTTGCCGTTTCGTCTGCAAGGTTTAACTTTTTTACTGGACTGTCTGACGAGATAAACCGGGAACCCAAACAGGCTCCCGGTTTATCCGTCTAACTTTCAAGCCCGGATCGAGCCGGGAGAAACAATCGATTACCGTTTCAGGTTGACGGCTTCCGTCAGGATCTGATCGGCGGTCGTGACCACCCTCGCGTTGGCTTGGTAGGAACGCTGGGCGACGATCAGGTTGGTGAATTCCTGCGCCAGATCGACGTTGGAGAGTTCCAACGCGCCGGAGGTAATCTCTCCGCCTTCGACGCCTGCTTCCACAAAGATTCGGTCGCCTGCGTTGGGACCGACCGTGAAGAGCGCGGCGCCCTGCTGGATCAAACCGCCATTGTTGGTTACTTTACTGAGCAGGATTTTGCCCAGACTCTGGGTATCGCCGTTGGTGAAAATACCTAATATTTCACCGCTGGTACCGATACTGACGTTATCCAGAGTCCCTGTGGGACGCCCGTCCTGGCTCTGCAGCTGCGCCGTGTGGTGTCCGGCGAAGTGGGTGATCCCGCTCAGGTCGAGTTTGAAATTCATGGGTGAGACGCCGCCATTTTCGGGGTCTTCCTGGTCGACGTCGAACGTGATCGTCGGTGCGTCATCCTCGCCGTCATAAGACTGAAACCGTCCCGTGCTGTCGAAGATGATGGCCCCCGTGGTTTGAGTGGGAACGGTACGGAAATCATTCGGAGTCACGGCCTGGTAATTGACGGTGCTGCGTGTCAATCCGTCTTTATGAATGGTGTTCGATTCCGTAACGGTCGGCGCGCCGCTTGCGGCCACAATCCCGACGGCAACGCCGGTCGTTCGGTCGTTTCCAGTAGTGCCGTCGAAATCACTGGCGATCCCGTAACCACGTGGATTGAAAATGGCCCTGAATGCGGTGGTCTCCGAAGTGAAAGCCGTTTCAGCACTGAAACGCTGCAAAGTAAGATCATCCGTTGTCATGTATTTACCTGAGTTCATGGCGATTAATTGAACGCCTGAATCGTCGATCCCAGTTGGAACGGCCGTTCCCGGATCGCCGAGAGTTGGATTGCCTGTGACCGTCATATCATCAAAATCGGTGTTCCCAATGTCGAACGCCGTGGTGAGATCGGTCGCGAATGGATCGGCGCCGTCGATAAAGCCAGAGATTCCTCCACCATCGGTATAATCGTTGTCGACCACACCGTCACCGAAGTCGTCTGTCGGATCGGCGAGGGTTCCTTTCGGATCGATCGTGCTGATACGAATGGAACGTGTCTTGGCCGCCAAGTCGAGCACAAATCCCAATTGATCTTCACCACCGGCCGCAGTGGCCAGATTGGCATTGATTGTCGCGTCGGAGGATGCCGACGCGCCTAGACTACCGCCAGTCGCGGCAAACGAGAAACTCCCATCTTTGGTCAACGTAACACTGATGGAAGGAATTGCCGACACTGCGGTAAATCCGGAAGCAGGGACGTTATCGAGAGTCGAGGCAGGATCGACGTTTAAGATTCCCGTCGCGACTTGCCGGATGGATGTGTTAATCCTTTCTTCCATATTCCGACGAATATCTTCAAGGGTCGTGCTATCCGTAAAACCGTCGTCTCCCAACAGGCCGCCGGTTCCGGAATTAACGTCGCTGGCGATGTTCAGGTAGTTATCGTTTGTGACATCGATCCCGTTTTCGGAAAACTCCGTGTCAATGGTTCCATCTGACTGAATGGGTACGTTGAACGTTCCACCATTGAAGGAAACCGCTCCATCCGAAAAACGAAGAGCAATCAGATTTGGAGTTGCGCTGCCATCCAGGAAGGTGAAAACACCCTGGGTGGCAACGATATTGCTCACTTGATAGGCGCTGAAAACCGCCGTGTGATCCCGCGCATCGATAACGGGATCGCTGTAAACTGGTTGGGGGGGGACGATTCCGTTCTCAAAGAAGAGACGTCCTTCGTTGTCACGCAACTTCCCAACCAGCGCATTTGCTGTCGCCGCCGGAGGATGGGTGTCTACCGCCATCCCGACCGTAATCGTATGCGAGTTGCCTTTCGAATCGAACACATCGATCGACGTGGTGGTATCGGCACGCCGGATTGAATTTGTCCGAACCACATTGCCCGCGAGCACGTTCAGTGTTTTCGTGAAATCTGGATCACCTTCATTGATGAAAAGATTTCCAATGAGTCGGGTTGCGTCTTCCGGTGGATCGGGAAGACTGTCGCGTTGGAGAACGCCAATCCGCAATCCTTTCAGTGAGTTTTTACCGGAGTTGATGAATTCGAAAGTGCCCGAAATCGAATCGAATTTGATTTTGAGTCCACTGGCTGTACCCGAATTGATATTGGCGATGGTTTCGGAGAAGAAATTATTGAGTGAATCTTCAAGGTCTTCGACAGTCGTTGTATCCGTGATGGTCATTAAAACGCCATTGCCTTTTCCCCCGACAGCTTTTTCGGTCAAGTTGAGGGGACTTTGGACGTTTTTGGGAGGCGAGTCGATTTCCATGAATCCGGTTTCAAACCCGATTACGTCACCGTTAATCAAACCGAATGCTTCTCCATGCGTATCGAATAGACCGAGCATGTTAGTCGTAGACGAAGCAGGGGCAACCTCTTTATCTTTGGTGGGATCGCCGATTTCCGCATTGAAATTCCCTGCACCGCGTACGAGGGTCGTCTGCTTGGCCAGGGATTTCCGGGCGAAATCGACTTGAAGTTGATCTGGTGCTTCCGTATCCAGAAGCAGCCCGTTTTCGTCGGCAGTCTGGCCAACAACCCGGAGACCGGTTCCAGGATCGACGACAAAACCATCATCGTCGAGAGAGAAATTCCCGGCGCGGGTTAAAAATTCCTGCCCCGCACCATCGCGAAGCACGAAGAAACCATCCCCGTTCACCGCCAGATCGAGCAGTCGTCCAGTGGTTTGCGGACTCCCTTGGGTGAAAATTAAATCCACGCTTCCCAGTTTGGAACCGGTTCCGATTTGTCGGGGATTGATCCCGCCTGTCGCGCCGGTGTTCCCGACACCTGAAAAAAGGGTGGAATAGAAAATGTCATCGAACGATGCGCGTCCTGCGCGGAAACCTACGGTATTGGCATTGGCGATGTTGTTACCGATTACGTCGATGCTTTTCCCCATTGAGTTGAGGCCCGTCAGCCCCATGAATAATGAACGTATTGTCATTGGATCATGACCTCTATGTCTATTTGGATACGCGGTAGGCGTATCCTAGGATCTACCCCGCACGGGGGAAGGATGGGAACGCTCCTGCATTCCCTGAACCGCGTCAAGCGATCGGCGGTTCGCGGGGCCTCCTCCAAGAGGTCCAGCCCCAGCTGCGTTTTGAGTTACTCTCTTTCGTATCGGGCGATTCGTTTCACACGATCGAAACGACACATCCTTGTAGAATCAGCCCATCACGACGGTGCTGTCGATTTTCGTAAACACACCTCCCTTGGATTCTGCCGAGTTCATCGCAGTGATTACTGTGCGGTTGTCGACGTTTACTACGAATGCTTTCCCGTCAATCAGAACGAGGGAATCGTGCGCGCCTTTCTGGTGCGCGAGATCGATTGCTTGATCCAACTGCACCCAATCCTGGGGCGCGAGATCGATCCCTCTCGATTCGATCCGGCGTTGGGCGTGTCTTGAAAATGTGACATCCACATCCGGGGGGATCGCCGCTTCCGTTAGATGCGCGGAAAACGAGCGCCCATCGCCCGCTTTAGGGCTGATTCCGATCGCCGGCGGTTGAATCATGTCGGCGATGGATGACGATGGAAACATTCCCTGTGAGGGAATATTGAACGCGCTCATGTCAAATACCTCCTTTCTTCAAATATTGATTTTAAACATCGTTTGAATGCTATTTATTATTCACTATTGTGTGTTCTTTTCCATATCCTAATTCGGCAGAGCCGGTACTAAGTTGTTTTGTGGTGCAGGCTTCCAGCCTGCTCCGTGAAGTGAAGCAGGCTGGAAGCCTGCACCACAATGCTGGCGCGGCGCGATTGAAAGATCGTTCAATTGTCAAAAAGTTCGTTCGATTTATTGTTTTTCATACACTCCCTGAACGGCCGACATTGGGACGGCTTGTCCGTTGACCACGAGAATGGGAGCGCCGTCCAGGAACGTGACGCCTTCCACCTCGCCCCGCATGAATGTCGGGAAGCGGGTCTGCTCGCCGCTCGCATCCATCGTTGCGCCGATCGAAATACTGTATTCACCCGGCGGGATGGACTGGCCTTGAGCGTTTCGGCCATCGAACATATAAGACACCTGTCCGGGGCCGTAAGCGGCGACATTGTCCTGCATGACCACACGGCCCGTCGAATTCGTAATCGTCACAGGGAAATTCCCGGCGCCTGGCGAATTGAAAACGAATTGAGTCTGTTTCCCTTCCTGGAAGAAAAACGTATCGCTATCGACGGTGGCGTCTTTGCCGATCAGAGACAGAGCTTGAGCGGTGTCGGACGTGTTCTGATTGTCGATCATTTGCTGGAGCAGACCGGTCTGCATCTGTTGCTGTTCAAGTGAGCTGAAAGTCGCCAGTTCCGCAACAAATTCCTGGTTCTCCACCGGATTGAGGGGGTCTTGATGCTGAAGCTGAGCGATCAGCAGTTTGAGAAAGTCTTCCCGGTTGACATCATCGCTCCCTATAACGCTGGCCGGTGTCGACGGTTTGGACAAGGCTTCAAGTCCTGATATCGCGTTGGTAACCATAATAGTATTGCCTCATTTCTTGAATTTCTTTGTTTTCTATACTTTCAAACATCCTCATACTGCGTTTCAAGAGAAATAGTCCGATGCCGTCAACCGGTCGCTCCAAAACGGCTGATAGTTCTTCGATGACTTTCCGTTTTGACCGTTATGGCGGCCCGGCTGTCCGCCGGAATCGGGGCGCTGCCGGGACGAGCGGTCCCAGCCGGATTGGTCTTTTCCCTGATCCTGCGGTTTGGCATCGATGCTTTCTTTGCTTACGACGAGTCGGTCGACGCGGATTCCGCCGTCTTCGAATGTCGTTCGCAACTGAGAGAGGCTCTGTTCGATGACGGCTTGTGTCGTCTGTTTATTGGCGATGATCTGGGCGCTCAAGGTTCCGTTTTTTATCGTCATTTGGATGTGAATCCGGCCCAAGGTTTCCGGCATGAGTTTCAAACTGATGTGACTGCGCCCGCTTCCGAGCGACCCTTGTACCGATTTGACGATCTGCTGTGAGGTGGCTTCCTGCATTTTTGCCGCCTGCTCCGAATAGAATTTCGCCATGCTGGCCTGAGGTGTTTGTTCCGGCGAGTTGGCGGATGAAGCCGCAGGCGCATTCGGTGTCTGTGAAGCCGGATTCGAGGGCGGCTGAGGTGTTTCAGCTTGAGGAACGGACCGAGCGGCGGCTTGGGCGGGCATTGGCTCGTTCGTCATTTCGAGCACAGTGGCTTCGCGGCTTAAACGCGTGTGTTGTGCGATTGTTTCGGTATTCCGTTCTGCCGTGCGGTCGAATGAAAACGCGTCCACCGGTTTTCTCGAAGCCTGAATCGCTGGTTTTTTGAACTTCGCGTGTGAATCGTGTCCCTCGTGCTTCTCATCCGATTGCTCACCGGCTGAGTGTTCCTTGGAGGATTTGGCCGATGGCGAGGATTGAATCTTTTCATATACGTTCGGCTCTTCACGATCCAGTTTCAGCGTATTTCGAGCCGGTGCCGGGGCGGTGTTTTCATTGGAATCAGGCTGAACGGCGAGAACGATGCGCCCCTGATTCTGTTTCAAGTTGTCGGGAAGATCGTCCGGATCGACGACCATCAAGACAATCGGTTTCTCCGCTCTGGGATTCCCGGTAGAAGATGGCGGTATCGGGGAGGCGTCTTGATGAATACGGTCCGGAACCCGCACTTCGCTCGAAGCGATTTCGCTGAATGTTGTTTCCGGAATGGGTTTGGCGAGACTCGCTTCGTCTAAGGTTCGTTCACCTTCGGTGTGGAATTCCCCACGGGTGGCGATGTGATGACCGGCAAAAAATGACTGCTGAATGGAAAAAAGGTTCTCTTCGTTACGAACCGTTTTGGGGGTATTTTCCGTTGGAATCGAAGCCTGAATCGGGGTTGGAGCCTTCTCTATGTGAGCCTGGAAAAGTGGCGCGTCGATCTGTTTGTCCGCTAGTAACGGAAGGTGGATTCGATCTTTTTCGGCAGCCTCATCGCCAGCCGTTTTTCGGTCGCTATCGAGGAGTTCGGCTGCTTTATTTTGGACACTCTCGAATGAGATGGTTTTATCCCCATCATCGGTTTCGATTGGAAGGCGATTGACTTTGCCCGATTTTTCTTCCGAAGCCGCCAGCCGGTTTCCCTTTTCCAGACGTTCCACATCCTCGCCGGAAACCTGGATCAAACTGACTTTTTTCTTCTTGCCGGACATTGCGGCGAGAGCGCTTTTCACCTCTGCTGGAAGGGCATTCGTGTTGATTTCCGGTTTTCCATTCCGGTCGAATCGAACGCTTCCACGAGGCAGCCGGACGATCTGAACCGCCTCGCTGAAATCACTCAGTTCATCGACGCCGATATTCGCCAGAACTTTTTTCAGGCGTTGGTTGAGATCGGCTTTGGCGGATTGGGTATCGATTTCAGGCGTTGTAGAGAGTTTATCGAGAACGGATTTGAAGGAAAAACCTTTGGATTGGATCTTGGCGGAATTCGACTGTTTCGCGGGGAGTCCCGTCTTCTCGATTTGAGTGAGTTGACTGAAGAACAGTGATGCCGCTTGTCCCATTGTTACCATCCGTGGTTACTTGAAAGGCGCTCCGGCCACCAATACACGAGTCGATACGTCGATGCTTAAATAAAAGCAATGGAAGTGCCAAGTACTCCCGAACTCGCCTTCAATCGCCCCTCAAAATCTAACCCCTTGATTTTCTTCAAGTAATATTGAGAATAACGTCATTGGATTCAGTTCAATGAAAATGGGTGCTCACGGAAAAACTTGCCGTAGCACAAAAAGAGAAATAGAGTTTGAAAAATGATTCGGGGAGGCTATGGCGTGAGTGATATCATCTATCTGGAGAACACAATCGTATCCTTCCACATCGGCTGTACGGAGAAGGAACGCCGAAGCGTTCAACCGGTACGTCTCGATGTGGAAATGGAATACGATACGAGCCAGGCCGGAACGTTGGACGACTTAAGCGAGACTTTGAACTACGTCACGGCGTTTCGCGAGATTGAATCCATCGCCGCATCGCGCCGTTTTAAGTTACTGGAAAGCATAAGCGAAGCGATCGCCGACGCGCTGCTGGACTTGGGAGCACAGACCGTTCGAGTCAAAGCATCCAAAGCGTGCTGCCCCATTCCCGGATTCCAGGGCCGGGCCGCGATTGGAATCGAACGCCGCCGTGAGGACTGACCGGGTATGGCCAAACAATCGTTTAAAGAGGGATTGGAGACACCGATCACATTTTGTCCGGGAGTCGGTCCCCAACGGGCGCGTCTATTCGCCAAGATGGGCGTCGAAACCGTCCGCGATCTGTTTTGGCATCTCCCCAGAGGTTACGAGGACTTCCACGATCACACCCCCATCGCCGACGTGAAAAACGGACAGGTCGTGACGGTTCTTGGCCAAGTCGAATCGGTGGAGTCTCGAACCCCGTTTGGACGAAGCCGGGTGCGCCATATCCTGAAAGCACAGGTCACGGACCGAACCGGCACGGTTAACGTCACCTGGTTCAATCAGCAGTATTTGGCAAAAAAAATCAAAAACGGTCTACGACTGTTATTGCACGGCAAAGCGGAACAGTATGACTATTACATGCAGATGTCATCTCCAAAATTCCAAGTGATGGGTGAGGAGGAAGACGCGGTCAATTCCGATATACTCCCGCTATACCCCCTTAGCGAAGGACTGACACATCACATCGATCGTAAAATTATCGATAAAGCATTTG
>CAZSIZ010000188.1:0-12159 GCA_964606645.1 uncultured bacterium
CTTCGAGGTTTCCCACCTTAAATCACTGTCCGAATTTTGGGGTACATTATAGATGTTCTTGAAGTTGGCCAGGAGTATGAGATAACCGTTGAAGGTACTTTCAGCTGGTGGAGTTATCCGTATTATGGAGAAGCCGCCCCAATATATCCGAGTTCTCACACAACTGGCAAAGTTGGAGTAGATCCTGAATATTTATTTATCCACCCATGGAATAATTACTTTTGGGGACACACTGACGCATTTAAACTAAGTCTTGACGGAGGGGCTAATTGGTCACATATCGAGACTACGGATCCCTATAATCCAAGCCATATTTATACCTATTTAGTAACAGGCCAAGGTTGTAAACTGGGAGCCAGAATGGTCGATCATTGTCCTGATAACTACGGCCAACTGAAAATTACAGTCACATCCCTTGCACCGCCGAATGAAGCGCCTGATGTCTCTCAAGCCGCTCCCAGTATTGGCGAAATCTGGCCGCCAAACAACAAAATGGTTGATATCACCATCGAAGGTGTCACCGATTCCGATGGGGACGAAGTTGATGTTGTTATCACTGGGATCACGAATGATGAAACGGGTGATGCAGATGCGGATGGCATTGGCACATCGACTGCCCAAGTACGCGCTGCAAGAGACGGAAACGGTGATGGGCGTGTCTATACAATCACGTTCGAAGCGTCAGATGGAGTCGATACTTCTGAAGGTACGGTTACAGTCTCAGTACCTCATGACAAAGGTAAGAAGAAAGGTAAAAAGTAATAATAATTGCTCAATCACCTGATCGTACAAAGGCACCCAGCTCATTATGAGTTGGGTGCCTTTTCTTCATTGACGTTCCGACAAGAGAAATAGGAAACGCGTTTGGAGAAGAATGGAGGTCGGCCTTACGGTCCCCACACGTCGATATCGCCAAGACTGTTCAAACCGTTCGTCATATCGTAGGGAAATCCATAATCCAATTGTCTGTTTGGGCCGTAGGAACGAATGTGCCAAGAGTATCCCGGAACCGTTAGATTGATATTCGCCGACGTTTGCCGGTCTCCAAGGGAAGAGTGCCAGTCGGACCGGAACCACGCCTCTTCGGATTCACGCTCGACGTAGTGGTAATACATGTAAACGTTTGGGTTGTTGGGGGAGATGGCAAATATGTCGGTTGGCAGCGTCGGCATATACGCGATTGGAGAAGTCAACTTTCTAAGCCGGGGATAGCCCCAGTTGCTGGGTGGATAATGGTTGTTATCCAGCCGGTATTGTTCTAGCGCCAACCCTTGCGCGTCGATATCTCCATAGACTCGAGCGACTTTGGCGCGCAGCTGCGCGTTCAGGAAATTTGGCACTGCGATGGCCGCCAAAACTCCGATAATGGCGACAACGATCAGTAGTTCAATTAAGGTGAATGCCTTCTTTGACATGGTGATACGTCTCCTATTATTGGATTGAAACACGACGCGGGAAGAGATGACGGATGAATTAAATAAATGCTTCTGGCGGTTCTCCCACGATCGGCTGCGTTTTCGCTATTCCCAATACATAATGATTGAATTACGGTTATTTTCCAGTAAACCGTTCGTTCTGTCAACTTAATGAACGATGGTTCGCGTAAAATAATAATTCTAAATTCAACTGACAACTGATAACTGACAATGGATTGCAAAGGTTTAATAAAGAGACCAGTCTGTAACGCCGACGGCAATATCGAAATTATCCGAAAAAACGACTTGACCAGCGACGAGTATTTCGACGTTATCGAATTGAGACGTTAATCCGATTTCGGTGCTGCCCGCCAGGCCGGGATATCCGGTGCGCTCGCTGTTGCTTGACTTATCCCAGGGAGCCAGTTCGAAAACGTCGGTGCTGCCTTTTTTGACGATGCTGGCGGTCACCAGAGTCCCCTCCCCGGTGAGGGTCATCGTGTACCACTGATTGAGTTCCCAGACGTAATCGCTTCTCGAAGTCCATTCGACATGGTCGTTGAGCATATCCACGCTGTTCGTGTCGTCATGAAACATGAGGTTCAGGGCCATCTCGCTGGAACCACTTCCGTCCGGTTCGGGATTGCAGCGAATCATCACTCCGGACCGGGAAAGGTCGTCGTTCTTCCAACTGGTCATCACCACATCGGCGCGGATGGTATAGTCTTGACCGCCATAATCCTTCTCGATCCAAATATGTTTCGGATCGAGACCCGTATCGGCGTAATGTTTCAGTACCCCATCGATGACCGCCCAAACTCCGTTCGCGCCGATCGTCCATTCCGGTCCCAAACCGACCGCATGTTTTAACATGACGTCTTTTAAGTTGATGGATTCACTTCCCTTGGTGACGCTCCCGGAGAGTGGGCTGATGATGGGAGCGCCTGAAGTGGGGATCACCAGATCGTAACTCATTTCCGCCGAACCGGTCTCATTTCCGATATCCCAGGTGATTTTATTATCGGCGATCGCGGCGGTGCCAACCGTGGTTACGATGTTGGCCGCCGTTAAGCCTTCGGGAATATTTTCTTCCACCATCGTCGAGGTTGAGGGATCGATCAATCCATCCAGATTGATTTTGATCCCGGAAACGGTGGTTCCCCCTTTGTAGATAATTTGCGGGACGGTTCGTTGGGCAAAAAAGGGAATCACCGTCAGTTTGACGTCGGGAAAGTAGCCGATTGTGGAGGCGTCCCTTTCGTTGGAGGTTACGGCCAACCCGACGTAAACGGGATCGGATAGATTTTCCAGCACCCGCATTTCGTGCAGAATCGGCTGTCCCGTATCGTAATCGATGTAGTAACTCATCAAGGTGTTGCCCAGGCGGACGATCTGTGCCCCGTCTTGTACTTCGAAGGGGATCAATTCATGCCGCCAGTGATAGTTGGATGTGCGGTCCAGTACCCCGCCTGCCGTCTCACGCCATTGGGTATCCAATTGTCCGTCGTTTTGGACGAACATATCGAAATGGACGGCGTCCGTGTCGAGAGAGTCGCGAATCATCAAGGCGACTTTTACTTCCGTGTTCGTGCTTTCGAATGGATCGGCCTCCAGCCTTGCGGAAATCGTGAACGGCCCGCTCATCTCTTTGTAAACAAAATGAAAGTTGTCCGCCGTATCGCCGATGCCCGCTCCGCTGCCGGTTACTTCGTACTCTCCGCCTCTGAAAACAGCCGTTCCGGGAGCACCCACATCCCCGATATCCACGTTATTATCGAAAATCCCTACTTGCGCGAATCCGGGAACCGCTTCGAGAAGAAACGCGGTTGCGATAATACCGACGAAAGAAATCATTCTCATTCTTCTCATTTTCTTTTCCCCTTTTTTGAATGCGGCTAGCTGAGATTATCAAGAAGATAGAACCTTGTCAACAATTTTATTGGCGGATTATATAAGCAATCCGGAATCAATTTTTCTGGATGTTGACTTTTCTGGGACCGGCGATGGCTTTGCTGATATTGATGAAGAATGCCCGGCGCAGCGCGGTGCGGTTGGCGTTTTCGCGTTTGGGGTGAACGGCGTTGCTCAGCATAATCGCCGCCGCCCGGTGTTCGGGATCGACGATCAGCATCGTACCGGTAAAGCCGCTATGGCCGAACGCTCTCGGTGAAGGCAGCCCCCCGATATCGCCGACAGTCGCTTTCGTATCCATGCCCCACCAACCCAGCAACTGCCGCCGGTAGCGCAGGAAACTGGAACCTTTCGCAAGCGCCGAAGACTTGAGTTGCGGCGTCAGCATCCGATCGACCGTCTCTTCCTTGAGAATGCGCATGCCGTTGAATTCTCCTTTATTCAGAAGCATTTGAGCGAAAACGGCGATGTCGTTGGCTGTGGAGAACAACCCGGCATGGCCAGAGACACCACTCATCGCGCGGGCGTTTTCATCGTGTACGATGCCCTTCAGTGCCCGGTCGTACAGGGGATTGTATTCCGTCGGGGCCGATCGCAGGCGTTCCTGGAGCCGTGGGAGAAACATCGTGTCGTTCATCCCCAAGGGCTTGAAAATCCGTTCATCGGCGAAACGGTCCAATCGCTGGCCGGAAATCGTCTCCACCAGACGCCCCAGCATCATAAAACCCAGATCGCTGTAGATGCGCTTCTTACCGGGGGGATACTCCAGGGAAAAGTCCTCGTCGATGCTGCGGTAGACTTCCTGCCGGTCGATGCAGATTTCGTAAAACTTGAACCAAGCGGGCAGGCCGGATGAATGGGTCAGCAGCTGGCGCACCGTGACCTCCCCTTTCGCCCGTGCGCCGAAAGTGGGGATGTATTGCGTCACCTTCGCGTCGAGATCGATCTTGTCCTCTTCGAGCAGAACCATGATCGAGATCGTCGTTGCGACCATTTTCGTGAGCGAGGCCAGATCGAACAGCGTCATCTCCAACATGCGGTCACTGTAGGGGACGTAGGTGATCTCATGGGTGTCGGGTGAGCGGAAAATCAGATTCGTCCGGTTGTGACCAATGGCGCGGCGGGCAACGATCTTGCCATCCTTGATCACCATTCCCACCGCGCCGGGGGCGGCGGCGTCCTGAACCGCGGTCGCGATTTCAGCGAACGCGAGGTTGACGTATTCGTAATCCATCCCGACATCCCAGGGATTGGCCCAGGGCAGGGGATCGTCTCCGGTGTACGCGCCTGACGAAACACAGAGTCCGGCGATTGTCAAAGCAAATAAAAAAGTCCAACGTCGCATCGATCGTCCTCGCTTTCATTGCTGGTTAATCACTTAGACTGGATGAGCAAACAGCCCCGGCCAACCGGCCCTCTTTCATACACTCCATATCGACAGAAACCTCTTCCCCTGCCTGGACGGGACGCGGGGACGTGAATTCGGCCCGCAGATAGTTGGGCGTGAAGCCCAAATAACGCCCGTTTTCACCCGATTCCGTCAATACGGGCAATGTCTGGCCAATATACGCTTTTTTAACCTCCCCCGCTACGGACAAGGCGGTTTCGTCCAGTCTTTTTCGACGTGCCTCGATCACCGGAGGCGGCAGACGGTCTTTCATCCGGGCGGCGGGAGTATCTTCGCGCACGGAAAAACGGAACGAATGGACTTTGCAGAAACGGATTCGGCGGACCGCATCCAGTGACGCTTGAAAATCCGCTTCCGTTTCGCTGGGAAAGCCGGTCATGATATCGGTCGAGATTTCGAAATGGGGCAAGACCGAGCGTGCTCTTTCAATCCGTTCCTGGAAAAACTCAACCGAATAGAGTCGATTCATCCGGCGCAGAATCCGGTTGGAACCGCTTTGCAGCGGCAGGTGAAGGTGAGGGCAGACGACCTCGCGTTTTGCTTCCATCACAGCGAATAGTTCGTCTGTCGTGTGCTGCGGTTCGAGCGATGATATCCTCAGCCGTTTCACTCCGTCGATGCCGGCCACCGCTCGGACAACATCGGGAAGGCGATCGCCTTCATCCCGCCGGTAATCCCCCAGGCAGACGCCGCAGAGAACGATTTCGGGATAGCCTCTCCGCACGAGATGCTCGACTTCTACAACGATTTCCTGAAGCGAGCGGCTGCGGGCCGTTCCCCGGCTGGCGGGGATACTGCAATACGTGCATTTGAGATCGCAGCCGTCCTGAATTTTAACGAACGCGCGGGTATGTTCCTGGAAGATTTCAATCCCTTGCCCCGGTTCCCAGAGCGCGTCCTGATCCTCGCATCCCCAGCCCAGTTCTTCAACCACGCGTTCGATCCACTGCGCCTGCTCTTCGATGGGCACGAGCTCATCGACGCCTTCGATGGATGCGAGTTCGGCGGGCTTGCGTTCGGAGTAGCACCCCGTGACGGCGATGCGGGCGTTGGGATAGCGGCGAATCATTTTACGAATGAGTTGACGGCCTTTTCGGTCGCTCTCGGATGTGACCGAACAGGTGTTGACGACGATCAGCTGTGGTTGTTCCTCACCGCTGCCTGTCAACGACTGGCAGCCCCGCCGCATCAGTTGGGATCGTAAACGCTCCGAATCGTATTGATTCACTTTGCATCCAAGCGTCTTGATGATGAAAGAGGGTTGTTCTTTGTCCGTATTGGGCATAACGATCGAGTGGTCGATTATTGAATTTTGTAAGGCGATATTATTATAACCTGAATCGACAGAGGTGATGAGCGGCGGGGAGTTACGTGAAGAGATTACGCCGGGCCTGAACCAGGATCGTTCCAGTCACAACCGCCAATTCCGAACGGAGTATTCGAGATCCCAGTGTCGTGACGATCGCGTCGTGTTTCCTAGCCGCCTTGATTTCAGATTCGGTAAAACCTCCCTCCGGACCGAAGATCAGGGTGACGGGATTGTGTGGATTGGCAAGAGATAACGTGTCGGATTCCTTCGCGTCTTCCCAAAAAAGAATCGTGGGCCACGGCGGCATTTCAGAACTTGTGAACCAGTCGATCAGCGTTCGGTCGAGTGCGTCGATTTTCGGAATGGTCGAACGGCCGCACTGGCGGCAGGATTCGATGGCGATCTTCCGAAAGCGCGGTTCCATCGAATTCTGCGGCTGGCAGATCGAACGTTCCGAACGGTAGAAAACGATCCGCGTGACGCCCAGCGCCGTTAAGTCGCGGATGGCGCGGTCTTTGGTTTTCCCTTTGGTGGCGGCCATGAAGATCGTCGTTTCAGGGATTTCGTCGCACGGATTGGGGTCGCTTTCCACAAGCGTCAACACGATTGAGTCGCGTTGACAGGAGTCGATGGTGTAGACGAATTCGCGTCCGTCTCCGTTGAAGCAGGCAACCCGATGGCCCGGTTTCAGACGCCGCGCCCCGCGTACTGCCAGCGAATCCGCATCGGTCAAGATTAAACTCGTCTCACCGGCGTGGGGGGTAAAAAGTCTTGTTCGGAGAGAATCGCTCATGGGATTCAGTTCGTTTTTTCCTTGCAGAACGGGATTTCCGGTCAGCGAACGAGATGGGGCTATGGCGTGATTTTCCCCTTTTTTTCGTTTCGCCATACCAAACCCTTGCATATTTCCAAACACTATTTATCCTACAGAGTGGCGTATTTTATGTATTCTTACAAGCCCAAATTCACAGATTCAGGAGGCTTATAGTCATGGCGGAACGAGTAAGCGACGAACGGCGAATGGAATTGGTCTCGATGATCACTTCCTCGTATATCAGTTCTTTTAACGGGGCGGAAATGCGTCCCCCGGACTCAATTACAATTTCGAAATTCATCAAGGATATGACGGATGCGATGGATGAAAAATTCCCCCGGCCGGAGTAAGTGAAAACGATTTACAATGAAGGGGCAAACTAGATGGATCCACGACTTTCATCTCTTCTCGAACTCCAGCGTGTCTTGACCGATCAGCGTGAGATCGAAAATCAATACGATGAAATCCCACGGCGTCGAAACGAGATTCTGTCCTACACCGCCGCGTTGAAAGAAGAAGCTGACAACGCCGAAGCACGGTGCAGGGAACACGAAATCGAACAAAAGAACTTGGAACTGGAACTCCAGGAAAACCAAGCGAAGCGGATGAAAAAGGAATCCCAGCTCTTCTCCATCAAGAACGAAAAAGAGTACCAGGCGACGTTGTCGGAAATCGAATCGCTCGACCGGAAAAACACCCGGAACGAAGAACGGATTCTCGAATTGATGGAAAACGTGGAAAAAGATAAAGCCACCTTGGACAAGAATCGAAAAGAGTTGAAGGAAAAAGAGGCTGAATACGCGAAAGAACTTAAAGACCTGGACGAACGGGATCAAAGCCTGAACGAACGGGTGGAGGCGGCGCGGGCCGCAACCGAAACAGTCCGGGCAACGGTGTCCCCTGATCTCTACGCCCGGTTTCTTCGTGTTTTCGACGGTAAGAATGGCGTGGCCATCGCCGACTCGAACAGCGGGCATTGCGGGGAATGCAGTATCCGTTTAACACCCCGCTTGATGCAACTGGCGAAACGGGGACAGGATATCGTGATGTGCGAGGGATGCCAGCGATTTCTCTATTGGGACCTTGAACTGGAAGAAGAGAGCCTCGACGCCCTCTAGTGTTCCGATTCAGCAATCCGATCGCTAGAAAGTTTGTAAGAACAGTTTTTACATGACGAGTCTAACTGTGCCGGATCGCGTTAAGCATCTCTATCCTCCGGCCAGACGGTTCCCGGCGAGATAACGGCATGTGGAGTGACAGAGATCGTTCGCTTCTTCGGATCAAATGGCTTTACACCGTTCGCCGATGGAAACGTTTGAATCTGGATTCCTTCCTGCGTGCCAGTTGTTTTCTGCTGCTGCTGTTTTTTTTCTGGTTTTTATGTTACGGGGCGATCACCAGCTTATGCCGAACGGTAACCGAAATCGACGTCATCGGTCCTCTTGTTCTGGGACGGATCGTATCGATTGGATTTTTCGCCGCCTCGATCGTTATTACCGGCGGTTACATTCTGACCGCTTATTCCTCTCTCTTTCGCAGCCGGGAACTGCCGAAACTGATTGAATCTCCTTATCCCCTTTCCAGTCTTTTCCGAATCCAATCCCTGGAAACGCTGCTTCTAGGAGGGTGGATTTCTGGACTGTTCTGCATTCCGGTCGTGATTGCTTACGGTTTGGAACTGAATGCGCCCTGGTGGTATTATCCAAGCGTTTTAGTCGGTTTGACGGGATTTCTGATCCTGTCCGGAGCGATTGGTATTCTTGCGATCGTCGTGATCGCGCGATGGATTATTGGCCGCCCCTGGCGTTCGGTGGTCGCATCGATTGCCGTTCTAGTCTCTTTTTTCGGTCTCGTGATCTATACCGCCATTCTCAACCAAGAACTTTTCAGCCATTTCGACGTCACCCGGCTGGGCGAGGCTCTGGCCAACCTGCGCCTTTCATCCAATCCCTATCTGCCCAGCCATTGGATGGCTCAGCTCATGCAATCGGCAAAGGCGAACGATTTCAGCCAGGCCCTATTTTATCTATTTCTGCTTTGGACGACGGCGGGCTGCTTCTGGTCCATTGCGCTGGAACTGGGTCATCGATGCTACGCGGACGGTTGGTTGTGGACGCAAGACCGGGTTCGCTTTTTTCAACGCCATCGCGAACACCGCACGTTCCGGCCCAAACATTTCTGGCTGTATAAACTGCTTCCCCGCGATGTAGCTTCGATCGTCTACAAGGAGATTCACATCTTCGCGCGGGATTTCTCCCAATGGGGTCAAATGGTGCTGATTCTGATGCTGGTCCTGTTTTATGTGGCACACACTCAAAACGCGTCTTTTGGTATGGCCGAATCGGACACGCGCGTCCATCTCGTCTTAATCAATCTGGTCCTGCTCGGATTTATTCAGGCCACGCTGGCGCTACGGTATGCGTTTCCTTCCATCAGCCTGGAAGGCCAGGCGTTCTGGACCGTTTCCAGTTCGAAGATCGGATTCGCGCGTTTTTACTTCACCAAGTATTACTTTCACGTCACGATACTTCTTATTATCGGTCAGAGCATGGGCTACGCGCTCAATCGTATCCTGAACATCGACCCGACACTCAATGCGATCAGTATTTTCGTGCTCTTTCTATTCTCATTCGGTTTTACGAGCTGGGCGATGGGTTTTGGGGCGGTGTTTCACAAATTCGAGGCCGCCAGCGCCGCCGACGTCACCTCGGACACTGGCGCGTTGGTTACCATGATCCTGACGCTGCTATATTTCGGGGGAAGTATTGCCTTCGTGTTCCGCTTCGGATTGGATTACGTTCAGGGAGTAGACCTGGTGGGCCAGTTCGCCTTGCAGCCTAGTCTGATTCTTGTCTGTGCCGTCTTCCTTTTCATCCAAACCTGCGCCATCCTCCTCCCCGCCGCCTACGGCCTGAAAAAGCTGGAAGAAACCATCTCCTAACCCATCCTACAAAATAACATTCGCCACTATCCCGAACAAGTTGTGAAATATAGTTTAATTATTGCTGAAAAAATACCTTAACAACCTGACCAATCCATTTTCATTGCGTCGTTCTTTGAGGGCTTGATTGGTTTTTTTTATTTCTGCGTTTTTCTTGTACATCTCAGCGATTTCTTTGTACGATGAGAAACGCTGGGGATATTTTTCAACGAGACGAATGGTTTCTTGCTCTCTCTTCTCGGACATATCCAGCGCATCATATAAATTGATGACCAGCCGCCATCGTTTTTTCATTACATCGTGGACCGAATGGGGATAGGTGTGTTTGTCGCCGAATGAGGCCATGAATTTCGCTTGTTCTAAGGCACGAAGCAGCTGTTGACGTCCTTGAGGTTCCGGTTGATAACGTTTTGCTTCGGCTTTCCAGGCTTCGATCATTACCATTGGAGATTGATGCTTGTAGTATTTTTTAAAGATTTCAATCATCTTCCGATGGTCGAATATATCCGGACGGATGGGTGTGACAATCGCCTGAATTTTATGATCGAGGGCGATAAGCGCTTCCCTGGTTTCGATTGTCTCCGGTGTTTCCTGTGTGATCGACGCGATGGTATCACCGAAATACCGGTTGACGGTTTCGATACATTTTTCGTATTCGCGTACCCAATAATAAGTCTGTATCTCAGCACTTTGCGCGTCCAAAATCGTCTCTTCGATTATATCGGAATGGATGTTATGTTCGTTTAGTTTTTCGATGTATTGGCGAAGGGGAACAAGCGTTTCCGCCTCGGTTTCACTATTGAACGTTCCGCGATAATAGAATAAAACCACAAGCCATTTCCGGCTGTCCAATCCCAATTCACCTAATCTCAACTCATTCTTAACGTGTTCGATCGTCGTCAACCCAGCGATCTTACGATGTATCTCCGTAGATTTGTAGTTTATCGTGTCGATTGATATTCTCGGTTTCTGATCGACTGGATAACGTCGAATGTGATATTTACAAGCCAGAATGGCGTAATCCGACAGGTTCTGTAAATCATCGATCGAGAGGTTGTCTTGGCAGAAAATTTCATCGATCTGAGGTTCCAGCATTAGCAACAGGTTGTTCAGATCATTGGATACGGAGGCATAATCGGGGTACTGTTCTTTGTACTCGAAGCGCACGATGTCATTCAGCGCATCCATACTTTTTTTAAAGGCGTCCAGGCGTTCGGTCAGTTCATTAGCTTCATCCTGGGCTGTTTGCAGTCCGTCCTCCAGCCGATCGATAATATCAAACAAAACCTCATCAGGTTCTTGAGCATCACAACAGGCATCGATGGCAAGGGAGAATCCAAACACGAAAATGAATAAGCGAGTCATTTGAATCATCGTTTTCCTCGACTGAATAACTTGATAATTCACATTTAGAGAGATGATAATATTTTATTGTCAATGAAAACAAGGTCAATGAAAAAATCTTTTTTCTTGAATACCGCATAATGTCAAACAAGGTACATAACTGTCATCAAGGATATCGGGTAGGGTGGGATCACGTTTTTCGACCCACCGATTGGAATTCTTACGATTTTAAAAAGAATGGATAAAAACGCTCACGAACCGTTGGCGTGCCCCGTCCGATCCATTAATAACTGATCCGGCCGCCTCTCATTCGATTCGAGTCGATATCGGAAAAAACATTGGAAACGAAAATATCACCCCGCGATGACAGCCCGTTCGAGGAATCATACTGCAACCCATCAGGATTGCCGCCTGGACGGAAGAAAAAGCCCCAGTCTCCCGTCAATCGATCGGGGCCGATCAATGAAAAGGTATAACTTTCCGCCTGCGAAGCCTGCCCGGAATATCGCGTATTGTAGGTGATCGCACAATTGGAGCCAAACGTATCCTCCATCTGAGTCGATGACATATACGAAACCGGTGTCGTGAAAATACGTAGTTGGCTGAAGCTCATAAACATGGACGCGAATCCAAATTCGGGGACGCCTTTGATATACGCGGGGGCGCCGTTGGATGCGGAACCACATCCAAGACCTCCCAGATAGACTCCCGAACCGGGATCGTCACAATCGATTGGCCGCTGGCTGTTATTGTCCAGCATATACATCATGACGATATTTTCCAACGTTCGAATATCCGCTTTCCCTCGCGCAACCCGGGCACGAACCTGGGCATTCAAAAAATTGGGAACGGCGATGGCCGCCAGAATGCCGATGATGGCGACGACAATCAAGAGTTCAATCAAAGTAAAACCTTCTCTCTGTCTCATCTCGTTGAATCTCTCCTTTTCTTTCATGCCTGGATATTTATAATGTACCCCAAAATTCGGACAGTGATTTAAGGTGGGAAACCTCGAAG
>CAZSIZ010000189.1:0-12044 GCA_964606645.1 uncultured bacterium
TTTCAAGATGTCCAAAAAAATGGGTCGATTTAGGAGTGGATTTGCGAGGTCTGTGGTTGTATAGAAAGGTTCAAAGATACGCTCCCGAGTCTCCCGGTCCATTCCGATCCCGTTATCCGAAACGCGGATAACCGCATAGGCCTCACCGGTTTGAATGCTGGTCCGAATAGAAATAAGGAACGTGTCGTCATCTCGTTCTCCATCCATCACTTCGGCAATCGCATCGCGGGCATTAACCAATAAATTCATGATAAGCGAATTGATCTGCGCTTCATCAGCCAGAATGTAGAGATAATCTTCAACAATTTGAAGATCCATGTCGATGCGCCGGTCGATCGTCTGGCGCGCCAGTTGAAAGGTTTCTTTGACCAGTCGGTTCAGATCGGCCGGTTTCAACTCGACCTGCGATTTCCGGCTGAACGCAAGAAGTTGCTTGACGAGTTCCCCTGCCCGGTTGGTCGCTTTAGTGGCTTCCTTAAGATTGTCTCGAATCTCTTCGGGCGCTTTCATTTCGGCGAGGCTCAGATTGCCGATGATGCCGGTCAGCAGGTTGTTGAAGTCGTGGGCCACTCCGCCGGATAGCTGCCCGATGGCCTCCATCTTTTGGGATTGGCGCAGCTGTTCTTCCAGTTGCTTGCGCTCGGTGATGTCCTCGCCGATGGACTGGTAGGCAATGACTTGGCCTTCCGAGTCGAATAGTGCCCGGTTGGTCCATCTCTGCCACCTGATATCACCATCCATCGCGATGGCTTGATGCTCGTGCGATTGAATCGGCGACGTTAAGGACAACGACGAGATGTTGGCTGTCACGGTTTCCCTATCGTCTTCAAGAATCAGCGACAGGAAGGTCTTCCCGAGTAATTCTTCAGGCGTTTTATCAAAGTAACTGCAATAGACTTTATTCACATACGTAATCTCGAAGCCGGGAAGGAAGCGGCAGATCAACACCGGCATATCTTCCGAAATTGAACGATAGCGTTCCTCGCTCTCGTGTAGCGCTTCTTCAGTCTGCTTCCGAACGACTAGATCCCATGCCATATCCGCCAAGGTTGATACCTTTTTAATATCATTTTCATTGTAGGCAGATTTTTTGTTACCCATACCAAGAATCGCCACGATATGATTATCACGAAAGACTGGAACCACCAATTCCCGAATCACTGGAGCATGTCCTTCTGGCATGCCTTTTTTGTGTGTTAATCTGGCATAATCGTTGTGGATCACAGGCTGGCGTTCGCGCACACAATCCACCCAAACTCCAGCTTCATCGATCGAGTAATGCTGCCCTTGCCCTTCTGCATTGCACATATTCTGCAGCGTGTTGGTCGACCATGTTTGAAGGGTAAGAGTGACTTGATCCTTATCAAGGAAGTGAAAGAAGCCAATATCACTTCCAGTCAATACTTCGGCTTCATCCAGAAACGCTTGCAGCAATTCGGTGATAGTGTGAGTTGCAGAAAATTCGCTCAGGCGTACTCGAGCGGCAAGTAAATTTTCTTGCTGTTTGCGCTCGGTGATGTCCCGGACTGTTCCAATCATTTTGAGAGGGTTGCCATTCTTATCTCGGATAATCTCCGCCTGCTCATAAACCCACCGCATTTCGCCGTCCGACCGGACGATACGATGTTCCAATCGATAAGGCTTGTCGTCTTTGATGGCTGCTTGGATAGATTCTTTTACTGACTCCAGATCGTTAGGATGGACAAACACGAAAAAGGTCTCCACTTTTCCGTCAAAACCATCCGCATTGACACCAAAAATTTCGTAGACCTCCTTTGTCCACCAGAGATCGTCGGTTTGCAAGTTGTGTTCCCAACTTCCGACATGGGCGACTTTTTGTGCTTTTTCAAGGTGTGCTTGACTGTCTCTCAGCGCCTCTTCTGCCTGCTTGCGCGTGGTGACGTCCTCCGCGATACCTGCGATTCGAATAACCTGTCCATTTTCATCATGGATTTCGTAAGCACGAGCAAAAATCCAACGTATAGATCCATCGGATCGGACTACACGATACTCGGGGATTTCTTGACCAAGGGAATCCTTCCTGATCTTTCTTTTAATTTCTGCAAGAACGAAATCACGATCATCTTCATGTACGGCATCTATCCAGGATAGTGGCTCGTTATACAAACTCTGACAAGAGCGTCCCCAGATCTCCTCATATGCGGGGCTAATATAGTGGATCTCGCTCCAATCAGGAGATCCTAACCAGAACACCTCGTGGATCGTTTCCGAAAGCTGCCGAAAATTTTTCTCGCTCTCATTTAGTTTATCTTGCGTCAGTCGCTGCTCTAAGACAACCGAAACACTGCTGACTGTTTCTTCCATGAAGGCGATCAATTTTGGTGTAAAACGCCCCTTGCGCTTGTCATTGAACTGTATCAAACCAAGCATTTGATCCCCATGTCGGATAGGGATTAAAGCAACCGATTCATAACCCTCTCCATGACAACGATTTCGTGTACGGGCCTGGCGATCGGCCTCAGTCGTACTGGCTAACAATTCAGTGGTATTATTGGACCAAAAACTCCCGTTTTCGGTAAAGAAAGGCAGATGCGGATCAAATCGTCCGCATAGCACGTTGCCGCACATGCATTCAAGCACTGGATTCCCCTGGCTGTCTCGTTGCAATTCGTTTTTGATGTCTTTAGCACACAGATAATTTTCCGCAATAACAAATTCTTGAGGAAAACCACGAGTTTCAAAATAGGGGAAATCTTCTCCCTCTCGCAGCCGTACTCCAACCGCCTCGCAACCCGACCAATGCTGGAGAAGACTAGTCAACTGCTGTATTAATTCGTGTTTGTCATTACTGGAACTGATCCTTATTAGAATCGCCAGAATCAACTCGCGCTCTTTTTCGTATTGCATGCGCTCGGTGATGTCTTCTCCAATGGATTGGTAGGCAATGACTTGGCCTTCCGAGTCAAACAACGCTCGGTTGGTCCATCTCTGCCATTTGACATCACCATCTGGTGCGATGGCTTGATGCTCGTGCGATTGGATCGGCTCCGTCATAGACAACAACGAGATGTTGGCCACCACGGCTTCCCTATCATCTTCGGGAATCATTGATAGGAACGACTTTCCGACTAACTCCTCAGGCGTTTTTCTAAAGTAACTGCAATAGGCCTTATTCACATACGTGATCTTGAAGTTGGGAAGGAAACGGCAGATCAACACCGGCATATCTTCCGAAATTGAACGATAACGTTGTTCGCTCTCATGTAGATGCCTGCTTGCATCGGAGCGAGCATCCTGGTCGGCCAAGAGCCTTCCAACAAGCACCGTACCGATAGGATAAACGAGCAAGACAGGAAGGGCGATGGTTCGGAGAACTTGCCATCTGACATCCTCCGGGAGCGCTATCGTCCAAAGCAGCATAGCGATGTGGACGGCCAGTCCGAACAAAAGGAGATGGAAGGTCTTGATGTCCGTCAAATTCCGACGTCGAAGGTGGTGGTATGCGGCTCCAAGGACAGCCGACGTGACAATGACCCCACAGCCCATAGAGGTTCCTGGGCCACCAATCGCAATCCGACAGACAGAGGCAATAGTCGCAGCAATCAGGGCGGGCAGTCCTCCAGCGAAAAGCCCCGCGATGCTGATAAGGATAGAGCGGCCATCGAAAATGATCCCTGGCGCAAACGTCACCGGCGTAAGCATCCCGATAACCGAAGCCGTACCAAAGACCACTCCTGCGAGAATCCTGCCCGACAAGGATCGGCGATCCTTGTTTCTGAAGATCATGGTATAGCCCATACATAAAGCAAGCAGTATGGCTATGTTTCTAGCGATATTGATGAAAAACATGGCTTCCAATCCTTATCGTTTTTCCAAATATCTCATTGAGCGCTTTATACTGATATCTGCCTTATCCAGGATTACTCATGCAGGCCCTCGATTTTCTTCCAGAAAGTGTAATCCGGGAGACGTCCCGGACTTGGAGAATCCATTTCAATCTATATATATTGTAGTCTGGCTCTCAAAGAATCAAACACCTACCGACGCCTGATTCCTCGCCTCACCGGCTAAAAATCCGCGCTGGTTCCGTCATATAGACAAATTATCCATATAATCACGGGGAAGTTTAGTGATGTTCTGATGAAATTGTGAGAACTGGTGAGAGAAGGAATCGTGTTTGTCGGTGGTATTATTTTCATTGATTCGCAACAGGCTTATGACGAATGAGTAAAGCCAGATCGAGCGGGCCGGGCGATGGTTGATAAGTCAAGAAAAAATCGGCGATTCGTTGGTAAACGGCTGAATCGAAGGGAGTCAGCCTCAGCCACCGCGCGGGGATTTGGACTAGATTTGGATTCGAGCCGGGATGGCCGGTGACACTGGCGAAGAGCACCCCGTTATTCAACCTGGCGAATCCCAGACTGACGGTTTTGCCCAACCGACGCATATCGTTTCGAGAGAAAATCTTCCCTTCATCAGCCAGCATAATCGGCAGCGACATCGTCAGAGAACCGTGGGAAACATCTTCTCCATCGATCGACTGTTTGGACGCCGGACCTCTTACGGGATCGAGCGGAAGCCAATACGGCCAGTAATACGCTCCGTCCGGGGCGGCTCCGGGGCGGCGGTGAGCCGGTTCTTGATGTAGCGCCCGATCGCCAGCGCCCGGTCCCGGTGCGTGGTCTCTCCCGACAGTTTCCACGACAGCCACAGCGTTCGGCCCATCGCGCTGAGGCGGTTTCCGGGAAGCGGTTTGCCCTCCATCACTTTTTCCTGGTTCAATCCAACGTAGTGCCCTTCCCCCTTTTCAGGCCCGTCCCGCCATTGCCGGTCGTGAAAGTCCAGGCTTTGGCGCACGGATTGAACGATGGTTTTCAGATCGTCTTTCATCGATAAGCCACCACTGGAATCGTTTCGAGCCAGCGAAACGAAATCGAGCATGGGATAGGTGATAATCCCGGTATGCACGGCGAAAACCGAACGCCCGCGCTCGGCGTATTTTCCCGAACTCCAAACCGGGGCGCACTCACCCGTCCAGAGTTTAATCTGACGTTTGTCGTCGCGCCGATTCAGGATCGACATGACGCTCTTGTGATTGGCTCGGAGGTATTTACGATCCCCGGTGGCGCGGAACATCTCGTTGAGCGACATCATGCGGTACGACCATCCCCAGGCGAAACCGCTGCCGTCTTCGGGCAGCCGGTTCAGATCGGCGTCGAGCGCTTCTCCCAGGTATCGGAGATCGTAATTCGCAGGGGAAGCGTACTCGTTGAGGGCGGGAACGGACGCCTCGGTTGTGAACTGCTGCTTGAAGCGTTTGATATAACCGGCTTCCTCATCAACGCTCCATTGCGCGGAAACAGTCGATAGTCCCGCCAATATCAGTATGACTGAACAAAAGAAACGGGATTGAATGCGGCTCATTCTCATGGTCTCAATCTCCTTGAATTTCGGCAAAAAAAATCCGCCCATCAATAGAGCGGGATTCCATTTCGACGTCAAACCTCCCCAACTGCTGCTCCAGCGAGCCCCATTTTCGCCTCAGCGGTCGTCCGAATTGAACATTCTCCTTTTCAGACACGAAGGGTGTTTCCCCTCGGGGTGGATTTTGAAACAAACCACCCGACCTTTTATTTCTCGTTTATCAGACGCCGATTGAATAGGCAGCATCAACCAAATCATTGTTTCAAAATAGTTATAACAAATTTTATAGTGAAAGAGAAGAGGTATGTGAATAATTTCTATTGTTTTTATCCATTGAAGATCGGATGGGAATTCTCGTTCCGGGAGTGTTTCGGTTTATTTCCAAATCGTATATAGTTAGCGAACCAAGTTGAAACGAGAAACTTAACCGGGATGCCGGACCGATCCCCGGTTCGATCGACTTTTTCAATTCAAAATCAAAGAGAGAACGGCCATGAGTCACGACACTATCCTGATACTCGATTTCGGTTCTCAATACAGCCATCTCATCGCCCGGCGAATTCGCGAGCTGGGCGTCTATTGCGAATTGCACCCCTGCACACTGTCCGCCGATTCCCTGCGAGCGATGAAACTCAAAGGGATCGTGCTTTCCGGCGGTCCCTACTCCGTTTATGAAGACGGCGCGCCCCACGCCTGTGAGGACGTCTGGAAATTGGGGCTACCGACATTGGGAATCTGTTACGGCCTGCAGGAAATGGCGCTTGCGTTCGACGGGAACGTCGCTCAGGGCGAGCGGCGTGAATACGGGCACGCCGAGTTGAATATCGACGAATCGTGCGGCCTGTTCGAGGGCCTGTCCGGATATCTCCAGGTCTGGATGAGTCACGGGGACAAGCTTCATTCCCTGCCGCCCGGTTTCAGGGATATCGCCCATACGGCCAATTCGGAACATGCCGCCATTGCCGATCCCAGCCGGAACTTTTTTGGTATCCAGTTCCATCCCGAAGTGAGCCATACGCCCCAGGGAAAAACCATTCTGAAAAATTTCGTGCAGATGATCTGCGGGTGTAAAAACGACTGGTCGATGGGTTCCTTTGTCGATGAAGCCATCGCCCGTATCCGTGAGCAGGCCGGAGACGGCACGGTCTTGGGCGCGGTCAGCGGCGGGGTGGATTCAACCGTCGCCGCTGTCTTGATGAACCGGGCGATCGGGGATCGCTTCAAAGCCTTCCTGATCGACAACGGCGTCCTGCGTCTCAACGAAGCGACGCAAGTCATGGACCGCCTGCGCAACCGCCTGGGAATCAATCTCACGCTGGTCGACGCCAGCGACACGTTTCTCAACAAACTGGACGGCGTCACCGATCCCGAACGCAAACGCAAAATCATCGGCAACACGTTTATCGAAATTTTCGAAGAAGAAGCGCAGAAACTGGGCCAGGTCGAATTTCTGCTTCAGGGAACGCTCTACCCCGACGTGATCGAGTCGATTTCGTTCAAGGGACCGTCCGCCACGATCAAGACTCATCACAACGTCGGCGGACTGCTGGAAGACATGAAATTGAAACTGATCGAACCCCTGCGCGAACTGTTCAAAGACGAAGTACGCGAGCTGGGACTGGCATTGGGGATCGACGAAGAGAGCGTCTACCGCCACCCCTTCCCCGGCCCCGGTCTGGCCATCCGCATTCTCGGCGAATTAACGAAAGAACGCCTGGACATTCTGCGCCAGGCCGACGCGATCTATATCGAGGAGATCAAGAAAGCGGGGATCTATCGCGAGATCGGTCAGGCGTTCGCGGTGTTGCTGCCGGTCAAGTCGGTCGGTGTCATGGGCGACAGCCGCACTTACGAACAGGTCATCGCTTTACGCGCGGTCCAGACCACTGACTATATGACCGCCGATTGGTATTCCATGCCCGATGAGGTTTTGCGCCAATCCGCCAACCGCATCATCAACGAAGTCCGGGGCGTCAACCGCGTCGTCTACGACATCTCGTCCAAACCCCCCAGCACCATCGAGTGGGAATAATATTTTTCGATCGAACTATTAATTACAAATACAGGAGATAACCAGCCATGAATCGATCGTTCAGCGATTTCAAACACATCCAAAAATATGTCACCCTATTTTCGTTGGTCCTGTTCTGCTTACCCGTATGCCAGGCCTTTTCGGAAAACCCCTCCGGGGCCTCTCGATCGCCGGCACTGCACGGCTTGAGAACCACGCTATCCGACAACCGCGTACGGCAATACATTCTCCCCACCCGCATCGTCTGGCACAGCACCGAAGCGGGAGCCACCGTGGAAAATCCGAACGAACTCCTTCGGGAAAAGACCGGTCAGGTCACGCTGGACGCCCACGATCCCTGCGTCTTGAGAAGCACGGATATGAAACCGGGTATCCTGCTCGATTTCGGCAAGGAACTGCACGGCGGCGTTCAGATCATGGTCTGGCACACCCAGGACAATAAACCCGTCCGGCTGCGTGTGCGGTTCGGCGAGTCGGTCAGCGAAGCCATGAGTGAAGTGGCCGGTGAGAAAAACGCCACCAACGACCACGCCATCCGCGATCAAACCTGTCTCGTTCCCTGGCTGGGTACGCACGAGATCGGCAACAGCGGTTTCCGTTTCGTGCGAATCGATCTCGAAGACGAAAACAGTTTCGTGCAACTCAAGAGCGTCAAAGCGGTCTTTCTCTATCGCGATCTGGAGTATAAAGGTTCCTTCCGGTGCAGCGACGAACGGCTGAATCGAATCTGGGACACCGGAGCCTACACCGTCCACCTCAACATGCAGGACTATCTCTGGGACGGGATCAAACGCGACCGGCTGGTTTGGATTGGCGACATGCACCCGGAAACCACCACCATCGCCGCCGTCTTCGGCCCGAACGATATCATCCCCCAAAGCCTGGATTTGATCCGCGACGAAACGCCTTTACCCAAGTGGATGAACGGGATCAGTTCCTATTCGATGTGGTGGGTGCTGATCCATCATTCATGGTATCGATACAACGGCGATCTCGCCTATTTACAGGAGCAGAAACCGTATCTCACCGGGCTGCTGGCGCTGCTGGCGAAGCAAATCGGCCCGGACAATCGCGAAACGCTTCCTCCCGGACGTTTTTTAGACTGGCCGTCCAGTGAAAACAAACCGGCCATCCACGCTGGACTTCATTCCATGCTGGTGATGACCTTGGAATCCGGAGCGGAACTGTGCGAACTGCTGGACGAACAGGCATTGCGGAAAACGTGTCTAAAAACCGCTGCGAGACTGAAAAAGCACACCCCCGATCCGGCGGACAGCAAACAGGCGGCGGCGCTGATGGCGCTGGCGGGGCTGGACGATCCCGCCGAACTGAACCGTAAAGTCATGGCGGTCGGCGGTGCTAAGAATATGTCCACGTTCTACGGTTACTACGTGCTTCAGGCGCGCGCGATGGCCGGTGACTATCAGGGAAGCCTGGATTGTATTCGTGACTACTGGGGAGCGATGCTCGATCTGGGCGCAACGACGTTCTGGGAGGATTTCAACCTCGATTGGATCGAAAACGCCGCCCCCATCGACGAACTGGTTCCCGAAGGCAAAAAAGACATTCACGGCGATTTCGGCGCGTATTGTTATATCGGCTTCCGCCACAGCCTCTGCCACGCCTGGGCGTCCGGCCCGACCGCTTGGATGAGCGAACACGTCTTAGGGATTCAAGTCATGGCTCCCGGCTGCACGAAAATCAAAATCGAACCGCACTTGGCCGATCTTGAATGGGCAGAAGGAACGTTCCCTACTCCACTGGGCATCATTCAAGTCAAACACGTCAAGCAATCGGATGGAACGATTGAAAGCCAGATCAAGGCTCCTGAAGGAATCGAAATCGTCCGATAGATTTCACTAGAATTTTTATGAGCGTTTCTCTCTTCGACAATGCCGAAGGAAGAGAAAAGTCATCAGTCCAGTTCGCCTTCGACGCGGAAGGCGTCTTCGTAATGCTCGATCGTCGGATCTTGTCCGCGTGCGGTTGTGATTGAGATCACGTCGTAACGGACATCCCAGCCCTCCAGCAGGTTCCGTTCGTACAGATATTGATCCGCCGTTCGGATAATGGCCCGGCGTTTCCGGGGGGTGACGGCTTCGTAGGGCTGGCCGAACCGGACCGACGAACGGGCCTTCACTTCCACGAACACAACGAGCCGGTCCCGATTCACGATCAAGTCGATCTCGCCTTCCCGCCCGCGATAGTTGCGTTCCCAAAGTTGATAACCTTTCTCTTCGAGGAAAGCGATGGCCCGGCTCTCCTGCATCGCGCCCCGGTCGGTTGATGATGGATGTGTTTCTCTTAATTTCAATTTAATTTCATCACGCCGGACCTTGGCGGTTTGTGTGAGATAATACAATTCATCGGAGATCAAACCGGAATTGGCCAGATCGTTCACGATCGCTGCGACGTGCTCCTCGGATTGACTTCGATCGATCCGCGTTAGAAAAGCGTTGAACGTCCGGCTCAGTTCGGGAACCAGCAGATGTTCTTTCACACCGGTATACGTGCATCGGTGCTCTGAGCATGACCCGAATAGTTTCACTGCGGTCTTGTGGAACTTGGTTGGATATCCTTTATGGAGATTCAGCCCATAGCGGGGATAGGTTCGGTGCATCTCCACCATGACCCGGTCCCTGGAGACTTTGGCAAGAATGGACGCGGCACCGATGGTGATCGAACGCTGGTCGCCTTTGATTATCGCTTCACCCTCGATCGAAAGACCGGGATAGTCGCGCCCGTCGACCAGCACGTAATCGGGAATGGTTTTCAAACCGTCCACCGCCCGCTTCATCGCCAGCAGGGAGGCCTGGCGAATGTTCAGCGTTTCGATTTCCCGCGCGCTCGCTTCGGCGATGGAATAATCGGCCGCCACCTGGACGATCAAGTTGAACAATCGTTCACGGACAGCTTCGGTCAGTTGTTTGGAATCGCGTATTCCCGCCAGAATGTGAGGTTCGATCTCAGACGGGAGAATCACGGCCGCCGCCGTCACCGGCCCGGCCAACGGCCCCCGGCCCGCTTCATCCACCCCGGCGATGGCCTTGGACCCGCCGGCGAGCAGTTCGTGTTCCCGGTCGAGCGTCGGTTCGTAAGCAATCGGCTTTGATTTTTTCATGTGGAGAGTTGTCAGTTATCAGTTATCAGGCTGACGCATCTATCTTTGCATCAATGACCGCTTGAAGGGCGAACATTATCAGCATCCATAAATTCGCAAAGCCGATACTGTACCAAAAGAAAATCTCTGGGCGGTACAGAAATGCGCTCAGGGCCAAAACCGAGATATGCGTGGTCGGGCCGATTAGATTCCAGCCCAGAACAGTCCAGCGGTTGTAACGCCGGTATAAATCGGGATCGGCCCGTTCGACCGTCACCGCCGGTTTCTTACCGGTCTGCAACTTCGAGTAAAATAAATAGGCGTTCACGACGAATTGACTGAATGCCTGCCCCTCGATCCGTTTCAGGCGCTCGCGCTCTTCTTCGAATTGCTGAATCTCCTGCTGGGGAAGAATGCGTTTGCCCTGAACGTGATACTTATACAGATTGCGGTATTTGTCCGACAACATGCAATGCACCGCCGTTCCCAGACCGGCTACGACCATTAATATAAATGGATTATAGTTTAACGACAACCATCCCTGTGTGGCGGCGTGCAGCAGACCCCACGCGAAACCGATGTAAATGGCGATGACGATCAGGGCATCGGCCAATCCATCCAGTATCCGCCCATAAGGTGTCCCGTTCTTCTTGATCCGCGCCACCATCCCGTCGCAGCAGTCCAGGACGTTGGCCAGCGCGTATAGAATTCCGCCGAACGCCATCGAGCGGGTATCACCAAGCGAGAAACAATACGCTCCCACCCATCCCACGGCAATCGCGCTCACGGTGATCTGGTTGGGGGTGACAGGGATTAGACAGAAAATCTGCACCAGCCCAAACGCCACGGGACGGTAACAAAACAGGTCGAGCAATTCTTCCGTCTCGGCGCAGTCGATAGAGGCGAGAAATTGTTTCATCAGTTTCATATTACATGTGTGGGACTACTCCAAATCGGATGCTTTCAGTTTTGGTAGAACCTGAGTGAGGATTCGCTGGTAATGCCGTTCGTCGTCGATTTCCCCCCATCCCAAATCCTCGATCTTCAGCGCCCGCAAGGAGACGCACCGGCCTACCTCCGCAGTAAAGGTTTCGTAATCGGCCTTCATCGATGACTGCATTGCCTTTTCGTATTCGGCAACGATCGTTTGATAGAAAGAATGGGATATACGGCTAATCCCCACCAGTTCCCCGGCAGCCGACTGGATACAGCTGAGGTCTTTCGTGATCGTCACGATCCGCCCGTCATCGGTTTCAACGTATACTTCGTCGCCGGAATCGGTTTTCCCCGAAATCAAGATCGCATTGGGGTAATCCGTCTGAATCAAGGCTTCGACCGCCCGCGTTTCGTAAATGATATCGCTCTCGAAAAGCAGGAAATCGTCCTGGATCAGGGAGCGGGCACAGTAGAAGGAGTGCATACTTCCGGTCGTCTCGTAAATTTCGTTCTTCACGATTCGAATCGCCGGATCCCGCTGTCAGCCGCCGGGCTAGTCTGACCCACCCGGAGTCACCCGGTGTGACCCGT
>CAZSIZ010000190.1:0-12007 GCA_964606645.1 uncultured bacterium
GTTACTGGCAGATGCCTTTCCGCAAGCATTGCCGGATGACCCAGGAGAACATCGACGAAAAAGACATGGTGGTCTACTACCAGATCAATTACACCCTGACGGATATCCCGGACGACGCCGCCTATTTCCATGCCCAGTTCCGCCGCTCCAATCCGCTTCCCTACAAAGAGGATTACACCATTCTCGACGGGGTTAAAGGCTGGGGTCAGTACGTCGGAACCTACATGTGCTGGGGCGTCAACAACAACGGCTGGTGGGGTGAGGGCGAAATTAAATTCTTCATGGATGGTGACCGGAAGTTCCCCACGATCTGCGGAACGGGAACCGAAGACTACTTCTGTGGTTCCTACGGATTCCACCTCAACAACCAGTACAAGGAATTCACCACGCCTTATGCCGGAATGCCGCAGGTGATCCGCCCCGACGGCTTGAACAGCGCCAACACCCGTTTCGGCCTCTACCGTTGGCATATCCCCGACCCGGTGCGCTTCGAGAAAGACTTAAAGGTCACGATGCAAGCCCTGGGCTGGCGTTCGGGCGGCCGCTATCTCCCCCTCCAGGACGACATCTCATCCGTCGCCTACTGGTACCAAACCGAACCCCACAAAAAGTTCCCCCCCCTCCCGGATAAAGATTACCTGGAGATTCAGTAAATATAAAATCGAACCGGGCGGATTCACGTAATCCGCCCGGTTTATGATGTTGATAGTTTTTCCTTAATTTCTCACCCCAACCTTAATGGTCATCGTGTCAACCTGTCGGCGCGATGTACCCATAGGGAGAGGGAAAAATCTTATGATGAAACTTTCTTCGACAGCGCGTGACAGGTGTCTCGAATACCGGGATAGACGTTCCGGTAAATTTCGTAGTACTCGTTATACTCCTTAACACGAGCCTCGTCAGGCTGAACCCGCTCAACGACGGAAATAATCGCGTCACAGGCTTCGGGAATAGACTTGTATATCCCGGCTCCCACACCCGCCATGATCGCCGCACCGAACGCAGGCCCCTGATCCGAACCGATCGTCGCGATTTCACAGCCGTATATATCCGCTTGAAGCTGTTTCCAGAATTCGCTTTTCGCCCCCCCGCCGGTCGCGCGTACTTCCTTGACTTGAACGCCGAGCGATCGGGCGATTTCGAGCGAGTCGCGCATGGCGAAGGTAATCCCTTCGAGTAGGGCACGGATAAGGTGCGGGCGGCCGTGTCGAATGGTCAGCCCGATAAATGCCCCGCGTGCGTGGGGATCCTTGTGCGGTGTGCGTTCCCCGGTGAGGTACGGCATAAAGAGCAGCCCTTCGCTGCCGACAGGCGCTTTGGCGGCACTTCCGGTCAGCACGTCGTAAGGATCGCGGTTGGAGCGAAAAGCGGTAAGTCTTTCGGCTTCCGAGCACACGTCGCGATACCAGCGCAGGGACATCCCCGCCGACAGTACCACGCCCATCAAGTACCAGCGGTCAGGCACGGAATGACAGAAGGTATGTGCCCGGCCTTCGGGATCGGTTTGGGGTGTGTCGGATGGAGCCAGGATCACGCCGCTGGTTCCGAGTGAAGCCAGCATACGCCCTTCCACGACGACGCCCGTCCCGGTCGCCCCGCAGGCGTTGTCCGCACCCCCGCCGACGACAGGCGTTCCTTCTTTCAGTCCCGTCAGCGCCGCCACTTCGGATGTGATCTGTCCGCAGACGTCGGTCGATTCATGAAGCGGGGGCATCCAGTCCTGGGGAATCCCCAGCGCGTCGAGGATTTCGTTCGACCATTGCCGTTCTTTCACGTTAAAAAGCAGGGTGCCCGCTCCATCGGAGACTTCCATCGCCATCTCGCCGGTCAGGCGAAATCGAACGTAATCTTTCGGCAGGCAAAGCGTTTTCGTTTTCTTAAAATTTTCCGGCTCCTGGTTTTTCAGCCAGACCGCTTTCGGCGCGGTAAAACCGGTCAGAGCGGGGTTGGACGCCAATTCAATCAGCCGCTTCTCACCTATAGTTTCTGTGATTGTATCGCAGGCGTCCGCCGTACGGCTGTCGTTCCAGAGAATGGCGTTGCGGACGACTTGGTTGCTCTCGTCAAGAAACACCGATCCGTGCATCTGGCCCGAAAGACCGATCCCCGCGATTTCATCCGCAGGCTTTTCGCTCTCGGCCAGGACGGCCTTAATGGAATCGGCAGTCGCGTTCCACCAGTCCTCAGGGTCTTGCTCGGTCCATCCCGGATTAGGCGTATGGAGCGGGTATTCGAGGGTCGAACTGGCCAGCACGTTCCCTTCCTCATCGAACAGAACCGTTTTCGTCCCCGATGTCCCAACGTCGATCCCAATTAAATACGCCATCTGATTAACCTCACATATTAAGGAATGGTTTAAGTAGTAGAACATATCATCGATGAGGGCAATTTGTAAGATGATTGGAAACGGTCGCCGGGAATAACGATAATTCCCGAATAAAATGGTGTTTTCTCCAGCCGTGGATGAGGATTCGATCCCATTCATAGGATCGGTTTCACGGCTACAATTTATTAAGTGTGCCTGGCGTTTGAAAATGATTTTCATATTTCGGGTGAACAGGCGCAACTCCCTATTGAAATTGGAAAGAGGCGAAACGATCTATCGGATTCCGATATTTCGATAAGTCGATTGAACGATGAAATATCAGATTCAAACCTACGGCTGCCAGATGAACGTCTACGACACCGAGTCGATGAAAGGACTCCTGAACGCCGCCGGACACGTCATCACGCCGAACGAAGACGAAGCGGAAATGATTCTGCTCAACACCTGCGCCGTGCGGGAAGGGGCCGAAACCCGGATTCGAGGCCGCGTGGGTCAGTTGAAACGATTCAAGGAGAGCGGTCCGCTCAGGTATCTTGGAATCTGCGGCTGCATGGGGCAAAAGGAAGGCGAACGTTTAACCCGCGATATCCCCTACCTTGATCTCGTGATGGGGCCGGGCGCGATCGGTTCGCTGGCCCGCCTTGTCGACCGCCTCGAACGGGGAAATGGCCCGGTCGTGGACATCACCGGCATCGATGATGATTTCGATCGAATCGCTCCCATCGCGGATGAGTCGATTTCGTATCCCCGTTTCGTTACCGTGATGAAGGGGTGCAACAAAAAGTGCGCCTACTGCGTCGTGCCCGGTGTGCGGGGTCAAGAACGCTCCCGCGCGCCCCGGATCATCCTGGACGAAGTGGAAACCCTGGTTCAACGCGGCTATAAGGAAGTCACCCTGATCGGCCAGACCGTGAACGGCTATCGTCACGGCGATGTCCGCTTTCCCGACTTACTGCGAATGGTTCACGATATCGATGGACTGAAGCGCATTCGTTTTACGACCTCGTATCCGGGAATCGCCGCCAAAGCGACCTTCGAGATCATGGCTTCTCTGGAGAAAGTCTGCGAACAGCTTCATTACCCCGTCCAATCCGGCTCGAACCGGGTGCTCAAGAGCATGAAACGCGCCTACACGCGGGAAAAATATCTGGAACAGATCGACTATTGCCGCTCTCTATTCGATGACCGTGCTATCCAGCCTTTTATCAGCACCGACATCATCGTCGGATTCCCCGGCGAGACGGATGAAGATTTCGAAGAAACGCTGGACTTGGTCAAGCAGGTACGCTTTGACAGCGCTTATATGTTCAAGTTCTCTCCCCGTCCCGGCACTCCGGCGGCGGAAAGCGACAACCCGGTTTCCAATTTCGTGAAATCACAGCGGCTGGACCGGCTGCTCAAACTTCAGCACGAATTCTCGTTCGCTGCGAACCGGAATGCGGTCGGAAAGAAAGTCGAAGCGATGGTGGAACGTATCGAACCCAAGGTTCCCGCGCCTTTCGCCAATCCTCCCGACGGCGAGATCGTTTACGAAAGCCGATTGAGAACGGGACGAACCGTTGTTTTTCACGCCCATCCCGATGCGTACCAGGTGGGAGATATCCTGCAGGTGACAATCGATGATTGTTCCTCTTACGCCTTTTTCGGTACGTCAAAACGAAACGGCAAAAATCAAAATGACTTAAAGTGACCGCAAGATAGGGTATAATAGTTGGCTGATGAATGCCTATATCTTGCCGTTTCGTCTGCAAGGACTAGTTTATTACCGGCCTGTGGAAGAAAGAGAAAGTTAATGAGTATATGGCTTGAATTTCGCAGAAATTCTCATTGGATCACCATCGCTCTCCTGTCAGTACTATGTCTCTACGGTTCGGTTCAACAGGCGCAATCTCAAATACCGGGCGCTTCCTCCAACACGTATGATTCCATCACCCTGAAAAACCTGGATCAGTTAGACCGCTTGCTGCTGAATGGGGCGAACGAAGAAGCGGAGCTGCTGCTTCGGCAGATCATCAACGGGGTGGGGCCGATCAAACGTCTGGCTGGAATCTTCTACAAACTGGCCCAAAACGAATCGGACAGTGAAATCCTGGTCCGGCATTACAAGACGATCGTCGACCAGTGGCCCTCATCCGCCTGGGCGCAGAAGGCTGCCGTCGAACTCGTTCCCTTGATTTTGATGAGCGATGGTGCTCTGGGTGTGTACTGTGAATCGTCGATCTGGCAGCAATCGGAACATTTACTCTCCCCGGCAGCCGACGCGGCTTCGATCGGGGAAGACCCTGTATTGCTTCAATCCGACGTGATGCTGAATTTGATCCATTTGGCTCACTTCCATCAAGACGCCAACCGGGTTGTCTCTCTGGTGGACCGGGCCGGTTCGATGGCCTATCAGGATCGGATCAAGTTGGCTCTCGCGTATGCGTTGCTTCAAATGGGAGAAAACACTGTGGCGGTGAGTTCGCTCAAGCAATGGTTCGGGGTGTATCCCAATTCCGAATTGAGGCCGTTTGCCATTCTGGTGCTGTTTTTAGCTGCCGAAACAAAAGCGGATCGTGACTCGGCGCTGGGGATGATGGCGGAAACGTTTTCAAGCACGTTGGAAGCGATTCAACTTCGAGGAATCATCGAGGAATCATAAACGATTGGAAAAACTTGATGAAGAAAATGAGTAAAATTGTGAGGAATGATGCTACAATGATTGGAGAGGAACGAATCAATGGCAAAAACATTTACCGCCTATATCGAATGGGATGGTGAGACCAATCAATATGTTGGGATTATTCCCGGAATACCCGGTGCTCACACCCAAGCCGATTCGCTGGATCAGCTACAAGTTAACTTGAAAGAAGTATTGGAGTTATGTCTGGAAGAAAATGAATTCACTGAAAAAGACTTACCCCAATTTGTCGGAACTCAGCAAGTCGAAATGGCATGAATAGAGAATTCATTTCAGTCAATGAACCGCCTTCCTATAATCAATTTCAAAACAATCGATAAGACCCTGTCGCGTATGGGATTTATTCAAGTCAGGCAAAAAGGCAGTCATATCTTTTATCGCCATCCCGACGGAAGAACAACGACCGTTCCGAATCATCCAGGAAGAGATTAGGCACGGCCCCTTCTGCGAGAAATTATCCGTGAGATTAAGATGACGCCCAAAGAATTTGTTGAGGTATTAGAAAAGTAGAGTAGGCCTATCCGAATGATTATTTTTTCGAGCGCATTTTTTCCATATAAGCCATCCCAAAACGCTGTTTCCCATCCTCTTCTTTCGACTTAAGGCCTTTCAGCATATTGGGATCGTATTCGGGTTTGTAGTCCCGGCGGTCGTGAAGGTGCTCTTTCAGATTGGGCGTGACGCTGAATCCTTCCGCTTCGATGCTTTCCTTAACGGAATCGGGAACGGCCAACTCTTCTTTTTGGTTTTTGTCCAGCCATTCTTTGCTGGCCCAGCTTCGCAGAATGGTCTGCGTGAGTTTAATGTTATTGTTTGATTCGACGGCTCCGAGAATGTCTTTCGGATGACTGAAACCGGAACCGGAGCAGTGGATATACGCATAGACCGACATCAAGATATCCAGTTCCTGTTCTTCGCAGTCATCACAGAACAGACTTCGATCTTCGATTTGTTTCTGTTCACTGCAGGCAAGGCATCGTTTCGATGGCATCCGATTCTCTCCGTCCGTTGTCAACCGATCGATTTTCAGAATATTTCCTATTATAGCCCAAAGATCGAAATCCGTTCAGTGAAATCAACGAGACGGGGGAAAGATAAGATCGTGGGTATCATCCCCAGAATGGGGTGATTTTATCGGAAAATAGCCCCGATCTACCGTGATTTCAATTCGTTACGAATTTTATATCACCGATCGCCGATATAATTCGATCGTTCGCCTTGACCGAATCCTTATGAGAAAGTATCCTTTTCAGCTCGTTATACTATTTTGGGAATTAAGAAAAAAAATGAAAACACACATCGCTACACCCAAAGACATTTCGGAAACGCACCAATGTCACCTGATCGACGCGGAAGATGTCGTGCTGGGACGATTGGCGAGTCACGCCGCCACCCTGCTGACCGGTAAACACAAACCGATCTATACCCCGTTTCTCGATACAGGCGATCACGTGATCGTAATCAACGCGGAGAAAGTCCATCTGACCGGAAAGAAACTGGATGATAAAAAGATCATTCATCACACACAATATCCGGGCGGATTCCGGGAAAAGAGTTACCGCAAAGCCATTGCGGACAACCCGGAAAAGGTGATCACCAAAGCGATCTGGGGAATGCTTCCGAAAACCAAGCTCGGTCATAAAATGCTGAAAAAGCTACGCGTCTACGCAGGTCCGGACCATCGTCATGTTTCGATGAAACCGGTCCCGTACTCAATCGACGACTAATAAGAGGAGTCACTTTCTCATGCCTAAAGGATATATCGCTTATGGAACCGGACGCCGTAAAACCTCGGTGGCCCGTGTCTATCTCAAAAACGGAAGCGGCGAAGTGATCATCAACGGTGTCAAGTCGGATGCCTACCTGATGCGAAAAACACTCCAGATGATCGTCAATCAACCCTTCGACGTGACGGAGACGCTTGGGAAATTCGATGTCTACGCCAACATCTCCGGAGGCGGTTTGACCGGTCAGGCGGGCGCACTACGTCACGGCATCTCCCGCGCACTGATCGCCCTCGACCCGAAATACCGCGCATCCCTGAAAAAAATCGGCTATTTGACCCGCGATCCACGCATGGTCGAACGGAAGAAATACGGACAGCCCGGCGCGCGCAAACGCTTCCAGTTCTCAAAACGTTAATTCCCTACTTACATACTGCATCGAATTCTAAGGGGCCACAGATATTGTGGCCCCTTTTCTTTGGTGCGCCCGGCACGGCGCGCTACGGTCAATGGAGCGGGTGGTTGCAATCCCCAATCAAGAAGGTGTTCTTCTATGACGGGTCTTTTTATGCGATTCCTTGTGGTGACTTTCGGCTAGAAAAAAACATATTGGGATACTGGAGAAAACAGGGCCATACTTTCGGTCCGGCCTGAAGAAGAGTCGTAATATCTCACGATCCGGTAAAAAGTCAGACCTTGCAGACGAAACGGCAAGATATTGTGTGTCATCAGCCATTCTCTAAACAATATCTTGGAGTCACTGTAAGTGTCTTCGACTATTTGCCGTTTCGTTATGGTTGAAGAATCCGGAGAATCTGACCGACAAACAATGATCCCGATTGGGGCACTTGGAGAAATTGAATTTGCGAACGAACCGAGCCTATTTGTTGAAAGAAGGATTTCGGGAATTATGGAATTATTGGTCGAAAGGATGGGCGAAACAATTCTTGAACATGTGGTTTTGGTGGGCGACCCATTCCCGCTTGAAGCCAATACGAGATTTTGCCTGGATGCTTCGACAACACCAAGAGGGATTACTTAATTACTATGAATTGCGGATTGACAATGGGGCGGTTGAAGGGATGAATAATAAAGCGAAAATTGTGAGCCACCGGTCTTATGGATTTCGAACCGTTAAAACTTATATCACAGCGTTATACCATTGTATGGGTAACTTTCCCGAATCCAAACTCGTGCACAGATTCTTGTGAGGAGCCGAAATTCTAAACCGAGGGATTTTCCTCTCAGGGCGAATAATGTACCTACATTGAGTGAAATGAGTGTGCCGGAGGAGGGACTCGAACCCTCACATCCCGAAGGATACCAGATTTTGAGTCTGGCGCGTCTACCAGTTCCACCACTCCGGCTTTATAGGCAGTATTTGATTTGATCCAGTGCGGATTGGACGATAATTCCTAAATGATTAAGATTGATTGGGAATAATCGATCCCGGATTCATGAAACCCAATCCGTGTAGAGTAATCTCCAAAAATATGTTCGTAATGGCGTTTGTTAAATCCCGAAAAAGCACGGGATTTTACAAGTCGTAAGGAATTCAGTCCGACGTAACTTTTGAAAACCGCTCTAACTGGATTATTATATATCTTGAATTCGATCCGTCGAGGTCCGGAATATCATGTCATCTCAAATCAATGGGCGGCCAAAAAACCGCCCATTTCAATTGTATGAAATTCAATTCTAAGTCGCTATCCGAAAATCCGGTCGCGTTCCCGCTGATTGTAATCCAATTTTTCCTCAGGGGTCATCTTGGAGAAGTCAGGTGTGGCTTCGCCCACCATACGCGGTTTGGACGAAGGCGCAGGAGGTTGTGCCGTACTCGCAGGGGCAGCGGGGTTTGCCGGCCGAGACACAGGAGCAGGAACGCCTGATGGAACGGTGACGGTGGAATGGCCTTCGCCGTAGCTCATGCTCGTTTCGGTGATCTGCATATCGTCTTCAAGGCTTCGGAAGGGTTTGATATTCATTCCTTGCAGAACGCCGTGATAGGCGCGAACCGCTTCTTCGGGGGAAATCTGGCCGTCGACGATCATGCGCAGGAATTTAATAAACGCCAGTTGATTTTCGGACTGGTTGATTTTCCGGCCAAAAAGCGCAACCCGCCCACCGTATTTCTGGGTTTCCGCAATTAATTTAAAGGCGTCGTAAGTCGTGCCGGCCGAACCGCCCAGAACGCCGACGATAATGCTCGGATCGTACCGCACCAGTTCTTCCATCGCCTTCGCGCCGTGATACACCATTTTGAGAAACACGGGCCGTCCCGCCGACGTGACTCCCGCCAGCGAACGAACAATCGCATCGTTAACGAATTCGGCCATCTTATCCGGTTCGACCGTTCCGGGAATATTGGGATCGAATATTTCCAGAAAATAGCGAAATCCCTTTTTCTCCGCTTCGAGACGAAAATCCTTAAACGCATTGAGCGATTCCAGATCGCGTTCCAAATCGTTGTTGAACGTGACGGAATAAAGGCCGAGGTTCGCACCCAATTGCCGTTCTTCCGGCGTACATTCGTATTTGCCGCATTGGATGTGGTCGATCGTTGGCGAGCGGAAGGGACGTGAGGCCATCGTCGCGTACGAGCTGCCGCGAAATGTATGAATATCGGTCGTATCGTTGGACCGTCCCGCCGGGGTGACGTGGGAGTTGTCGAACAGGCGTTCCTGAATCGTCAGCACTTCGTTCGTGCTCGCCGACATCAGGATGATATCGATCAGCCCCTGCTCGACGACCTGCCGCATCATATCGCGGTATTCCGCGATCGTTCGGAAGCGCACTTCGCCGTGGTGACATTCCGGCGACTGAAGGCCGGCCGATTGAATCCCGCGGGCTACATCGGCATCTTTGGCGTCACAGATAATGAATGTGTTGCTGTTCGGATTGGCGTGAATTTCCGCCAATTTCTTGTCGAGTATTTTTTCAACCATTTTTGATTCCGATTTCACCTATAAGGTTTTTTTTCTCAGTTTCAATCCGATCTTTACTCTTGTGATAAGAAGAAAACATCTCACTGATAGAGAAATCAGGGATTTTAAGGGATTTTTATCATACCAAATCACACGCCTTTATTGAAACTGCTCTATGAAACTATACTCCAATCAACCCTTTGAATGCAAGGGTTTGCCACTTTTCATCACGACAGGAAGGTTTCGCGGATTAAAACGAAACGGCAAAAAAACAAAAACACTTTCAGTAACCACAAGAGATAGCATAAAGATTGGTTTATGAATACTTAGGGTTTGCCGTTTCGTCTGCAAAGTCTGGATCTTTACCGGACCTTCATTGAAAACTGCTGGTTACTCCTGCCCGGCCGATTCGTTTTTTTGGAGCGAATCGCCTTTTTTCGTTCCACGTCCGTTTTCGAGCCGGTAAATTCACTGAATAATAGAGTCGTCTCGTTCGTTCCATTCCATAGAAGCGTTTTCAATGGACCAACAATCACGCTCGTAAAAGTGAGGATCGACGTATGAATCGAATTTTCAATCCAAAATCTCACTATGCCGTTTTTATCGGATTTGTCTTGATCTCCGCCATCGTTGCGATTGCCTTCAGACAAACTTTGGGGGATCGCTGGGGTTACCACGCGCATCGGAATCGCTTGCAATCGGTTCATTACCAGTTTGCCCGCGAACTATCCCCCAAGCTAACGCCATTCTCTCCATTGGAAGAACATATCACGTATCAGGAATTGATGATCGCTGCGGGTAAAAGACGCCATCTGGCACGCCGATACGCCGATCGGGCCGAAAAGAATCCATCCAGCGCCGCGATGCAGGCATTATACGCCCGAGTCGCAAACCACCCGAGACGAAAAGAAAACGCGCTGAAAAAAGCACAATCGCTCTCGCCGGACGATCCCGCCGTTCGATTCATCACGATCGAGAACCTGGTAGAAAAGGGATTTAATCTTCAAGCAATGACGTCGCTGAACAAGCCTGGATCCCGGTCGTGGCTGTGGTGGAGCCTTGAAGCGCAGGCTGCCTGGGCGTTAGGCTATAACCAGCACGCCTTCAATGCGTTTCAACAAGCGTTGAACGACAAGGATCTTCCAAGCGCATCGCTGTACGCACAAATTTCTCCCCCTTCTTTACTCGGTGTCCAACTTACTTATTACCAATTTCTGAGCGAGCAGGATCAAGAAACGTTGAATTCTTTTCCACGAATCCCGCCCGTCCGTTCTGACACATTTACTCTTGTTGACGCTTACCAAGTTTTGAATTCGGGTGCTTCCGAAAAAAACGGGGAAGGCTCCGCCTCTCCGCAGATGGATAGCATTCAATACGATCCCGATGTGTTGAACGTTCATGCCCGCGCCGCCATGAAACGCGGTGATTTCGAGCGCGCTCGAACGCTTTTGGCGAGATCGCTGCGAATCCATCCCCGGCAGCCCGCCGCCCTCGTCTATCAAGGAATTATTTCTCTCTCCAAAGGAGACCGGGATTCAGCGAAAAAGAGGTTCTCTTATGGTTTGGACAGCAAATCCAGGCGATTCGACAGTAAGTTCCATTCCCGTATGGGGCATCTTCTGACGCTGGAGAATCAACCGGATTACGCTTTCAAGCATTACATCAAAGCGCATGGAACCGTTCCGGACAATCTCATTCTCTTGAAGAAACTGGCGGGGGAATACAAGAAAAACATGAAATTCGATCTCGCCGAAGAAACCTACCACCGCGCCTATTTGCTGAAACAAAAAGATGCGGAAATCCTGAACGGCCTGTCTGATATCTATCTCTTTTTGAACGATAAGGACCGGCTAATACAGATCACCGGTGAGTTGCTGGACGTGGATATTCACAATCACGCCGTTCGGAAGCGGTTGGCCGATCTCTATTTAGACCAAGGAAATGTGAACCGCGCGATCGGATTTTACGATTCATACATCCACCGTTTCCCCGAAAAAAGCGCCCGAAGCTACGCCGAAATCGCTCGCATTCACATTAGAAAAGGCGATCTCTCCAAAGCAGAAAGAATCATCAACAACACATTGAATAAGAATCGGAACATGGAAGGGAAAGAAGAACTTCTGAAAGCCCTCAACGAAATCGAGATTGCTAAATCGGCTTCATCCAAGTAAGACGACAGGGTGTACCCTCACCTGGTAGAACCGGTACCAAACAGGGATTCGTATTATCGATAAGTTTTTGCTTTATCACCCTCACCCTAAAAGCCATCGTGTCCGCCTGTCGGCGCGACGCGATGCTCACCCTCTCCCAGAGGGCTACTCTCCGTACACAAATCAGGAGAGGAGAATAGAGC
>CAZSIZ010000191.1:0-335 GCA_964606645.1 uncultured bacterium
CTACCTTAAAATAGGTGAAAATTTGTCTTGACAATGGGGTACACTTCAAATATCTTCGTTTCCCATTTCTGCACCCTCGACTGTTTGCTATTATGTCGAAGTTTGAAGTGAATGTGGTTGAAGGAGATCGGGTCTAGGGTTTAGGGATTGGGATTTGAAAATAATATGACTTATCAAGTTATTAAGATGGATTAATAGAGTGGCCAGTGGGTGATGGATGTGGGGGATTCCGCGAACATGTACAAGATGCCGGCTTCGCCGTTTGCATCGGGATTGGGCATCCATTCGACCCCGTTGTAATCGAGATCCTCGGTTTCAAAAACCACGATGAAATC
>CAZSIZ010000191.1:345-11968 GCA_964606645.1 uncultured bacterium
AGAACCGTCCGGATTCAACAATCCAGGCAGACCGTTTTCGTCGTTCTGGTAAACCAGGTCGCGGCGAATGGCAATCTCGATATCGGTCGTGGTCTCGAAAGGCGCGACTTCTACATTGGCGAACGTTCCCCAATTATTCTCTTCGTTCTGTTCGGGGGTGTCGTTGAAATTGCCGGAACGTTGATCGAATATACTTGCTCCCTGAACGTCGAATTCCGATCCGGCCTTAACGCCCCAATCGAAACCGGTATTGGATTCCAAGTCGGTGTTGAACGCCACATTGGTATACCAAAACGCGTCTGGATAGGGGCTGGGTTCCGCGAATGTGATTCGGATATAAAGATATTCGTTGTCGTTTGCCAGATAGGCGGCGGCGAAATCGAAAAACGCGCCTCCATCTCCTACCGTATCCTGACAGGCGGCAGGCACACCGTCCCAATCGCTGAAATCCCCGTCGATCGTGATGGTTTTAAAGACCGATTCAGGGAAAACGATCCCCTCGTCCTGAGCGAATGCTCCGGATGCAACACCGATTAAAACGATACAGAAAAATCCTTTTTCGATGGCATTCATCATTTTTCTAATCCTCCCGCCGCGATTGAATGCTTTGATCGTAAACAATATTTCAAATTTATTTAGTTTTGTAAAGTGGGTTGAGGGTGGATCGTAAAAGCGCGACTCACCCTAATTTGAAATGTGAAGACAATTTCTTCAAAGTACTTCAAAATACTGTTGACATTCCAGTATTTCGATGTTATAATCTTTAGATATCCATTTGAGTATTTAGAATCGATCGCGGGAAGTAGCAAGATCGGTCAAAACACATTGATCTAAGGAGAGTTAAAAATGATATCAAGGAACATGAGATTGACCACATGGATTTTCGTGGTGGTTTTGGTGGCTTCGAGCGGTTGGAGCCAGGAACCGTTGAAGCATGTCAGTATTACAACCCGCGTGGCCGGTGAGTATTCCGACAACATTGACGGCAACACACAAGGAATCGCGCCCGGTGATGTGGCCATGCAGATTCTGCTGCAAGACAACGGCTATAGCGCGCGAGTGATTCCCGACGCGTTGTTTTACGATGCGTTTGGAAATAGCTACGTCAACACCGACACCGGGGATGAAATTGATGTCGATTTAGTGATTCTTTCGGGAAGCAGCAGTTCGAGCGCTGTCCCCGATGTTTCGCCGCTGTTTGATAAAGGAATCGCTATGATGATGGGAGAGCATGTGTGTTTGGCGGAGAGAGAAGACAGGCCCGGCAGTATCAGTATGTATATCGGCAATGATTCACACACCGATTTAAGGACCACCGATATCCGCCGTATCAGAATCGTTGACAAGAATCATCCGATCACCAAGGGAATCGAAACCGATGCCGAAGGCTACGTTCAAGTCTTCCGGGATCCGACTCCCAGTGAAGGGGTGTTCGATGGATGGCTCAATACGGAACCTGAGAAAATCGTCCCGATGACGGGACTCTACGAAAACCGCGTCTGTTTAGGCCAACTCTCTCTCAAAGCACCAGGAACAGTCATCCTGGCGGAAATCGATCCGGCAGAGGCTCCCGATCCGGACATGGTGGTCTGTTTGGCCGTCTTGGATAAAGGGGCATTGCTGGCTGACGATACACCCTCCAACAGCCGTCTGGTCCATTGGATCACGAATGAAGAAGGTTCCGGGGGACCGCACCGTAATTTCCTCGCTCTCAATCGAACCGGGCGTGAACTGTTTGTCCGCGCCAGCCGCTGGGCGATGGGGATTGAAGTGGACACGGCAATCAACGACTTTTCGATTTATGAATAGACTCTGGATGAAATCATAAGATTCAATAAACACAAATTTAGCGGGGGGGGGAGTGCTGACGTACTCCCCCCTTTCACTTGAATGAGAATATGAAAAGGTCTTAGTATCTCAGTTTTTCAGGGGTGGGCTGTTTTCCTTTGCCTCGATCGGGGCCGACTTGGAGGGGGATTTTTGTTTTGGTGTTTGCGGCGGCGACGGTGTAGAAATCGTGGGTGCGCATGTGCTGGGTGTCGATGAATTTCGTGGCGTAGGTTCCCCGGCGGATGACGGGAACGTCAATACCTTTTGCGTGGCCCTGGAACGCGACGACGCAGGTGACTGGCATGGACGGTGTGATCTCGACGCTTCCGTGACCCCGGTTCGTGAAATTCGCTTCGCCGAGCATGGTTGAATACATGACGAGCATCGAGCCGATCACCGGGATCGCGACGGCCATGCGGCGAAAAGAAGAGTTGAGGAAATCGGGCAGGCAGAGCAACAGCAAAAGCAGACAGGGAGCCGCTTCGAGCGCGAAGAGATCCCAATCCTGATGAATTCCCAGGTTGGGATGCCAGGTCAGGATGAAGAAACTGAAACCGAGTGTATAGATCAGCAGAAAGAGACGGTCCGGTTTGAGCAGGGTTCGCAGCCCGCCACGCGCAATGAACCATAGCAGCACTGGCCAGAAAATCCACGAGCGCATGACCCAGGCATAACCAAGATCGATGAAATGACCCCACTCGAACATTGTGTAAAAACAGACGCCTTTGGGATTCACGAATAATGGAATGTAATTCTTTCCCGGTGAAAGCCCCTGGATTTGGATTCCGATGAGAAGATGGAAAAATTTAATAAAAAAAGCCGCCAGGCTGAGCGTGAGTCCACTCAGTATCCCGGAATAGTCCTTTGGCTGTTTTTTCAGGATTGGAAGAATCAGCAGCGAGGGCAGGGCGAAGCAAATTCCCAAGTGCATCCAAAGCGCTACCGAAAACGCCAGCGATACATGCAGGCTGGTGAACCGGCCCCGCAAATAGCCCACACCCGCATAACCGTAATAGAGCATCGTGGCCAGGAAGAGGGTGTAGTATTCGGTATGGCCGATACACAGCAGCGAAAAACCCGATGAGAAAAACAATCCCAGCGCCCACAGCGGATTAAGCCGGACAAACGCCGAGTTGAATTTGAGCAGAACCCAAACCGCAACGGCTCCGGCAAGGCATGAAACGAGATTGATGGCACTGAAGGTGTCCCAGGAGAAATATTTGAAGATGCGGTGGGCGATCTGGAATATGGCGTGTGAAGCCAGCTCGGTCTGGACCATCCAGATACCCGCCGAGACCATGCGCTCCAACTGGTCCCCGTCGCCGGAGTAAATTTGTGAACGGTAAAGCCAGAAAAAGAGGAATAACAGCGCACAAAGCAGGATGGGATGCCGTTGAATAAAACAGCCCGCGGCGTGCCACGGGCTGTTGGTTTTGTGCGATGGATTCAACATCGGGTCAGTTTTCAGTTGTCAGTCGAATTTTGAATTATTATTTTCCATCACTTAAATTCGGTTTATACAGAAACAAAAGGGATTCGGATTATCGATATGTTATTGCATTATCGCCCTCACCCTAACCCTCTCCCAGAGGGAGAGGGGACTTTTATGACACACGATTGCGACTGTTATTCGATGCTAATGCCGGGTTGGATTGTCTTGGGCAGGCACAGGGGCCTGCCCCTACACAATTGTTTTACCCGTCAAAATATGTTGGACAAAGTGCTAGTGCGCGTGTGGGTGTTCCGGTTCATCTTCGGGCAACTCGACGACGACGGATTCGGTTGTCAGCAGAAGCCCGGCGACGCTGGCGGCGTTCTGAAGGGCCGTGCGGACGACCTTGGCGGGATCGATGATCCCGGCTTTGACCAGGTCTTCCATCGTGCCCGTCAGCGCATTAAAGCCTTTATTGGCTTTTTCATTCATGATTTTCTGAACGATGACCGGGCCGTCTTCACCGGCGTTGCAGGCGATATGAGCGGCCGGTTCGGACATCGCGTCGGCCAGGATTTGTGCACCGGCTTCGACGTCGCCTTCGAGACCGAGTTTGCCGATCGCGGCAGTGGCCCGGATCAAGGCGACTCCGCCGCCGGGTACGATACCTTCTTCAATGGCGGCGCGAGTGGCGTGCAGGGCATCTTCCACGCGGGCTTTCTTTTCTTTCATCTCCGCTTCTGTGGCCGCACCGACACCGATGACCGCCACGCCTCCGGACATCTTGGCCAGGCGTTCCTGGTATTTTTCCCGGTCGTAGTCGGAGGTGGTTTCGACAATCATCGTTCGCAGTTGGTCCATGCGGTTCTTGATTTCGGATTTTTTGCCGGATCCTTCGATAATCGTTGTCGTGTCTTTGTCGATGGTGACGCTTTTGGCTTGTCCTAAATCGCTTAACGCCAGCCCTTCGATCTTGATGCCCAGGTCTTCGCTGACGACCTGACCGCCGGTGAGAATTCCCAAATCGATCAGCATTGCTTTTCGCCGATCTCCGAATCCAGGGGCTTTGATCGCCGCGACTCTCAAAATGCCGCGAATACTGTTGACGACTAAGGTTGTCAGTGCCTCGCCATCGACGTCTTCCGCGACGATCAGCAGGGGACGGCCGCTTTGGGCTACTTTTTCAAGCAGCGGGAGCAGTTCCTGCATGTTGGAGACTTTCTTTTCGTGTAGCAGGATGTAGGGATTTTCCAAGACGCATTCCATGCGTTCGGCGTCGGTGACGAAATAGGGGGAGAGGAATCCGCGGTCGAACTGCATTCCTTCGACCATGGTCAGTTCCATCTGGATTCCTTTGCCTTCTTCAACCGTGATGACGCCGTCCTGGCCGACTTGCTCCATCGCGTTGGCGATCAACTCACCGATCTCGCGCTCGTTGTTGGCGGAAATCGAAGCGACCTGGGCGACCTCTTCCTTGTCTTTGACCCGCTTGGCCATCGACAGGACTTTGTCGACAACCGCGTCCGTGGCCAGTTCGATCCCGCGTTTGAGTTTCATGGGATCGCGGCCTGAGGAGACCATGCGGAGTCCTTTTTTATAAATTGCTTCGGCGAGGACGGTAGCGGTGGTGGTTCCGTCGCCGGTGATGTCGCTGGTTTTAGAGGCGACTTCACGAACGAGACGAGCGCCCATGTTTTCCAGGGGATCTTCCAGGTCGATTTCCTTCGCGACGGTGACGCCGTCTTTCGTCATCGTGGGGCTTCCGAATTTCTTGTCGATCGCAACGTTGCGTCCTTTGGGGCCCAAAGTGACTTTGACGGCTTGTGCCAGCGTTTCGATTCCACGCAGGAGACCGAGCCGTGCTTCTTCTTCAAAAATCAGGTCTTTCGCGGCCATTGGTAATGCACTCCTTCTAACTCAAGTTTTGGAATAATATCGATAAGACGATTCGTAACGAGAAAATCGCCTGAACGTGTTCGGAATTGAGAACCGGGTCCGGGATCGGTTAAATGGCTTCCACACTTTGGGCGGGCAGCCAGCCGGTGAAGGTCGTGTTCCCCGGTAAGACGATGCGTTTCCATCCGCCCTGTTCCTGAATCAAGACGACCTTTAAACCTTCATGGAGAGAAAAGGAAGTGGAGAAATCCTTTCCGGGACCGGTCTTCACTTCCACTGCCGGACTCATGACAATCGCTTCGGCGATCCGCTCCTGGCGATCGATTTTGAAGGCGGAAGACAAACAGATAATTATAAACGCAATCCCCACGATCCAACAAGGGATTCGGAGCCATCGTTCGAGAAAGCCACGCCCAATCGACGCGCGCAAAATGAGGGCGGCAGCGGTCAGCCAGAATAAAACCAATGTAAGAACGAGCGATTCGCGGAGATTGAGCAGGCGGTGAAGGCGAAGCAGAAAACCAGTGGTTCCGCCGTATTCCGGCCTTCGAAATTCCTCATCGGTCAGTGCGCCTTGGGCGTATTCGTAGTTGACGCGAAGGTCCTCGAAGCGGGGGAGGTATTTCAAGGCGCGTTCGTACCAGAGCATCGCCGGTCCGATTTCGCCTAAAGCGAATTGCGTATTCCCCAAGTTGTAGAACAAGCGGCCGTTCTTGATTCCTAGATTCGCGAGATAGAGATATCCTTCGAGGGACTTTTCCAGTTCGCCTTCGCGGTAAAAACGATTGGCCTGCTCGAAGATTTCCTGTTTGTCCAATCCCTGATCGTAGGCAGAGGAGAGCGTCGAGGAATCATTTGGAGCGGGCCACGCTGCCTGAAAGGCCGCAAGGCTTAGAGATAAAATCAATAGGACGGCTGGCCGCCATTGAATTACTTGTCGCAGTCGCATCGTGTCTACCGTTCCGTTTTCGATTTAATCAGCTCATGCAGAAGCGTTTCGGTTTCGGTGTAGTCGCGCGTTATCTGCCCGCTGTCGAGTTGCGAACCGGAGAAGCGGGCGTTGTCGAAGGTTTCCAGGGTTTGGACGATCGATCCCGTGAGCGCTTCCTCCAGGCCGAGGCCGGTCAGGCTCTCTTTGAGTTCCAACACCGTCATCCCGGCGCAGGATAGATTCCATCGGAAATCGATATAGTCGGTGATGGCTTTACTCAGAAGCGGATAGACGTGCTCGGAATTTCCGTTTTTTAAAGCGTGTCCCGCATCGGCCAGGAATTTTCTAGCCAGCCGGGGAGCGCGTCTGCTTCGGGCGGCAGCGGGATTGAGCGCAAGGAAATCCTGTCGCCGTTTCCATATAAAAGTAGCCGCTAATAATAGAATCGGAACGATCGCGGCAAACCAGAACGCCTTGGTTCGATAGATCGGGAGAAAGACGACCGACAGGCTGGCGGGGCCGGTGGTGATAAAGCGGAAGTCGTCGCCGGTCCGCGTGATGATCCGTCGGTTGACGCTGTATGGATTGCCGCTTCGCATCGATCCATTTTTCGGTGGTGTGACGGTCAGCGAAATCGGTTTGGTTTGAAGCGTGATGTATTTTTTCTGCTTGGGATCGAAATAGGCGTAACGGACCGGGCCGATCTGGTTTGCGTTGATGTCGTGGGGCATGAGAACGAAGGAATAGTCGATCCGGCCTCTCATGCCTTTTTCCGTGGTGATGATACTGTCTTTGGTTGTGGGGTCGAATCGGTCGAAGCTGGTCAAGTCGGGCAGAACGGGTTGAGGGGCGTTTTTGAGGTTGCCGAATCCTTCCAGCGTGACTTTCAGGGTGACTGTGTCTCCCGCTTCGATTTCAAGCGAATCGACATTGCTTCCAAGTGAGAAAGTACCCACGGCGCCTTCGAAAATGTCCGGTTTTCCTTCCTGGGGAAGAGGTTTGACCGTGATCGGCAGGGGCTTGGGGTGAATCTTAACCGGGATGGGGCTTCGGCGGTTGGGCCGCAGCATGAATTCCATGTCGAGGGGATCGAGGGTGAATTCACCGGCTTTCAAGGGATAGAGGACGTAGTTGATGAGTGGGCGCTGGAAAAAGAGTTCCCGGCTGTTTTCAGGGCGAACCATTGTGGATTTGCCCTTGAATCTCAGGTTGACTTCTTCGCTGAGGAAGTCTTTGAGATTGCCGCGTTTTTCTTTGAAAACTACGTAGCTCCGATTGTTGGCGGCGTTGTAGTCGATCCATTGTTTCGATTGCTGATGGAACAGCGTGCGATACGAAGCGATGACCTCTTCGCCCACGAAGTACTCTTTTTTATCAGTGCTTGACAAGACGTACACGTTGTAGCGAGTGTCGCCAGCCAGCTCGGAAGTGCCCAGTTTGGGAGCGGGGGCGGGTTTTTCTCCCGCGAAGACCGTGATCTCGACCGGTTTGGCTTGGACGAGTCCCCCCTTAGAGGGAAGGCTGATTCCGGAGATGACGTATCGGCCTTTCTTCATGGCGTAGACTTCATAATATAACTTGATGTCCATGCTTGAATGAGTCTGGCCGTTGATCATGGAGAAGGAGCGGTTGGAGCTTTGGGTGACGTATTGGAAATTGAGGCCTGCGATTTCGGGTTTTGGAGGCGCTTGCTGAACGGTGTCGGCTCCAGTCGCCCGAATCGCGATCTGCATTTCCGTCGATTCGCCCTCCTTGAGCACGTTCTTTTCCAACGTAACGCCGATCGTGATTTCGCCGAATGCGGAGACGGCACAAGCCGTCAGTCCCAAAAAGAGGCTGAGAAAACCGAAGGTGCGGCGTTTAGAAAGGATGCGATGGATCGTTGAATTCACGATTTCCGGTTTACCAATCCTTATCGGTCCGGCGGCCGTTCGAGGTGGGCCGCTGGCGGCGTTCTTTGCGTTTTTCCTTTTCGTCTTCTTCAAGGCTGTTTAATAATTGCTCGGCCTGCTCCTTGGTCATTTCCTGGGGAGGCGGCTGCTGCTGGGAATCGTTTTGCTGCTGTTCTTTCTGTTCGGCTTGGTTTTGTTCTTTTTGCTCTTGTTCCTTTTGATCTTCTTTTTGTTCGTCTTGATTCTGGTCCTGGTTTTGCTGGTCTTGATTCTGCTGGTCTTGATTCTGTTGGTCTTGGTTCTGCTGATCCTGCTGTTGTTGGTTGTCTTTATTCTTATCGATCTGCTCTTTGAGTTTTCGGCGGGCGACTTCGAGGTTGTATTTGGCGTCTTCGTCGTCCGGGTTCAGTTTGAGGGAGCGGATGTAGGATTCGATTGCTTTGGCGTAATCTTCCTGGCGGAACCAGGCGTTGCCGATGCCGTAATGCGCTTTGGCTTCCAGTTTTTCGTCCGAGGCGCCTACGGCCTGCTGGTATTCCTCGATGGCTTTTTCGTATTTTTCCTGACGAAACCAGGCGCTGCCGATGTTGAAGCGCAGTTCTTTCGATTCGGGGGCGTGCGTGGCGGCGATGTCGGTATACTGCTGGATGGACTCTTCGTATTTTCCGTCGAAATAGAGTTCGTTCGCCTTTTCCACACGGTCGCGCAGGGGATTGATAAATCCCATCTGGATAAACGCCAATACCGCGATGGCAATCAGTGTTATGGTCTTTTTCATGTTCAGTTTTCTCCATTCGATGAATGGGTTGCTCAGGGCAGGCACAGGGGCCTGGCCCTACAATGACAATCCAGTTTTCCCTCACCCTAACCCTCTCCCAGAGGGAGAGGGGATTTGGCTATCCGGCATTATTAGTTGGTCAGATTACTAGACCCTGTCCCCTCTCGATCGAAACCGCCGACGGTTGGTTTGGGGGCGCGCTTGCGGTCGGAGAGCAGCATTTCGATCAGCAGAAGAAGCAATGCGGGCAATAGAAAATATTGATAGCGCTCCTCGTATAGAGAGACGAACCGGGTTTGAAGCTGGCGCTGCTGACGGCGCTGCTCCATGTGCTCGTAGATAGCGGTCAGTTCGAATGTGTCCGCCCGCACGGGATAATACGCGCCCCCGGTCGTCAGGCAAATCGTCCGCAAGGTCTCTTCGTCCAGTTTACTGGAAACCACGTTTCCGTCCCGGTCCTTGACGTACTCTCTGAGGCCACCGGATTCGTCGCGGATGGGGATGGGAACGCCAATGGGATCACCGATGCCGATGGCGTAGATCATGACGCCCTCGTTGGCGGCGCGTTCGGCGGCTTCTTTGGGATCCCCTATCGTGTCTTCTCCATCCGTAATCAGGATGACGGCCCTCGATTCACGATCGCCCGGCGGGAAGGCTTCGATGGCTTTATCGATGGCTTTGGAAACCGCCGTGCCGGGCACGGGAACCGAACCGGTATCGATCTCGCTTAATAATATAGTAGCCGCCGCGTAGTCGAGTGTCAGAGGGCATTGAACGAATGCGTCACCGGCGAAGACGACCAGACCGATGCGGTTGCCTTTCATGCGCTCGAAGAGGGCGGAGATTTCGTGTTTGGCTCTCGCCAAGCGGTGGGGTTTGATGTCTTCGGCCAGCATACTGCGCGACACATCCAAGGCGACGATGATGTCGTGGCCCCGCGAGACGATCTGATGCTCCTTGCGCCCCCACAAGGGACGCGAAAGCGCCACGAACGTAAAGGCGAAAACGAAAAAGAGCATGACGAGTTTCGCTTTCTGCTTCTTGCGGCTGACGCCTTCCATCAGCCGTTCGAGCAGTTCGATGCGTCCGAATTTCTTCAGCGCGTTCAACCGCTTCTTCCACGTCCAGCGAAGGAAGAGGTAGAGTGGGATCAGCAGCCAGAGCGTATTGAGTATTTCATGCGATCCAAAAGTCATGACAGACGTTCCTGTAAAAAGTTAAACCTTGCAGACGAAACGGCAAGATATCGTGTTTCCAGTTTTCCCTCACCCTAACCCTCTCCCAGAGGGAGAGGGGACTTGGCTACACAACACTATTTGTTGGATAGACTGCTCAAAGTGTTTTCGACTTTTTGCCGTTTCGTTATGGCAATTTCCGAAAACGCGTATTCGATAAGAATGTTTCTATGGCCAGCAAAAACAGCGCCGGAAATAACAGGAACGTGAATAATTCCTGGAAGCGGCGGTTGCCTTCCGAAACGATCCTGGTTTTTTCTAGTGAATCGATTTCATCGAAGATGGATTTGAATTGGGATGTGTCCGCCGCTCGGAAGTAACGGCCCTCCGTAATTTGTGCGATCTTTCTCAACGAATCCTCGTCTACCTTTTCCGCTCCCGATACGGGGGTTAGCTGGGAACCTAAGAGCGGGTGGTTTTGAATGATATAGGGGGTGTCGTGTCCACCGACTCCGATGGTGTAGATTTTTACGCCCAACGCCTTGGCCATTTCCGCCGCTGTCAGGGGGTCGATCTGTCCGGCGTTGTTGGCCCCGTCGGTGATGAGGATAACCGCTTTGCTTTTGGCTTCGGTATAGCGCAGGCGGTTCAGGGATGAGGCGACGGCGTTTCCGACCGCGGTGCTGTTGGCGGTAATGATTCCAATTTGAACACTTTCCAGAAAGTTCTTTACGATACCGTAATCCACTGTCAGAGGGCATTGGAGGAATGCGTCCGTTGCGAAGACGGTCATCCCGATGCGGTCGTTCCGGCGTCCGTCGATGAAGGTTTTAACGACTTCTTTGGTGACATCGATGCGGGTTCGTTTTCTTTGAAGGTCGAGGTCGATCAGGTTCATGCTGTTGGAGACGTCGATGGTCAGCATGATGTCGATGCCTTCGGTGAAGACTTCGCTGGTCAGCAGCTCGGCTTGAGGACGCGCCAGCGACAGGATGAATAACGATAAAACGATCAGACGCGCCGCGAAAAGCGAGTTGCGAATCGAATAGGCGACGGGACGCCTTGTTCCCGTCGTTCCGAAGGCGCGCTTGATCCGGCCGATGTCGGAATAGACCAGGGGAGCGGTTCCCTTACGGGTGGCGTAGCGCCAGGCCAGCAAAGGAATGACTAGAAGTAATAGTAAATAGATCGGAAAGGCAAAACGCATGATTATTCGACTTTTTCCAACTCCTCGTTCTGGATTTCGCTGTGGTCAGGGTTGGAAAGGCTTGGCGGTTCGTTTTTAACCGTTCCGTTGATCGCATCGAGGATGTGCGTTTCCTTCGTCTGCTCGACGATCTCTTCCGCGATATCGATCAAGCCCATTAGTTCGGAATCGGGTAACTCGTGTTTGGCGAATTTCATCAAGTCGCAGGCGATGAAGAATTCCTGGAAATGGTTGTCGACTCCCGGCGGTAGATCGGCGTTGGCTAAGTTTTCGAGAATCTCTTCCGTGGTTTCGTCGATCGCCGAGATGTCCCAGCGCCCGCCGATGTATATCCGAATTATTTCGCTGAGTATGGTTGAGAATTGCTTGTATTGCCTGCCTTCGATCAAATCCTGCCGCTCGCGTAATTCGCGCAGACCGTTCAACGCGATCTCGTGCGGGGGCAGGGGCGGTTCGGCATGAATTTCCTCTTCACCGCGTTT
>CAZSIZ010000192.1:0-11953 GCA_964606645.1 uncultured bacterium
AGGGCTGAAAGAAGGAGATGAGGTCGTGCTTAATCCACTCTCATTCGTTGATGAAGCGCAAATAGAGGCACTAAAACCACTCGATAAAACAAAACCTCAAAAGCAGGATTCACTTGAATCCAACAACGATTTAAACCAGCCTGTAAAACTGGAGTCCGACCATGCCAACTGACAAACTTCCAGAAAAACGGAGCGGGCAACCTCTACCAAGTGCGCAACCGCTTAGGAGACAGCAAGCAGGTAAATGGTGGAAACGTACTCTGATAGCGATGAGTGTCATTGCAGCCTCGGTGTCGTCAGTTGCGTTTATTCTAGGTGCCAGCGATTCAACGCAGAAGATCGGAACTCAATTAACTCACACAATCGCACGCGGCGACCTCATGATCTCTGTCATCGAACAAGGGACGCTCGAAAGTTCTGAAAACACCGAAATCAAATGCAAAGTGCGAGGCCAGAGTACAGTTATATGGGTGGTCGAGGGCGGGACAGAGGTGAATCCAGGAGATGAATTGGTCCGACTGGATACCCTGGCTATCGAAGACGCTATCAACGAACGCTCAAAGTATGCTCTATGGACCAGGTCGGGAGCCGAACGAGCCAGAGCAGATGTAGTGAGAGCGGAACTGGCAATTCCGGAGTACCTTGAGGGGCGATATCTCACGCAGTTAATGACACTAGAAAAGGATATCGCCATCGGTCAGTCGAATCTGCGCACTGCAGAAAATATGCTTGCCCATGCTGAAATGTTGGCCGAACGAGGCTATGTCAGTGAATTAGAAGTTGAGGAGAAAACGTTCGCAGTCACACAAGCGGAGTTGTACGTTGATGTTAAAGAAACCCAGATTGATGTTCTGAAAAAATACACCAAGGCCATGCAACTTGAAACCCTGAAAGGCAACTTGAAGGCAGCCAAAGCAAGATTGAAAGCGGAGGATGAACGATCCAAAATGGATGACATTCGCCGCGACCAAGCATTGGAGGAACTCGAGTACTGTGTAATTAAGGCCGATAGAAAAGGCTTGGTGATTCACCCCTCCACCGCGCAGTGGAAGCAAGCGCCCGAGATCGAAGAAGGCGCCACGGTACATCAAGATCAAACGCTGTTACTCATGCCAGACCTCGCTAAGATGCAGGTGACCGTTGGGATTCACGAATCGATCGTGGATCGCATCAAACCAGGATTGCCTGCCAAGGTTACGCTACCCGATCGGACGCTTAATGGAAAAGTATCTTCGGTTGCATTGGTTACAAGACCTGCAGGTTGGTGGACAGGAAATGTGGTGAAATATGATACCATCATTGAACTGCCTGCAGAGGAAGGTCTGAAACCTGGGATGAGTGCCGAGGTTGAATTGATCATGGAGCAGTATGCGGATGTGTTAACCATACCCGTCGCCGCCGTACTCGAAACAGTAGAGGGAGATTTCTGTTGGATCAAGACAGCCAATGGAGCAGAACGATGTTCGCTTCAACTCGGTGACACTGACAACTCCTTTATTGTCATCAAGGCAGGGTTGAAAGAAGGGGATGAGGTTCTGCTTAATCCACTGGCTATTATTGAAGAAGCACAGTTAGATGCGCTTAAGTCTTTCAACGTTACGACTGCTCTGAAGTCGGATTCTGTTGAATCAAACCCTGAGTTAAAACGCTCTGAAACGAGTGATCTGAAGAAGTCTAGTGACTTGAAGAAGCAGAAAACGAAACAGGAATCGGTTAAACCGAATCAAGCGAATTCGAAATAAAAAAAGTGAGATTGATTCGCACGAACGGCAAACGCGCCCGTCCTGTTATGGACCGTTGACAACACTATGAAGAGATTCTTTATCCAAACTATTCGACCAAGCTTAAACAACCTGTTGGTGCATAAAATGCGTGCCCTTCTGGCGGCGTTGGGCATCTTTATCGGTACCGCGACCGTGATTTGGTTAGTCGCGATGGGAGAAGGTGTCAGTTATCGTGCCCAGCAACAAATATTGGAACTCGGCGCAACCAACATTATTGTTCGAACCAAAAAGCCGATGTCGGATAATGATGGCCAGGACGCCAATAATCGCGTTACAAATTACGGTCTGTTACGAGACGACTATAAGCGAATCGTTTCAAACATACCCAGCATTTGCCGCGCGGTCCCCATGCGTGAGGTTCTCTTCGATCTTCGTTTGGGAAACCGAACAGCCAATGCCAAACTTGTAGGATGCGTCGAGGATTACTTTGAACTGAACCGACTAGAGATTGCGCGAGGCCGATGGTTGACTCAACGCGACCGTGGCAAGAAGGTTGTTGTGCTGGCGGACGACACAGCGAAACGACTTTTCCCCTATGAAAATCCAATAGGCCAGGCGATTTGGGTGGGGAGTGAATTCTATGTCGTGATTGGCCAAACCAAACCTCGTATGGCTTCGGCTGCGATTGGCGGTAGTCTTGACGCCAGAGAGTATAACTTGGATGCGTATGTCCCGTTGAAAACACTACGCCATCGTGTGGGTGATCTTGTCATGAAGCGCACGGCTGGGGGCGATTTTGAAGGAGAACTGGTTGAACTGAGCCAGATAACCGTCAGTGTTAACACTATAAGTGACGTTGACGAAACGGCGGCGATTATCGAAACCTTACTCAAGAAATATCACGATAAAGAAGATTACGCCGTTGTCGTACCCAAGGAACTATTGAAACAGGCAGAAAGAACGCGGGCCATGTTCAATGTCTTGCTGGTGGTCATCGCTGGTATTTCACTTCTCGTGGGTGGGATCGGCATCATGAACATTATGCTCGCCACCGTAACCGAGCGCACTCGCGAAATCGGGATACGCCGAGCATTAGGCGCAAAACGCAAGTATATTATCCAGCAGTTTCTTACCGAGACCGTGGTGCTAACAGCCAGCGGTGGCTTATTGGGAGTTCTGTTTGGTCTTTTGTGTGGTCCGTTGTTTCGAGGGATGCGGTTTGTTGTGACGATGATTAATCCTGACCTCCTGCCACCCATTGTTTACATGCTTGAACCGCGTATCGCTACGTGGTCGGTTATTTTGTCCTTGGTTATTTCACTTGGCGTGGGGATTGTGTTTGGAGTCTATCCTGCTCGGCAAGCCGCATACATGGATCCGATAGAAGCGTTGCGTCACGAATAGGCAAACCGACTCATTAGATGTGAAACATCCCAAAAATTAGTAACCGTGGGGTAACGTCGCAGCGATTGCTGCCATAACCATACAATGACACAAGATATGACAAATGATTCTACTATTGATGATGCGATCCGAAGCGTTCGCCGTGGCAATACGGCTGCCTTCGAGGTTGTGGTCCGCCGATTTGAACGCCCGCTGCGTGCATGGCTCGCGGTGCAATCACCACCAGGGATTGATGTGGATGACGTGGCGCAACTCAGTTTTGTCGAGGTATTCACTCGTCTTGATGATTATGAATTGGAGACGAATTTTGCCGCTTGGCTGTTTACGATTGCCCGTTATCAGTTAAAAACCGAAATGTCCCGCCTTCGTAGAATCGCGGATTACCACGCTCGGTACGCTCCTGATCTGTTGCAACGAGAGTTGGAACGTCGGAGTTCTGAACGACCAGATTTCTATGAGCCTCGTCTTGAACATTTACAGAAGTGCCTAGGGCAACTTGGCCAACACCTTCAGCGATTTATTCAGTGGCGTTACGAAGACGAAATTCCATTAAAAGAGATGGCCGCTCGCAGTGGCCGTTCGGAAACAGCGGTTAAGAAACAGTTGTGGAAAGTGCGTCGCAAACTTCAAGCCTGTGTTGAAGCGCGACTGTCAGCCGAAGGAGAATCGTCATGAACAGGGACGAACGCTTTGTCGAGTTGTGGAACGACTACCTAGAAGGCGAAATCGATGAATCTGGAATCACAGAACTTCGAACGCTTGTCGCAGAAGACGATCGATTGCTAGAGATGGCGGCGGATAGTTATCAACTGCACCGCCTGCTGGGATTGATTGCACAGGACAGCGAGTCGCGGCAAGCAAAATTTGTGGGTGAAACAATGGCTCGACTTCCTGCAGACAATGTTCACTTTGCTCAAAAAGTCATGCAGCATCTTTCACAGTTGGCAACCAAAAAAGTGGTCACTCCTCGCTCCTCTCTTAGCAAACTGCCGTGGGCGGTGACTGCTGCCATGTTTGTGGTGGTGGTCTTCAGTTTATTTTTTCAACAACCGAGTGTCGAACGCAAAATCGCCACAATCACGGGGTTGAGCGGCTCTCTGCAATGGATTGGCGACGGGGGGCGTGTTATTCATGACCTGGAGACTGGAGCAAAATTATCAGGGGGAACTATCGAAGGATTAACCCCAGACTCATGGTTTGAATTAAAGTTCAATGACAGTTCGACCGTGACCATTTCGGGGAATTCGATGCTCACATTTTCGGATCATGAGCAAAAAAAACTGTATCTCAAAGAAGGAAATGTGTCTAGTAATGTGAAACCTCAACCGAAGGGCAGGCCGATGCTTATCTACACGCGCTCCGCTCTGCTTGAAGTTTTGGGGACGCAGTTTGAAGTTGAGGCAGGATTATCGGAAACAACGCTCAAAGTCAGCGAAGGAAACGTGCGGGTGAAACGGCTCAGCGATGGTAATGTGGTTGATGTGCCTGCCAAACACAGAGTGACCGCCGCTGCCGATCGTGACATGCTGCCACTATCGGCTCCCGACGCTGTCCATCATTGGAAGAGTCAGTTGCATCTAGGGCCTGACTCCGTGGGAGGAAAATGGTCTCCCAAGACAAACGAACAAGAGGCCAAACTAAGAGCCGTCCCCTATACAATATTCGAGGGAAAAACAATCTACGCGGCGTCCATAGGAGTGACACGCGGTGACGAGCCACCTGTCATACTTCAGCCCACGTCTCGTTTTAAAGTGCGTGGCCATATTGCATCGTCTAATCATATCTATTTTGGAGTAACGTTACGGCATCGCAATGGAGAGTTCGCGGGAAATTTCCAGACCATTCGACCCGCTAGCGAGTTTCAAGGCGGAGAAGATTTTGAAGCGATTCTTGATCTCCAGGATTTTGAACTCGATCCTTTGCTCATTAAATGGAAAGACAAACTACCAAGTGATCCGTTCCACCTGGTTGTTGAATCGATTTGGTGTCACACCTTATACAATCAAGTCGGTTTGGTAATCACTGAGATTGAATTGATTTCCCCCACCGAGGAGTATTAGAAAGGAACGAACCATGCCAACTTATAGGAATATCACTACACGTCGCAACTTTTTGAGTAAATCAATCATCGGAACAGCAAGTGCATTCACCATTGTTCCGCGACACGTAGTGGGAGCCTCCAATCAATTAGCCCCCAATGACAAACTCAACATCGCCTGTATCGGCGTAGGGGGACGAGGCTATCATGTTGCTCGAAATATCACCTGAAAATTGAAAAGCCCAATGAAAAACCGGTTAAGAAAGAATCGATCAAGACAGAATCCGTTAAATCGCAATCAGAGAAAAAAGAAGTGGAATAAGTTCACTCAAATGGAGAATGATGGATCGTCGTTCTGACACGAGAGTACAGGAAAAACAATCATGCACACACAACCAATCCAATCGACATCAACGGATATCGCGGCTCATTTAGAGGGCATACATAAGACTTACATGATGGGTTCTGAAGAAGTCCGGGCACTTGATTCGGTAACGTTATCCTTCTATCGAGGGGATTTCTGGGCCATTCTCGGTTCCAGTGGTTCAGGAAAAAGCACCATGCTGAATTTATTAGGCTGCCTGGACCGCCCCACCAAGGGCCATTATTTTTTGAGCGGACAGGATGTCAGTGAACTCGATGATGATCAGCTCAGCGATATGCGCCTCAAGCATCTGGGATTTATTTTCCAAAGTTTTAACTTAATCCCTCAATCCACCGTTCAGGAAAACATTCAACTACCCATGTATTACCAAGGCATTGACCAGGAGTTAAGCAGCGAAAGAGCCATATTCTTAGCCGACAAGGTCGGTTTAGGCGACCGCTTGAACCATAAACCCACGGAACTTTCCGGTGGTCAGCAGCAGCGAGTGGCAGTGGCCAGAGCGCTATCGAATGATCCAGCCATTTTGTTGGCGGACGAACCGACTGGAAATTTGGATTCATCCACCAGCAAGGAAATTATGAAGATACTCACCGAACTCAACCAGCAAGGCAAAACCATCTTGATGGTCACACATGAAGAAGAGATCGCTTCCTACGCGAGTAAGCACATGTATTTGAAAGACGGCAAAATTGAACAGGTGGTGACAAACAAATAATGGCCATTTCAAAATACGTAAAAGAAGTAAATCTGGGTGTTAAAAATTTACTGCTGCACAAACTGCGCTCGTTTCTTACGATGCTGGGCGTGGTGTTCGGCGTGGGCAGCGTGATCGCGATGCTGGCGGTTGGTGAAGGTGCCAGTAAAGACGCCCTGGACCGCATCCGCAGTTTAGGCAGTCTCAATATCATCATCAATTCCACCAAGTCACTCGAAGAAGAAACGACCGTCAACAAAGATGAAAAAATCAGCAGTTACGGGCTGTGGTATGAAGATGAGAGACGGATTAAAGCAGGGATGCCGTCTGTTCGCAAAACCGTCCCGGTTAAAGTGGTGCGCAAAGCAGGTCGGTTAGGAATGTGGTCACTTGAACTGCGCATTATCGGCACAACTGTTGATTGGTTTGAACTGGTAAAGCGCCCATTTTGAGTGGACGTATCTTAACACAAAATGACTTTGTGAATTTTTCAAATGTCGTGGTTTTAACGGAGCACGGTGTGCGCAAACTGCTGGCGACTAAAAATATCGTCGGTGAAAATGTCAAGTTGGGCGGCGATTATTTTGAAGTCATTGGCATTGTTAAAAACGCAAGCATGGTCGGAAGTGAAACCCAAACACTCGACGAAGAAATCGATGCGTATATTCCATTGAACGTCGCTCGTAAGCGATTTGGCGATATGCTTTTTAAAAGCATCGCCGGCTCAGATATTCGCGAAAAAGTGGAATTGCATCAAATCATTGCCCAAGTGAATACCACGAATCAAGTGAAATCAACAGCAAGCGGAATCGAATCGATGCTAAAACGGTTTCATAAGAAAGAAGACTACAAAATAAGTATTCCTTTAGCCCTGCTTCGTCAGGCCGAAGCGACAAAACGGACATTTAACATCGTTTTGGGCTCAATTGCAGGGATCAGCCTGTTGGTCGGTGGGATTGGTATCATGAACATCATGCTGGCATCTGTAACTGAACTTACACGCGAAATCGGCATACGACGTGCTATCGGTGCCAAGAAAAAACAAATTGTCATTCATTTCCTTATTGAAACAGTCGTCCTTTCTACCTGTGGCGGATTAATCGGCGCTGGGATTGGTATGCTTGTGCCTTGGCTTATCACATACTTTTCAGAGATGCCTACTGTTGTTACGTTTGCCAGTTTAGCTTTTTCACTTGGTATTAGTATGGGGATTGGAATTCTATTTGGAATTTATCCGGCTATTCGCGCAGCTAACCTCGATCCTATCGAAGCGTTGCGTCATGAGTAAGCGACATTATTTTGATGCTAAATGCTCAAGATATAACTATAAAAGAGGAAAAAGCAATGCTGAAAACAAAGCGGCGTGATATTTTGAAAATTGGAGCGGCAGCCGCCGTAGTATCGCCATGGTCTTTAATTACCAATCGAGGATTTGCCGGGGAGTCTCCCCCGAAGTTCAACGCGAAAGTATCGGCGATTCGCGGCAATAATTTGGATTCGATGACGCGGGATGCGATCAATGCGTTGGGGGGAATTGACACTTTTGTCAATCAAGGGGAGACGGTTTTCATCAAACCGAATTTCGTCACGATTCCGTGGGCAAAATACAACAAGTGCTTTCTGATCGGTGAGTGCACAAAACCTGAAATCATCATCGCGGTGACTGAAGAGTGCCTAAAAGCGGGAGCCAAAGAAGTCATCATTGGTGAAGGAACTCAATTACAAACATTCGATTGGCAACACGCCGTCACTCTGGATGGAAAAACCAATCTCGTCAAAGAAGCGAACCGGCTCAGTTCTAAATATAAAGGGACAGTCACGTTGGCGTGTCTCGAGACAGACTCATCTGGCTGGATCGATATTCCATCGAAAACACGACATAAAAAGATAGCCATATCCAATTTGGTAGCCAACGCGGATAAAGTCATTTCCATTCCAGTCGCCAAAACGCATTCCTGGGCGCAGCTCACACTGGCGACCAAAAACTTTATCGGAATCACTCCGCTATCCCGTTACGCTCAGTTGATCGACAACTCAAGGTGGAATCGAGATTCCTTCGACCACAGCAGCCCTCAATCGATCGCGCAAGTTTATCTGGATATTGTCAAGTCAATAAAACCCACACTGTCTATCATCGATTTTTCTATCGGTTTGGAGAGCGACGGCCCCTCTACCGATCAAGGCGGCAAAACATTGGATATGAAGAAACGCCTTGGCTCGTGGGCACTCATCGCCAGCCGTGACATTATGGCCGCCGACGCTTCCGCCGCACGGATTATGAGTCACGGCACGAAGAAAGTAAAACAACTGACCATGGGTTTCGATATGGGATTAGGGGAGATAAGGAAAAACCGAATTGAGGTGGTTGGTGAAAAACTTGAAAATTTACAAGTGGAATGGAAACCAGCAAGAATGAAAAGCCATAAGGCAATGGGATGAGAGACGGCTCATTCACTGACGCTATTAAGCGGCAGAGGGTTCATCTCTCTTTCCTTGGCCGGTAAGAAACACTGATGTAAGAAGATATCGCGATTAGAGTAAAAATGAAAATATGAGGAGACGATCGATGACACGAATCAACACGCTTGTTTTGGTAGTCGCATTACTCGCAGGTTTAGGCTTGACCGGGCTGCAATCGGCGGCTTGGGAGCAAACGGTCGATATTTGGACGGCTGCATCTGAAGGAAACCTTGAAGCGATCGAAGAACACGTCGAGGCGGGAACGGGATTGAACGATCTAGCGCCGTCGATTGGATTGACGCCGTTGATGGTTGCAGCGATTACGGGGCAACACGATGCCGCAAGACTGTTGCTGGCCAAAGGGGCCAAACCGGACATCAAGAACAATGATGGTTCGACCGCGCTGCATATCGCGGCGTTCTTCGGACATCGCGGGATCGTAAGGGCGCTGCTGAAAAAAAATGCGGATGTAAACGCACGAAACGAAAGGTCCGAAATTCCGCTGGACACGGTCAAAGGCGAATGGAGCGAGGAACTGGAAGGATTCTATCAGGCGGTCGGAGCCGCGTTGAAACTGGAGTTGGACATCAAACAGATTAAAGCAGCCCGCCCTAAGATAGCGGCTTTGTTGTCCAAAGCAAGCGACAAGAGCGCTCAGGAAAAAACTCAAGGTACAGGCTTTAGGGGTTCATATTTCCGCAATGGCGAGATTCATGTTAACGAATACGGTACACCTGAAGGTAAGCCGCTGACATCAGGCCATCAGGATTTCAAACCATCTTGGTCGAAAACCGGCGACATGCTTGTCTTTTTCCGTCGGCTAAAGAACGACCCAGTTGTTACCAACTGGATAACTCAAATCTGCATCATTAATGTTGATGGAACGGATTTCCACCAACTGACCGACGGCACTCATACTGATTTCAACCAAACTTGGACACGTGATGGAACTAACACACCGATCTGGAACAGAAAAAATACGGAGACGGGTGGTTTTTATGTAATGCAAAGTAAAGTTGGCAATCAACCCGGCCAAGAGGTTGCTCTTACTGATAAGAGATATCATACCTGGGCGTATACATCTCTCATTGATGGGAGAATATTGGTTCAATCTCACCATCCAAAGCATGGTCATGGATATTATCTAATGACACGAAATCCAAATGGGAAACCTCAGTTCGAACGCATTGACTGTGACTTGGCTGCAAAAGGAATACTTGATCGCGTCAGTATCTCCCCAAGTGAAACAAAAGTTTGTTTTGAGTATCAGAAGGGATTTAGATACAAAGACGCAGGCCGTACACTCTACATCGCCGATTTCGATGCAAAGAAACCAAGTATTACTAATGCGGTTCCGTTTGCCAACGAAGAAGGAGCAGAACGCTGGTTCGCATACCCTCGTTGGACAAAAGACGAAACAGCAATTGTGTACCATGCCAGCCCGTCACTCTATCTCTATACATTAAAGGATGGTTCTACCCAAAAAGTGTCAACAAAAGATGGCACTGATTACCGATATCCACACTGCGAGGCAACACCGAAATAGATGTCACGAAGGAGCAGGACAATGAGCAAAGCAATCCAAAAATTTGACCGGCGTGGTTTTATCAAGAAAGTCACACAATCAACGGCTGCGATTGCTATTTCTGCATACGCATCGTCTGGAAGCATACCGAAGAAGAAAGAATTAAAACTCACAAACACGATCCCAACCCGTGTATTCGGTAAAACAAAAGCCAAACTGCCAATCCTTGCCTACGGTGGAGCAGCACTTCCCAAACAATGGGGGAATACCAAGTCTTATGAAGATCGTGTGAAATTGGTACGCTATGCATATAATCGAGGAATCCGCTATTTTGACACGGCGGGCAACTACTTTGACAGTCAAAAAATTCTAGGTGAAGCACTTAGCAGTGTCCGAGACAACGTTTTTCTGACATCCAAGGTTGAAGTAATGCAAGAGAAACATACTCGGTCTGCGTTCGAAAAAGTACTGAAAGAACTTCAAACTGATTATCTCGATGCAATCATGATTCATGGTACTCCAGGTTTAGAGCAAATTACTGTTAATGAAGCCATGAAGATTCATGGCGAACTGGAAAAACTACGTGAAGAAGGTCTTGTTCGATTCATTGGTTTTTCTGCGCATTCATATTTTGATAAAGCGTTAGCATTAATTGAATCTGATGGTTTTGATCTTTGCATGCTGTCGTATGGATATATCCCTAGAGGGCACAATCAAATCTTTAGCGCTCGAATGACTGAATTGCGCAATGCTTGTGTCGCCAAGGCTCATGAAAAAGGAATGGGAATCGCGGCGATGAAAGTGATCGGTGCAGGAATACTCGGCGCCTGGTCAGGATATATTGTGCCCGATTTTGAGAAGAAGCACTTAGCAAAACTGCCCGGATCTGCTATCCGACATGTATTGGATGATGATCGGATTGATCTTCTTGTCATCGGAATGCGCCTTGAAGAAGAGATCAATGCGAATATTAAAATCGTTAATGGTGAAACAACTTATACATCTGATGATCGCACACTCTTAGCGGAGTACAGCACTAAGGCGTATGAAAGCGACGCCATCAAACAAATGAGGATTGATTAATCGCATAGACTGTTTAAAAAGGTGAAGGAATTATGACACTCAGTAAGACACGATCTAAACGTCGAGATTTTCTATGTAATTCAATTTTTGCGGCAGCCGGATCAATAACTGCATTCACTGTTGTTCCAAGACACGTGCTTGGCGCATCAAATCAATTATCTCCAAGCGATAAACTTAATATCGCTTGCATTGGAGCCGGGGGGCGCGGGTATCATGTTGCGAGAAATGTAAGCAGTGAAAATATCGTTGCTCTTTGTGATGTCGATGATAATCGAGCGGCAAAAACATACGATCTACATCCCAAGACAAAAAAATATCACGATTATCGTATCATGCTCGACAAAGAAGAAAAGCAAATTGATGCGGTCGTTGTTGCATGTACCGATCATGTCCATCTCCCTGCCAGTGTCAAAGCCATGAAAATGGGAAAGCATGTCTACTGCGAGAAACCTCTAGGCCAGAACATTAATGAAGTTCGCATCGCGACCAAAGTGGCGAATGAATGCGGCGTCGCTACACAAATGGGTAACGGAGCGCATTCCGGTTACAACTATCATCGTGTCGCTGCCATAATCAAAGCAGGGATAATCGGCAGGGCAATCGCATGAAATTGTAGAAGAGTTATCCAGATAAAACTTTG
>CAZSIZ010000193.1:0-11936 GCA_964606645.1 uncultured bacterium
TGAGATTCTTATATTTCTATGACGGTTAAACCAACGCGAAAATCGGTGTTAAAAAAGGAAAAGTCACAAAAAACCGGCACACAGTCAAAAAGGTTGCTAGCCGGATGGAGTGATGACTATCTTCTCAAAGTTTTATCTGGATAACTCTTCTACAATTTCATGCGATTGCCCTGATCACCCCCCCCCAATTCAACCATGAATAAATCGGTTCGTTTTCGGTTTATGCTGGAGTGAATCCGATGACGCTCACCTCCAATGTGACCGCGCGCTATTGTAAAATCGCCACTCAGGACAGTAACAACTCGTGGTGTGTCTAACAATTCGATTTCGAGATGTGGGCGGCTCCGCCAACCGCAACACCCATTCCAACCAATACACCAGCCCCCACCCCGATCCCCACAGGCGCGTCGGCCAGCAGTGTCTATATTCATGTCAACAATCCATTGGCGTCCAAAGCGTATGACGACGATCTCAATACCTATTGGATGGCGGGTGGCCTGAGTGGCAACGGGATCGACGATGCGGAATGGTGGCAATATAATTTAGGTTCGGGAAATCCCAAAGCAGTTCCTTCAATCAGTGATTCCATACCACTTGTTGAGAGCGGGCAATCAAGGCAGACTAATTCATTACACTTTTCATATTGAAGGAGCCTCCTGTTGATTAGCGATCTCATTCACGGACTCGTCCAATGGACCAAAGACCTCGTCGTGCAAGGCGATGAATTCACCTCTCACGCCCTGGTGGCGCTGTTTGGAATCTCGTTCGCGGAATCGTCCTTTTTTCCCATCCCGCCCGACATTCCCTTTATCGGCATGGGGATCATTCATCCGAAAATGGCCTACACCCTGGCCCTGATCATGACGGCCGGCTCGATCCTGGGCGCGATCGTGGGCTATTTCATCGGACTGTACGGCGGGCGTCCGGTCGTGGAGTGGCTGGTCTCCACCCGCTTCGTCAACCGGCTCTTCACCCGCGATATGTTCGAAACCGTGGAGACCTACTACAACAAATACGATTTCTGGGCAGTGCTGATCGCGGCGTTTACACCTATTCCGTATAAAGTGTTCACCATCGGCGGGGGACTCTGCAGAATCAATTTCTGGCGCTTTATGCTGGTGTCGGTCATCGGCCGGGCGGGACGTTTCTTCCTCGTGGGAACCCTGCTCTATTTCTTCGGTGAGAAGGCACAACCCCTGCTCAAACACTTCGACCTGTTCCTGGTTGCCATGCTCGTCCTGGTTATACTCGGTTTTGTGGCCATGTATTTTGTGAAGCCTGCCAAAACGAACGATTGACGAACGCCTTGAATGGCCCCACAATTATCCATCAATCAAAAACTTAAAACACGGCTGAAAACTGTAAACCTTAGACTAAAATCAGTTATTCGCCGATTCGAGTATAAATCATGTCCGATGCCGGAATTCCGATCCGCTATTTCGTCGAACGCCTGGAGCCAGGCGCGCAGCAGCAGGCCGAGTTCTGCGCCCGTCTTCCGCACGCCTTCCACCACATCGCCGTCATGCCCGACGCGCACCAGGGATACGCCATGCCCGTGGGCGGAGTGATGGCGATGAGGGGAGCCGTCATGCCCAACGCAGTGGGAGTGGACATCGGCTGCGGGATGATCGCCGCGCGGACTCCCATCAGTTGCCGCAGTGTGCGAAACGACCTAGAAACACTGGCGCAGGAAATCCTCCATCGAATTCCCACCGGGTTCAGGCATCATAAAAGACCGCAAGACGGCGAAATCATTGACCGAATCCGGGTCAAGGGGAATCAGAAAAGAGAACTGGAAGAGCGAATGCCGATCGTCGCGGAGCATCGGGACGAAATTCCGAACCAACTGGGAACCCTGGGCGGCGGAAATCATTTCATCGAGTTGCAGAGAGACGAAGAGGACCGGCTGTGGATCATGCTGCATTCCGGCTCGCGCAATATCGGACTCAAGATCGCCAACGCCTATCACCGCATCGCGAAGGATTATGGCGGCCAGAAAGAACAAGGCCTGTCCAAGGATTACGCATTCCTGCCGCTCGATCTTCCCGAAGCGCATCAGTATTTAGACGAGATGCAGTGGGCGATGGATTTTGCCATGCAGAACCGCGAACGGATGCTGGAAAACGTGATCCAAATTTGCGAAGCGGTGTTCAGTCACCCTGTCGAAAGAATCCTTGAAGTGCGCACTCATCACAATTACGCCGCCTGGGAGACGCACTACGGCGAGAAGGTGCTGGTGCACCGCAAGGGGGCCGTGCGGGCGGCGGAGAACGAACTGGTCACCATCCCCGGATCGATGGGAACCGCCAGTTATATCGGCCGGGGGAAAGGCTGTCCCGAGTCGTTTAGCTCATGCTCTCACGGCGCAGGCCGGATCAAAGGACGCAAGCAGGCCAAGAAGGATATTTCCCGGGATGACTTCAAATGTCAAATGAAGGATGTAATCGTCGCCGCGCCGAAACCGAACGCGCTCGTCGACGAAGCCCCCGCCGCCTACAAGGATATCGACGATGTGATGGCACAGCAGGAATCACTCGTCGAGATCGCCTTCCGCCTCGAACCGCTGGCCGTCGTCAAGGGATAGGTGCTTTCAACGTTGTGTTTTCGGCGAAGCGGTGTATAGTCTATGACCTGAATAATTCATCGAAGGAGCGACGTCCGATGGCCGATCCAACGGGTTATTTATCCCTCGTATTACACGCTCATCTTCCCTACATACGCCATCCGGAGTGTGACGAGTTTCTGGAAGAGGACTGGCTGTTCGAAGCCATGAGCGAGACGTATATTCCTCTGCTCACCTCGTACGAACGTCTGGTCGAAGAGGGCATATCCTTCCGTGTCACCATGACGGTGACTCCCCCGCTGGCGGAGATGCTTTCCGATCCGCTCTTACAGCAGCGGTACGAACAAAAAATGGAAAAATACGCGGAACTGGCGGATATGGAGGTGCAGCGCACTTCGAAGAAATCGGCCGCCGAATTCCACAACGCCGCCAAAGCAAACCGGGATACGATCCAAACCTCGCTTCATCTTTTTCGAGATACCTACCATCGCAATATCGTTGAGGGATTCAAGCGTTTCCAGGATGAAGGCGTACTGGAGATCATCACCTGCGGGGCCACTCACGGTTTTCTGCCGTTGATGTCCAGCACCAACGTCAAGCGGGCGCAGATCGCGGTCGCCAAAACCAATTACGAAAAACATTTCGGACGTCCGCCGAAAGGGATTTGGCTGGCGGAATGCGCGTACGATTACGGGATCGATGAGTTGCTGGCCGAGTCGGGAATCAAATTTTTCTTCGTGGACGCCCACGGGATTCTGTTCGGCATGCCGCGTCCGAAGTACGGTGTTTTCGCACCGGTTTTCAGTCCATCCGGTGTCGCCGCGTTGGCGCGTGATGTGGAATCGTCCAAGCAGGTCTGGAGCCGGGACAGCGGGTATCCAGGCGATTTCGAGTACCGCGAATTTTACCGTGACCTGGGCTACGACGGGAATTACGAATACGTGCGCCCCTACCTGCACGGCGACGGCGTACGTAGAAACATCGGTTTTAAGTACCACCGGATCACCGGGACCAAAATCGATCTCTCCAAGAAAGAAGCGTACCGGCCTCAAATCGCCCGCGAACGCGCCGCCGATCACGCCGGAAATTTCCTGTTCAACCGCCAGCAACAGGTCGAGCATTTGCAACAGTATATGGACCGCCCCCCGTTGATCGTCGCACCTTACGACGCCGAACTCTTCGGACACTGGTGGTTCGAAGGGCCGATGTTCATCGAATATCTGTTCCGTAAGATGCACTACGATCAGGACAAAATCACTTCGATCACGCCGATTGGATATTTGGATAAACATCCTGTTCTGCAATCGATCCAGCCCGCCCCGTCGTCCTGGGGTGACAAGGGCTTCTACGAGGTCTGGCTCAACGGAACCAACGACTGGATTTACCGCCACCTGCATCAATGCGAAAACCGTATGGTTCAACTCGCGCAGGACCGCCCCGCCGCCGCTGGAATCGAGAAACGCGCGCTCAACCAGGCCGCCCGTGAGTTGCTTCTGGCACAGAGCAGTGACTGGGCGTTCATCATGTCCACCGACACAGCGGTTCCCTACGCCAAACGCCGCACCCGCGAGCACGTCCACCGCTTCAACACGCTGCACGATCAAATTCAAAACGGGCTAATTGACGAACATTACTTAAAAGACCTGGAATGGAAGGACTCCATCTTCCAGGAAATCGACTACCATGTCTACGCATAAAAAGCAGGGTTTAGGTAGGGGAATGGTGGGCTACGCTGGCGCTTTGAGCCCACCCTACATTGCTGCACTCGCACCGGTCGCCTTGTTCCAGTTAGATTTAGATGGAATATCAGACCTTTTGTTAACCGATTGGAAAACGTATTATTATTACCTGCCCAGTAAAAAACAAACCAGTGCGGTCACTTATTATGAATGGTCTATTCTGAAATAATGGTGTTTGGGGATAGACACCATAACACACCAAAATCAATGGAGCATGTAGGTGGTGACGTCGGCTTCTTCGAAATTGCCTTCTAGCAGGAAGATTAGGTAGCCGCTGTCGTCTTTGATGGTGACGTAGAGGCCCGCTAGGCTGTATGAGAGGCCACGGATTTCTGCCGCGCCGCGTTTGGGATTGAGTGTGGCGAACGCTTCGCCGGTTGTCTTCTCATTCGCTGAATCGTCTAGGCTGAAGAGCTGGATCGTTCTTGCGAGTTGCTCGTCCCCTTCTTCGTTCCCTTCCGACACCACGATGAAGACTCCACCGCCGAAGGTGCTGGCCTGGCCGGTGGTCAGGTTTTCGGGGATAACGATATTTTCTGGAAGCGTTCCAACGATTTTTTCCGTGAAACCGGACTTTTCCATCAAGAAATATTCATCACTGGGACGCGGGGTGGGAGTTGGTGTGGGCATGGGCGTCGCGGTGGCCCTGGGAGCGACGGCACGCTGCACCACTTTGGCGTACCAGCTGATCCGCCCCTGATTGTTCATCTGCCGGAAACTCTTCAACTTCCCATCGGCGGTCAAAAGCCGGTAACCGTTTCCCGTCGGGATCATATCGGTCACATTCGCATCGGGCGACGGCGTGTAGGGTAATGGAATCACGCCACCGAATTGCAAAACGCTCCCATCCTCGTACGTCACGTAATATCCGGCTTCCGTAATCTCCAAATCGACGGCTTGAATCGAACTGGAGACCGTAAAACCGTTGTCCAAAGCCGAACCGAAAAAGGCGATGGTTCCGTCATCGTACAGTACGTAGTATCCCTGCCGGTCGGGGGTCAATTCCAGATCGACTGCGCCCTCTTTAATCAGGTTTCCGTAGAACGTGGCTCCAAGGGAAGGAACAATTTCCCCGTTGTCACGCAGGTAATAACGGTTTTTTCCCTCACCGGCCAGTTCCATATCCACCATCGATCCGGAACGGTCGCCAAGCGGATTGGATACGATGAGGGCGTCACCATACGAGTAGACGTTTCCGTCTTCGTCGAGAATGTAATAGCCTTTCCGGCTTGGGGTGAGGGTCAAATCCACAGCATCGGTTCCCGGTGCGGAACCTAAATTGACCGCTCTCCCGGCGGTCTGAACGAAACCGTCGTCGAATAGGATATAGACCGCCGCTTCACCGTCGACAATCTCGGCGTCCACCGCTCTCGGCGTGGCGGCAAATCCGGAAGGCGCGAATAACAATAAACCGAAAAGTATGATTAGACTGAGTCGTCTCATGGTTTCTGCCTCGTTTCGTTTTCATGTTCCAGTAAAAAGTCAGGCCTTGCAGACGAAACGGCAAGATCAAGTATTTCACTAGCCATTCTAAATACGGTATCTTGCAGTCACTGAAAGTGTTTTCGACTTTTTGCCGTTTCGTTTTGGCCCGCGTTACGAATTGGTGATCTTGAATTCGGAGTAAACAAATTCAAGACGCTCCATATACCTCGTGGAATTGTCCACCGACAGAGGCGGCAGCGAGAATTTCACGGGAAACACATCGTAAAACGTGATGCGCAGAACGCGGCGTCCGGATTTGTTGCGCAGGTCCAATTCAACCCGCCGTTTGGTGACCTTGCCGGAGATGACATCGTCGCGCCATTTCCGCGCCAGTTCGTCGAAGACCCCGTGGAGCACGAGGCGGGGATACGACGTGTGTCCAGCCGTGTAGCTGTCGCCGGAGTATTCGACGGATGTCGTATTTTCGATCCCCTCCAGCATGTAGACCTCACCCAGTTTGGTCAGACCGACGATGTTGATGTCGATCACGGTGGTCAAGGGGTAATCGTTCGGGTTGGTCGGATCGAAATCGGCAGGGGCAACGCTGGCCGGTTCCGATTGGTTCTCCACCGCCCAGGCCCCCATCAGGAACAAGACCGTGACGGACATGACTATCGCAAGGCTTTTTCGATTCAACATGATTGAATTCCTTTCGCAGCATGAATTTTTTCGATTCGATAAAAGAATATATATTTATTGTAGACATTCCGGCGGACAGTGTCCACTTCAATCGATTTCCTTTCAAAAATCAAATTCGTGAAAATTGTTTGATTTCAACCGAATTTAGAGTAAAATAATCTTATGCAATTTTTGATTGGAATTGAAACACGCTCTGCGGTGTTGGTGTCGGCTCATGATTTTTAAAGGCTATAAGATCTAACAGGGAACTCTGCCACGGCTGAATGCCATGCCCTTCGGGGAAGGTTGACGGCTGATGGAAATGAGAACCCACTTGTTGAGTTAGGTCTTTAAAAACATAGCCCACGGCATTTGCGGACTGTTTCAATCATTAGCGGTCTTCTTCCAATGTGTTAGAAGGCCGCTTTTATTATTCAATAATCGCGGTAGGATGAGTGGTCCGAAATAAAATAAAAAACTGGAGAAAAACCATCGTGAAACAGAACGTGTGGTGGATCATACCGGGATGTGTCGCACTGCTGCTGTTAATCCTCCCTTCCCAAAGCGTCCGCTCGGACGGGGAGACGGTTGAATCTCTGTTGCAGCGGATTCTCGAAGGGCAGCGGCAGATGCAAGCCGACATTCAAGAAATCAAAAAGCGCCTGGATGAAAAAGACCGCGAAATCGCCGAGTTGAAATCGCTGTTTTCCAATTCGATCGAGATCGAAAAGACCCAGGCCGAAAAGGATCAAACGCTTTCAGCCCCGCCGGGCAGCCGCCAGACCGCTGAAGATCAATATCAAAGAGCACGCGCATTGGAACACAACGCGATCTTTAAAGTACGAAAAGGCGAGCAAATGCCTTGGTTCAAGCGAGTCGCCGCCGAGTACCACCGCGTCGTGGAGACCAATCCTCAATCGCCGGAAGCCCCCAAGGCACAACTTCGGATTGCGCGCATTCAATGGCGTTATCTGGACGATCTCCTCCAAGCCAAAATCGAGTTTCAAAAAACGATCGCCGATTACCCCGGCACACCGGAAGCGGAAGAAGCCCAACGCATTCTGGACAAACTGCCTTGACCGGCGCGAGGATCGCTCATGGTTCATCATCTGGCCATCGTTACGACCGAAACACTCCCACGGTTTCCTCAGCCCTGCGCGGGGGGAGGGGTACGGATATGGGGACTGGGCGAACGGCTTCGAAAACGCGGTGTCCAATGTACGTATTTCATCCCTCTCGGTACACCGGGGCTGGACGACGCCCCCGCCGAGGTTCCCTTGATTCCATTCAAATCCGAATGCCTTCACGATGCGATTCGTGAAAGCGGCTGCGATGCGGTGCTGTTCGAGCAATGGCAGCCGCTTACGTTTCTTCGGGAAACGCTGGAAATCCCCATTGCCGTCGATCTCCCCGGCCCGCTGACGCTTGAGTATTTCTGGCGCGACCGTGACAACTTTTATCAGCACATTACGGATAAGGTGAACGCGCTTTGGAGGGCGGATTATTTCATCTGCGCCCACGAGCGCCAACTCGGTTACTACGCCGCCTGGCTGACCTGGGCGGGAATTGCGCCCGATGCGGAACGTCTGGCCGTGGTTCCGTTTCTGTTTGAAGAGATGCCCCGTTCGCGGCAGGGATTTGTCGAAGACGAACCGTTGTTGTTCTGGGGCGGGATGTTCTGGCCCTGGCACGAACGCAGCAAAGCGTTTGAAACCATTCTCGAAACGTTAACTCGCCACCGCCAGGGCCAGCTGGTCGTCGCGGGAAGTGATGGTCATGAAGAACACGCCCGCGTCAATGGGAAATCCTACGCGGATCACCCACACACCACTTGGCTGGGCCGTCTCTGTTTTTCGGAATACGTCACCGAACTTAAACGGGCTGCCGTGGCCGTCGATCTATGTCATCCGACCGAAGAGCGCCGACTCTCATCCGACCTGCGAACCGGCACATCGTTATGGGCGGGGGTTCCATGCCTCGTCACACCCGAATCACCCTGGGCGAATTGGATTCAGCAGGAAAACGCGGGTTGGGTTATCCCATACAGCGACGAAAAGAGACTGACCAAATTAGTCAAAGAGATCGTGTTGGAGCGGGGGGACATCGTCGCGCGGCGAAGAGGCGCGCGCACAATTTCCGAAAAAATTTCCGATGGATCGGGTATCAAACCGTTTCTGAATTGGCTGAAAAATCCTACAAAGCGCACGCCGGGAAAACCTTTTTTCGATGCCCGGTTCCAGGACCGTGAAGCGCGAGTTCAGGCGATGCGTGACGAAAACGATCTCCTGCGTCACCAGCGTGATACGCTTCAAGACGAACTCGATTCCATCCGCTCCAATCCGCTTTTCCGGCTTTACAAACGCTTGACATTTGGGAAATAGCCGCCAGAAGTGATTTGGGTTATAATATATAGTCAACAATCCGCTTTCAGAAAATGGGCGTCACAATGAAGACATACCTGTACCGTGTTGAATTAAAAGAAGAAGACGATCACCGCTGGAGCGCCTGGATCGAAGCTCTTCCGGGATGCACTAGTTGGGGTTCCTCGAAGGAAGAAGCGCTTGATAACATTCAAGACGCATTAAAAGCCTATACAGCCACGCTTCAGGAAATGGGAAAACCGATTCCCACTGATGAAAACACCCGCATTGTCGAAGCACCAGCCGTGAGTATCGCCGTATGATATCAGCAAAAGTTTTTTCGCGTTTACGTAACAAGTCCATTCGCGAAATCATTTCTGCTTTAGAACGGGATGGTTTTGTTCTGAAACGAAGCACAAAGAAATCCAATCGAATTTACGCTCATGAAGATGGCCGAATCACCGTTATCCATTATCATCATTCAAGTGATACGCTTCCGCCGGGAACATTAAAAAGTATCTTTTCCGCAACGCAGTGGACAGATGACGATGCCAAACGTCTGAAACTTCTTTGAGATTTTGTTTTTGGTACATCAAAAATGTAGAAAAAATAGTGGGCTTCGCTTCGCTTTTAGTCCACCTTACTTAACTCTTTTTTGTCAGATACACCGGGATTACCATCCCGGTCCATCAGGATGTCCAGGATTCAAGAATGAACAGGATAAAAAATTTGTAATTGGTCAGCCATCCGAAGTGAATGATCCCTCCCCCAAGCTTGGGGGAGGTTAGGAGAGGGTTGATTCTTCGCTTCGCAACCCCCCTCTAACTCCCCCCAGGCTTGGGGGGAGGACTTGGCTTTCATTTCTTTGTATTGTGTCTTTTATACTCATTTTATTTCACACGGCTGACCTGTTACAAAAATTTTAAATATCCAGAATATCCATTCATCCGGGTTATACTGATTCTAGCAATTTCCACCAGTCGTTTTCAAAACAATTTGTTATACTTATTCATAATACTATTTTTAAGGAGTCATCCATTTTTATGAAATATTTTCGATTTTTTTTATTCGCAATCATTTCGTTCTGTTCACTGACGGGTTTTGGAGACGTGGTTATCAATGAATTGAACTACGATCCGATCGACAATGGTGATGAAGGCGGTTCGCTTCGGGAATTCGTGGAGATATACAATCCCGGCTCGACTCCCATCGATCTATCCGGCTATGCGTTCACCGCTGGAATTACCTACACCTTTCCTTCGGGAACGATCCTTCCATCCAACTCGTATCTCATCGTGGCCCGTGTGCCGTCTCATAGGAGTTGGCGCAGTAAAACGTATCCGGTTCTCGGTCCTTATGAGGGTAAACTCTCGAATGGGGGCGAACGTCTGACGCTCAAGCGCCCGGACGGGACCACGGTTGACACCTTGAAATACAACGACAATCTTCCCTGGCCTCGCGGTGCGGACGGTTACGGTCCCACCCTGGAACGCATCGCCTGGGACCTGCCTTCCAACGACTTTCATTCCTGGCGCACGTCGCTCAGTAAAATAGGTACGCCGGGAAAATTGAATTCCGTAGACGACACGCTTCCCCGCCCTGTTATCACGACATTCGATCTATCGCCCACACAGCCCACGTCGTCGGACTCTGTTCAGATTCAATTTACCGTCGATTCCCCCCAAATGATTGCCGATGCCTTCCTGCGCTGGGAAGGTACCGGCGAGTTGCCGGAATCCAACGCGCTCGTCGCCGCGAACGATGAATGGCGGTATTGGAAAGGGATCACCCCCCCATCCTCCGAGACGGAATGGACAGAACTCGATTTCGATGACTCGGCCTGGGAGACCGGACGGGGCGGATTCGGCTACGGTGACCTCGATCGGGTGACAACGATCCTGCCGGATATGCGGGGGAATTATACGACGTTCTACATTCGACGTAAATTCAACGTCGATAATCCGGCAACACTCGGCTTGCTTCTGCTGGAACTTTACGTCGACGACGGCTTTGTCTGTTATATCAACGGTGTTGAAGCGGTCCGGTCACTCGTACCGGAGAATTACGCTTACAATTCGATCGCCCAGAATAACCACGAATCCGACTCACTTTCGGAATACACGCTGGGCCTGGCAAGCAATTTGTTGAAACCAGGTGAGAACATCATTGCATTCACCGGGATGAATGTCTGGCTACAGAACAGTTCGGATTTCGTTCTCGCGCCAACCCTGCTCCCATCCAATACGTTGATGGACACCGGCAACCCTCGTATCGTGATGGTGAAAGTTTCCGAAGATGAGGATACGGCGACATACCAAGCCTCGATCCCGCCGCACCCCTCTCAAAGCCTGGTCCGTTTCAACTTGGAATTGGAACTGACCAACGGTAATAAACTGCTGCTACCTCACGCCGGGGAACGCCGTCCCTACGAATCCTATTTCGTGTATGACGGAGAGATCGAAACGAAACTGCCACTTCTATGGATTTTCAAAAGCCTCAGTACAACGCTTCAGGAAGAACCACGGCGCATCCACGCGGTCGCGACCCTGATGCCCGGAGAGAATCAGACTCAAGTCTTCGATGGCGTCACGTATATCACGTCGGAAAACGGTCATAAAATACGGTTCTTAAAACGGGAGGAATTTCGCGGCGATCGCACGATCAACCTCATTCCCGAAAGCCCGACCGAAGGCGGGACAGCCGGTGAGACGGCGCCTTTCCGTGAATATCTCGGTTTCTGGTTCTATCGCCTGAACGGCATCCTCTCGCCGCGCGCCGATTGGTTTCGTGTCGTTGAAAATGTGGGTAAAACCACTGAGAAGCATACTCAGCGTTTGATCGTCCAGCAGGTCAACGAAAAATTTCTGGACATGAACGGCCGCGATTCCGACCAGGACTTATACAAACTCGAATGGAATCGAGGCTTCATCAAACACACGAACAAAGATGAAGGGAACGGCAGCATCGATGAATTGAGATCGGCCTTAAATATTTCAAACAGCGTCCGACGCCGCGAAGCCATCGACGAAAACCTCGACGTAGAAGAATTCCTAACCTACAGCGTCGTCTCCGTCCTGACGAGCAACTGGGACGGCTTCTTTAACAACAACTGGATGTATCAGAATTCGGAAGAAACGGGTGGGAAGTGGGAAATCATCCCCTGGGACCATG
>CAZSIZ010000194.1:0-11927 GCA_964606645.1 uncultured bacterium
TAGAAACTTAGGGATTTTTGATGGATGATTGGTTTCAATTAGTGAGGTCTGTATGAGAATCCCGATGGGGCTCGTGAGGGGCTTGAGAACTATTTCGAATTTTACAACCAGGAAAGGAGACACAGTCGATTGGGACGGAAAACTCCGTCAGAAGTGTATTGGGGCGATTGCGAATTTCGGTTGGTGGTTTAGAAACGGCGCTCCCGGCGGCGGCAACTCCGCTTCGGGCTACGCCCTGCGCTCCGTTGCCGCCGCCGGGAGCGAAAGGCGATCCACCTTAAACAACGCGTTTTTTTGTCTTGACAAACCCAACCACTTTACTATAATATAACTGAGAATCGGATTGGATAGGATTAACATAATTCATATTTCATGGATGACAGGATAAAAAACCGTGCGTAAAGCCGCTCCAACACGCGAAAAGAAATCGGAATTTCAGTTGATTCTTTCTTTTATCGGATACCGGAACATCTGTATCCTGGGAATTATCGGCAGTATCTATTTTTTCTCCGCTTATAAAAACTATCTCAGCGGCCAACCTTTCGGACGATCGTTTTCTCCGTATTACGCTTTTCATCTCCATGACGGAACCCGTATCATGAGCGAGACGATGAGATCGATCGGAGAATGGTTCGGAGAGAAAAGAGATGGTGGCGTGGACTATTTGGTACAGGCCAAAGATCGGATCGTTGAATTATCTCTCACTTATATCGATCCATTCATTCGAGAACATCCCATTGCAGGAGTGACGCTATTTATTGTTGCCGGGTTTCTCGTATCGATTTTTTCTCTGGCCATATTAATTATAATCGTCAAACGAGTGATCCGGCTCGTCTCCTTCGGTGGAACCGGCATTCTCACGGCTAAAAAAGCCACTGCAAAAGAAGACCTCTGGTCCTTCGGTCCCCGGCGGAAACCGTCCGAAGAACAACTGAAAATGGCTCAAAAAAACCTGGAACGGTTACTGCAGCGTGCCCCGGCTATGGGAGGCACCGTTCCTAAAAACGCCGATATGAACATCCGGGAACTCGCGCTGCGCAACAAAGACACGGATTTCAACTATCGAAATGCGGTTTACGTCATGGGACCGATTAAAGCCATCAATCTCGATAACTCTCATAACATTCCCCTGGCATTGGAACAGATAAAAAATTTGATTAAAAAAATGGGCCGTGTCGCCGAATACGAAACCATCCCTCTCGATCTGGTTATTCTCCGGTCGAAAAAAGGTACCACGAACTGGGAAGTTGACCCCACCGCCGCCCCGGTCAACCTAGGCAAATCCTATCCTGTCATGATTTTGGAGAAAGCGATCGCTCAATTCCGCAACACGTTTATTTGGGATGATCGTGCGAGTAAACAGAAAACGAAATACGGCGTTCACGAATAAGATGCAGGATTGGATTGAATACAGGCCGATCGGGATTCAGCGTTCCCATTAAGAGAAAATGGGGCAGCCGTCGGTCGCAGGATTGCGCCGGTCAATCGCCGTTCTCATCGACGAACTCGTCGTCGAGTTGTTCCCGGAAGCGTTTACGGATTTCCACGAAGACGTCTCTATGATTGTAGTAATCGGGATAGGTCCACGCGAGTTTAGTGAAATCCCCACGCATGTACAGCATGGTCACTTCGGCGTAGATACCCCGATCCAGATAGACCCGCTGGCTGAAATTCTTGGTACTGGCGAGGACCAAATTGGATTCGCCGATATAACCTGGATCGATGTTGATTCGCCGTTTGCCGTCTTGGGTAAACCGTTCCTCCCAGACGTTGGACTGGATTTTCAGTTCGGGCAAACAGTCCGCCGGAATCGGATCGCGCAAGGAGAAATAACAGCGAACCAGATTCGGCCCCATCTCCTCTTCGTAGTAATCGGTCTCGACGAAAGAGAATTCCTCGCTCAGAATATCCACGGGGCTGTAATGCGTCTCGATTAGACTCATGACCTCGTGAAAGATCGACACATTTTTATACAGCACTCCAAAAATGACTTTCACGTCTCGTGGCTCTATGATCTGTCCCATCGTTCGATCCTTTAGATTCAGGCGCGGCTGAAGCGTTTTCTTCGATTCGAGACTCGCCGTTATAAATACCGATTCATGAGATCGATCGCTTCGTCTATTTCCTGCGTGCTTTTAAAACCGATGACAGCCGCATCGACACAATCGAGTCCCATGACGTATTGGATCGACTCCTTTCGCTGGGCGGGGTTCTTGAAACTCCCGTCTCCGATGAGTTTCATCCCGATCACACCCGTTCCCTTATCGTGAATCGTTTTAATGCGTTTAACGCATTGTTTCACATTCCCTTTGACCTCATTGTTATTCTCTTCATTGTCCATTGCCCAGCCATCGTGGTTGACCCGAAGCAGCGCGGTATCCATCCAGTTGCATCCAGCCATCGCCCGCAGTGCTTTCGAACCATGAACCGATGCGCCTTTCGAGCGGATCAACTGTTTTTCTTTGGCTTCGGACAGGAGGTCCATGTTTTTCTTCAATTCATCCGGCCACGTGGCGGACGTGCAGTAATGGAGTAGAAACAGATCGAAATAATCCGTATCCCACTCCTTCCTGAATCGCTCGATCTCTTCCATCGGATTCTTCCGCTTACTCATCTTGGTTTGAACGACGTAAGTCTCCCGGTCGATCCCTTTCAGCGCCTTGGACAACCGGGCCTGCATCTTTCGGCCTCCATAGGAATCGGCCGTATCGAAAAAGCGAATGCCTCGGTCGTACGCATAACGCACTACGTTCGTGAATTCTTTTTCCGAAAGCGCCATTTGCACACTGCCACCGACGCTCCCGGTTCCCATACCCAGGCGGGTCACTTTGATCCCCGACTCGCCCAGCGTCACCCAATCGGTCGCGGTTCGTTTCGGTTTCTCTACGGCTAAAACAGATTGGTCGGTTAAGACCGTTCCGGCAGCCACTACACCGGTTTGAATAAACTGACGGCGTGTTAGTTTCGACATCATGCACCTCTATCGATAAGGTATGTGAGCAGGAATGGTGAGGCTCAGTGCGCTTTGAGCCTTCCCTACTTTACTGATAACTGATAACTGTACTTAAATTACTTTCGTTTTTCCGGGAACGGCGATGGGATAATTCCCGTCCGGACCGGGTGTTTTAGGCGGTTTCATATTGAAATCGGCTTCCGCTTCCGAGGGGCCGAAGGTGAAGTTTGATTTGCAGGCGTCTTCCCACGTGATCTGCTTCCCGGAATAACACGCCATCTGCCCCAGAATCGCGACCATCGTACTGTTGGCCATGTAATCGTTCACCACCGTTTTGCCGGTCCGAATACCATTGAACAAATCTTTGTGCTCGTTGATATACCCGCTTCCGTGGGGTCCGTCGTACTGCCAGTTGGTCTCTCCCGTAATGCGGCTCTTCAGGAGATCGCATTTGCCCTTGGTTCCCATGATGATATCGGAAACCCCGCCGTGGCAGTTATGCTGGGTTCGGCAGAGCGCGTAGATTCGAGCACCATTGGCGTATTCGTAAACAACCGAGTGGTGATCGAAAACATCGCCGTAGATATCCCCGAAAGACGCGGACCGTCCTGCAAGACCGTGCGCTTTGACCGGGGGTTTTTCCTGCATCGCCCAAAGCGCCTTATCCAGATTATGCACCAGCGATTGAGTCACATCATCTCCCGAAAGCCAGGAGAAATGATACCAGTTCCGGAATTGATACTCGATTTCCTTATCACTCGGTTTCCTTTGAACCAGCACGTAAGGCGCGCGAAGAAAGTTTTCCTCGATCGCGACGATCTCTCCGATCGCGCCGTCCAATACCCGCTTCATCGTTTCCTGAACCGAGGGGACATACCGGTTCATCAATCCGGAAACCAGGCAGAGTTTTTTCTTTTTAGCCAGTTCGCAGGTTGCTTTGACCAGCCGGATGCCCGGTGGATCGATCGCGTGCGGCTTCTCGACGAAGACGTGTTTGCCGGCGTCGATTGCGGCTTTCGCGTACAGGGGGTGGAATTTGGAGGCGCAGGCGATCAAGACCACGTCTACTCCGCTGTCGATGACATGTTGATAGCCGTCGAGTCCGACGAAGCAGTGATCGTCGTTCACGGCGACCTGATCGGGCATGGTTTCCTTCAAGTGCTTTCGTTTCGCTTGGAGGCGGTCATCGAAAACGTCGGTCATCGCAACCAGCCGCACACCGTCATCGGCACGCATCGCGTCCAGCGCCGCTCCGGTTCCCCGGCCTCCGCACCCGATCAGTCCGATCTTGATCGTATCGCTTCCCGCCGCGTAGACTCGCCGCGTAATATCCGGTGCACTGACGGCCGCCGTCGAAAGAGCGGCTGCCGAGGTTTTCAAAAAGTGCCGTCGTGAGGGCTTTGTTCCGCGTGTCTCATTCGTTTGTTTACTCATTCGTCTCCACTCCCTTATTTATAATGGATTAATATCACTAAGTTTAGCAATTAAAAAATCACCCTCACCCTAACCTCTCCCAGAGGAAGAGGGGACTTTAGGATCGAATATTTCAGTACGTCCCCCAGTTTTCGATTTCTGCCTGATAGGGTTGATCCGAAAACCAACTGAACAATTCCTTTGCAACGATATCGTGTCCTTGCCGGTTGGGATGATTGATCTGCGAAAGAAGGTCCGACACATTGCCCGTCTCTTTCTGAACCCGATCGAACCCGGCCAAACTATCCACCAGCCCCACTCCATATTCCGCAGCCATCGAACGGATTTGTTCCGCATGTCGATTGATGGGTTCGTTAGGATCGTCCGGTTGATGCGCTGTGTCGGGTGTGGGCGTCAGAAGAAGCACGGGTACATTGGCGGACTGTGCCTGCTCGATCATGGATACCCATGCTTTTTTCGCTGCATCGAGGCCGATGGATCGATCGTTCAGCGCGTAATCGATCGTCACAACATCGGGACGGTGACACAGCACTTCGGTTTCGAACCGATTCGCACCGCTCTGGGAATGCTCGCCGCCGATTGCGGTGACGATTACGTTACTGACACAATAGGGATAAACGTTTTTGATGGCGCGGTGGAGCAGATGCGGATAAGCATTGAACGTATCGACGACAGGGGTTTTAAAGAAACCGGCGGGAACGCTGTGTCCATGACAGACAATGTTGACAAGCCGGTTGTTCGGCCACTGCTGTTTAAGGGCATTGATCACACGTCTGAGATAGGTTTTCCTATCGGCGGCTTCCGTGATCCCCGCTTCCGCAGAAAAGGACGATTTCGTGAATACGGAAGAAAATGAACACAAACTGGCGAATTGAATAAAAGAACGTCTTTGGATGAGCATCGAACATTTTCTCCTGACTTGGCGAATCTATAAATAGTTCCGATTCAAGTCTCCTTGATGACGCCTGAATAGTACCATTTTTATTTTCAGGATTTAAGCCGAAGCAATACCATTGAAGATCCAAAAAATCGCTCGCGTTCAGGATTGGGATGCCCGGCGGATCGCAGCCATGCCTTTGCTGCAAGCGTCGTACGCATCGGGGATTTCCCAGGCGTCGATCATGATCCATCCCTTGAAACCACCCTTACGCAGAACGTTCAGCGACGTGTCGATTCGGGCGTGTCCGTCCCCGCAGGGCAGGTGTTTCGACGTGCCTCCATCGCGCAGGGTTCCGTCGGTGTCGGTAAGGTGGATGTAGCCGATATTCTCGATCCCGATCCGTTGAAGCATCTCGTGCGGTTTGCCCTCCGAACCGTTCATCAAGTCGAAATGGCTTGGATCGTACATCGTTTTGATATTGGGGTGGTTTGTTTTTTCCAAGATGCGTTTGAGATGGTCTTCCGTGTTGAAAACGAACGGCGGCTCGATCTCGAACGACGCCAGCAGCCCCAAATCGTCGGCAATCTTCCCCGCTTCGCGAAACGACCCGGCCAAACGATCGATCGCCTCGTCGATGGTCTGTCCACGAAGACCGCCGCCGGGCCATAATCCGATGCACTCACAACCCACAGACTTGGCAAACCTCGCCCAGTCACGAAACTGCTTCAGCCATTGGATACGCTTGTCCCGATCGGGCGCAAATGCCCCGCCCGCACTGGTTTGGATCGAGAATACCTGCAACCCGAAACCGTCGTACATCCGCTTCAATGCCTGGATACGGCTGGTTTCGTCCGGATTGGGGTAGCCCCCCATCGGCCAGTTGCTCACCAGTTCGATTCCATCGAAACCGGTCCGGGAAACGAAATCGAGAATTTCCCAAATCGGGTAAATCTTCTTGTATTTCCGCCCCGATGATTCAAAACCGTTCAATCCCACAGCCGTTTTCCATAAAGGTTTAGCCACACGGGATGAAGCGGCCCCGGCGGTCAATACAGCCGGTACGGCGCTCGCAATGCATTGTAAAGCAGTCCGTCGTTTCATGGTTGATTCTCTCCTGCAATTTTAGTTATATCGAAAAAAGTATAAACAACATAAACGAAGGCTAAGAGCACGATTTGATATCGGCCGTTAGCCAAGGGTAAGAAATTTTGAGCCACATAAAGACAGTGGAAAAGCATTCATTCCGTTGGAAAGACTACGCTTCCTTGACAACCTTGAATCCCAGCAACGTTCCAAGGTTCTCCATGTCCTGCCTATAGTCACCGTAGAATACGGCCCGGTGGAGCATGGTCATCGTGCCGCCTTCAAGTACGCCGCCCCCCCAGTTGTGAAACAGGCTCTTTGCGTCGGGGACTTCGGTCCAGAACTGAGTGCGGCAGCCCAATTCGTCGTGAGTCACATCGAAAACCTTGCCAGTGGAAATCAGCATCTTGTCGAGGTCGATTAACTTGGCGCAGGTGACGGCCTGACCGATTCGGTTTTCCACGTCGAGAGAGACTCCCCGCTCGCTGTCGCTCTGTGTGCGAATCGTAAAGGGAAGCCGCTTTCCGGAAGGACCGTCCATTTTCGTCGCGGACGTGCAATGGAAATGGATTAGCGCATTCTTGGAAGTGTCGATCACCGGATCGGTGATAAATCCGGGAACACCGAACGCATAAGCGAATATCAGCATCGTCAACGTCGAGTCCATATCCCCTTCACAGGCTCCGACCATCCCCAGGTCGTTCAGTTTGCTGAACGCCAGACAGCCTTTGGCCGGTGCGCCCATACAATTTGAACTGGTGACAGCTTGTGCCCGTTCCCGAATCATGATGTTTTTCAAAGCCAGGTAAAAGCGGGCCGCGTTGACAATCTCGTCTTTGGAAGGTTCGACGATCTTCTTGGCTTTGCCGATCCAATACGTTTTCGCTTCCTCCTCAGCCTCTTTGATATCAACTGCCTTATGCGCCTCCAACGTTTCCTCGACGGTGATGGGAACCAGTTCCACGCCCAATTTCTTCTTGACCGCTTCAGCCGAACAAGCGGCCATGGTTCCCTGAGGCCCCCGGATGACCAGAATCCGTGTCTGTTGAAGCCGGGGGGGCGACCCGCATCAATCCGACCACTCGGTCAATCTCACTCCAATCACTCGTTGGCAACACCACAACTCTTTTACCCTGTTTCTGCCATTGGGGGAAATACATCCAGCCATGACCGCTGAACGGTTGAGAGAAAACCGCGGTCGGTAGTCCAACGTCGATCATCTGGGCCATCGCCTGAGCCGGTGCACCGCCCCCATGACCGGAAAGGTGGAACATCAGCACGGCGTCTGCATCACGAAGTTTGGCCACGACTTCCGGCACTTTGGCAGGAGGCACTAATTCCCCTCCGACAAACTCGACATCGCCCAGTTTCCGTCCCAGTTTGGAGAGATAATTCTGGAATTTCTTGATTTCATCGGTCGGACGGGACAAGTAGATTCCCCCGGTTCTTCCGATATAGATTTGATGAATTTTCACGGGTGGCATCTTGGGTGGCCATGGATCGTTCCCGGCGGTCTGTCCCGAATTCGCAGAAAGCAGCACCGCTCCGGTTCCGGCAGCGCTTCCTCCCAGAAAATGTCTTCTATTCATTGAAGAACCCATAATGGACCTTTCCCTTCTTTTCCCCGATCGTGAATACGGGTGAGGTGATTGGAACGATTTCACCATTCCTGTCTTATACTCTCATATCCTCTCAGTGAACGTCAACTATATTCTTTTAAAATGTGCACCCAAGTCCTTCTTGAACAGCATTCAGCAACAATAATGAGGATGGATCGATAGGGAATGAGATGAAGGATGTTGTTGGAAATTGACGGTTTTTTAATGAGAAGACCTTGACGAATAAAAAGAAGAAGAAAAAATGATAATACGCTATTTAAATTGATCTATAAATAAGAACTAATCGTAAATACTTATCTTGTAGAAACAAATAGCGTGAAAGGCCTTAAGAGTTCATATCTAGCGCCGATGGCTCAATTGGATAGAGCACCTGACTACGAATCAGGAGGTTGCAGGTTCGAATCCTGCTCGGCGCATACTTAACCTCCTCCCAATACAAGACTTAGGAAATTGTTCAAATCCCGCCCTTGCCTCTTTCCATAGAATTCCCATATAATATGCGAATGGAGAGAGAAATCATGATCAAAGTCCGCATCCGTAAAAAACGTAAGCAGGATAAATCCTATTGGTGTTATTACTCTATAGGCGGAAAACAATTCCATAAAAATCTCCACACAGGGATTAAATCGGAGGCGCTCGAACGAGTGAAGGAACAGGAGCGCCAACTTGCCATTTCCACCGAAAGACACGAGACCAGTGGACAAAGCGATATCGTGTCATTTTTGAATCTTTATTGGGAATATGCATCGCAACATAAGCGGCAGGCAACCATCAACATCGAAAAAGGTGCCGTTAAATATCTGCTCGAGATTTTAGGAAAGAAGAAGAAACTGAGACAGATCACTCCTGCCGTCATTGAGGAATTTAAGCAGAAAAGATTGAAAGCGGGATCGTCCCCGACTTCAGTCAATATTCATCTCAGGCATATAAGCGCTATCTTGGGGCGTGCGGTGAAGTGGGGAGAATTGGATCAGAATCCTTGTTCCAAAGTCGAAAAATTCAAAGTTCCCCAAAAATTGCCGAGATTTCTGAGTAGCGAGGAGATCGAGAAAGTTCTGCCTGTTGCGAAGGCTTTGAAAAGGGAATGGTATTGGGTGTTCCTGCTGGGCATTTATACAGGATTACGGAAACGAGAAATATCGTTCATCCGATGGGAATGGTTTGATTTTGAACGAAGAACAATAACCGTACAGGAAAGCGAGGATTTCAATCCAAAGAGTGGTCGTTATCGGACGGTTCCGATGCACTCGAAAATAAAGGAAGAGATTGAGCCATACCGGGAAGAAAAAGGTTTCCTATTTTCAGATGATGGTGAGCGGAAGCAAAACCGGTATCGATACGATTTCCGAAAGGGATTCGATAAAGTCTGTAAGGCGGCCGGTGTGGACGATGCGACTCCCCACGTAATGCGACATACGTTTGCTTCGCAGTTGGCCATCGCCGGGGTCAGTCTTTATAAGGTCCAGAAATGGTTGGGACATAAGGATTCTGCGACAACGCAAATCTACGCGCATCTTCAGGCGACAGATAGTGATATCGATAGAATCGTATAGTCATATTTGAATTAACCGTACCGTTTGCTGTTCTCGATAAACTCATCCAAATCAGCCTTATCGATAAAGACTCGTCCCCCTGGACGGTATTGAACTTTTTGAATTTCACCATCGGCAAGTAATTTATCGATATATCGTATTGATATACGAAGGTATTTCGCTGCGTCTTTACGTGTGTAGAGATCTATCGTTGCTTTCATCTTTCTATTCCATGATCATTCATTATTCCGTCTCGCATCGGCTTCGGCGAAGGTTGAATCCCTCGCCAAAGCTCATTCAAAACGAAATCATTTCCGCTCAGGCATTTCAAACATCAAATAAAGCGATCCATCGTTCGAGGGCGATTTGTCAGCCACAGCCAAAACCCCTGAATCGATGTTCTGATCATCCATGGCAGAAATCTGAACCTTCTGTTTTGACTTCAGAAACCCTTCCGGTAAGAATCCCTCGAAAAACGTTTTGTTTTCCTGCGAGGCTTTCTTCTTGAGTTTCACGACTTGAATACTCACGGCCATGTTCTTTCTCCTTTCAGGTTTACGCGAATCTGGGATCATTTATAGAAAATACTTGGACAACATTAACGTGAATACAACCATCCTTTTTATGATGCAAAATTTTGATGAAGCAATGGATTTCGACCATCTCGATCTTCGTGCATTCGGCTAGATGAACGCCCTCTGAAACGAGATTATCATTTCTCCTGGTTAGAGATGGCAGTTCGTTATTGATCACAATCATTTTTATTTTTTGTCACCGATTTTGAAAAAAGGAAGGCGTTTATCGCGTGTTAACTTATAGATATATGATTTGGGAACCTGGAGATATTCAGCCACTTGTTCCGCTGTCAGTAAGGTTTTTAAAATCCACCTCTCATTCATTATTCGAAGGGATTGAGGAGGGCATCCTTCCGGACGCCCTCCTCATTTCAGTTCAGACGTCATTCGAAGATGTTACAAATTTCGGATCGTCTTTGGCGTACACACGCGACACGTTGGCGAACGTACGGTTTTCACCTTCACGGTGAACGACCTCGACGAAACACTCCGAACCGGAAATGTCACGGTCGATGTCAGCAAGACCGACGCTCTCACCGGCCAGAAGATCACGCTCCGAGAGTGTCCGAATCCAATGAGTCGCACGTGAATCATCGTACAATTCGCTCTCGGTAAGTCCGTCCACGAGACGCCCGTCGTTCCCACCACCTTTCAGATGGAAGAGAAAACGCCAGAATTCCTCGTGTACTTTGATTCCCTGACATACTGCCCGGTATACTCCTGCAGGAATCAACTGACTGTCTTGAACAACTAGTGTTCGGTTTTCGGCAGCGCTGATGGACATAGCTGCACCTCCTTTTTTATGATTACCTACGGCAACATCTGGTAGAGACGCCGTTGGATTTCTGGATTGTATTGATCGAATATGGGTGAACGGATAGCGTCCGAGTTGAGATTACGGGCAATCAAGATCGAAGAGCGAGCATCACCATTCCGTCCGTGACACACTGCGCAGATTGATCGGTAAATCCACGCTTTTGCTTTTACGTAGCCCGACAAAAACTTGTAATCGATTACCTGGAATTTTTCGTATGCTTGCTCGTAATCTCCCCCATTCAAGAATTTGACGGCATCCTCTAAATTGGTCATCGCCTGTTTGGCCGCAATCGCAGAGCGTTTTGCTTGAGCGGATGATGGCGAAGAAACTGAACGATTATTCCCTGTGGAGTATTGCGAATTTTGAGCATGGTTGCGACGAGAATTTGAAACTTGCGCAGAACGTTGCTGGCGAGAAGACTCATTCGTCACCTCATGATGAGCGAAAGCACCGATTGCTGTAAGCGTACCTCCAACGACTAATTCCGTTGTGCTGCAACCCGAAAAGAGCAATGCGAGGCAGAGTAGAAAACTCATCTTTAACTTCATTGTGATACCTCCTTGAAAATGATGCTTGGGATTTTTAATTCTGGATCAACACGCACTCGTGTAATGAGTCCAGCGTTAACAGAAATTGTTACGATCAGTTGCGAATCGTCTCGAAACCGCATCGTCATTTCACATTCGCCCTGTTCGACACGAATCGGCTCGATCATGGGCGTCCATCCTTTATAAATGACCCGTCCAGAATTGCTGTGTACAAGAACGATTTGTTGTTTCGGAACACAATGGATGTGAACCATGCCGTACTTTTTCTCACGAACAGGAATAGGTGTCCTCCTTCTACTAAGATGCTCTGGGCGGATGTTTTGCTCTGGAAATTCTGAAAAATTTTGTGCTTGAACAGAAAAATCTGAGCGGTTTAGCATATTAGAAGGGGAGTTTGATACCTTTTGTCTAGGCTGTGGTTGCACCAATTGAGTGGTGACGGCGGTCGAAAAATGAGCTTGTGGCGGTCGAAAAGTGCGGTATTTT
>CAZSIZ010000195.1:0-11911 GCA_964606645.1 uncultured bacterium
ATATAATTCTGTAATCCGTATTGTGACACAGCCTGACAGCGTAGCCCACCATTCCCCCCCCTGCTTTTCAAGCCATCCACTTGCGTTTGCGCTTCAAGTTTTGCGACAGAATACGCTTAGCGATGATGACGTCTTCCGTCACCTGGAAATCGAACATCCCGACGCATAAGAAATCGGCCCCGTTATCGAAGGCGTACTTGAATCCGTCCTTGGGGTGAATCGCGCCCGCGCCCAAGACTTTGTAAGCGATCCAGGGCCGGTTGATGGATTCCATATAGGCGATCGTCTCTTCCGGCGTTTCCGACCAGACGCTGTCTTTTCTCGGCATAGGACCGGCGGACCAGTAGTTCTTCGCGTTGAGCGTTTTCATGTAGAAATCGGGATTCAATTTCTCTTTCTCGTAGGCCTGGATCGTTTTCAGCGCGTGTCCGGCGAGACCGGCGGTCAGGCCTTTCTTACGAATATAGTCAAGCGCTTTCCCGGCCTGTTTCGCCAATCCTTTTTCGACGAGGCTGTCGCCGTCGCCGCCGTGGATGTAGATCGCTTTCGCGCCCAGATCGGCGGCCTTGTCGATATCGGTTTTGCCAAAGTCGTTATACATTTTGGCCTGGGCGATCCATTGGATGTTTCCGCCCCGCTCGCTCCAATAGCGCCGCAGAATTCGCATCGTGTCGTCGTCGATGCGCAGGATGGCGGTGTTGATACCATTCTCTTCGCAGATTTCCAGCGTCTCGAAGACTTTTTCGTCCGTGAAATATTGTTTAAGCAGACCGGAGACGTAGATCAAATCGCGGGCGTGAGCGAAGGTGCTGATGAGGTTGCCCCCGCAGATGATCCGGCTGATTTTCATCCCCCCGAACTCACCCGTCTGGAGTTCGCTCTTCGAGTTTGAAGCGGCTCGTCCGGCGGGTTGAGTCTCCTGGGCCAGCAAGGTTTTTTCTTCCAGGCTCAATCCCAGCGTTGCGCCTGCCGATGCGATGACGGACTTCTTCATGAAACTGCGGCGATTCTCGTTGTTTGTCGACACGGTCTCTTCTCCTATTACATTTCTGCCTAAAGTATTTTAGCCGTACCAGCGCCGTTCGCGTTTTAAATTTCCCGAAAGGATTTACAATCTTATCATAAAATAAATTCGATCCCTTTTCAATGAGAAGATACGAGTTCCTGCATCGGTGCTTGTCCGATTTACGACGCTTGGTAATCCGGGTTCTTCTTAGGCATTTTCGCTCCAGTCTCTTTCAGCATGGCTTTGAGGGTGTCGTCTAGTTCTTTAACCTTTTCGGGATTCTTTTGTGACAGATCGGTGCTCTCGGAGAGGTCGTTCTTCAGGTCGAAGAGTTCGAAGGGTTTGCCTTCGTAGCGTTTGATCAGTTTCCAATCACCTTTTCGGATGATGCTGTACGGTTCCAGGTGCGCTCGGCTGCCCACACCGAAGCGGTAATGGGGAAAATGCCAGAGAAGCGAATCGCGTTTCAACGAACCGGTTTGAGTGAGCAGGGGCATAATGTTTTCCCCGTCGATCGCTCGATCTTTAGGCTGTTCGATGCCGATGGCTCCGCAGATCGTCGGGAAGAAATCGATGCTGCATACCGGCGTATCACACTCGGTCCCCGCTTTAACAATCTTCGGCCAGCGAACGATAAGCGGTTCGCGGATGCCGCCTTCGTAGGGAAAGCCTTTGCCCGAACGCAGGGGGGCGTTGTGAGTCGGGCCAAGCAGACCGCCGTTGTCGGACGTGAAGATGACGAGTGTGTTATCCGTCAAGTTTGCCTCGTCGAGTGTTTTCATGATCTGCCCCACGGCGTTATCGACGCTTTCAACCATCGCGGCGTATGTGGGATTCTTCTGGTTAGTAGGCGTTTTCTTTTTGTATTTTTCGACTAAGTCCTCTCGTCCCTGAATCGGGGTATGGACCGCATAGTGCGCCATGTAGAGGAAGAACGGTCGATCGCGATGGTCTTTAATGAATTGTGCTGCTTCATCGCCTTCGCGGTCGGTCAGGTATTCGCCTTTCTTGCGCGGCTTGAGGGTGGGGATGGTCCCCTGATGCTTGTTGGTGTAGGGATCGTAGTAACTGGGAGGCTGGCCGAAATCGCAGCCGCCGATGTTGTAATCGAAGCCCTGTTTTTCGGGATACCAGTCGTCCGCGCCCAGATGCCATTTGCCGATGTGGCAGGTCGTGTAGCCCGCTTCTTTCAGTTTTTCCGCGACGGTCACTTCGTCCAGTTCCATCCAGAGCGGATTGTCGGGGCAGAGCAGTTTACGTTTGGGGCCGCCGGTATAGCCGCTGGGATTCTTTTTGTCCGGGGGGATCGTTCCGCCTTGGAAGCGGGAGCGAATCCAGTCGGTGACACCGGTGCGTGCGGGGTAGCGTCCAGTCATAACGGCGGCGCGTGTAGGCGAGCAAACAGCACAGGCGGCATACCCGTTAGTAAATTTCTTCCCCTGCGAAGCGAGCCGGTCGATATGGGGCGTCTCGTAATAAGTGCTGCCGTAGCACCCGGCGTCCGTCCAGCCCATATCATCCACAAGTATCAAAACCACATTCGGCTTCTTAGCAGTATCCTGAGATGCGAAGCCTCCCACCGGAACGGCCAAAGAAGCCGCCCCAGCCAGAGCAGTTTTGGCAAAAGCACGGCGAGTGATAGAGTGTTCCATAACAATATTCCTTTCTATTCATCTTAAATTAGCAAAAAAAGGAGTAGGATTCAAGAAAGATTGAGTTGAGGGAAATTTTGTAGGGAGGGTCGCGCCTTATCGACCCACCTTTCCCGACTGACAACTGACAACTGAAAACTGAAAACTGACGATTTCAACCATCCTTATCGCAAAACCCTTACATCCCGGCGGATAGGAAGTAAGATATAGTATACTATTCGTCTTGAATCTTCCTGTAAAATGATCCCTACGATAAATATAGAGAATTGTTGAGGTTACGGCTGTGATTATTACTATGAATCCAAATGCATCCAGGGACGACATCGAAAATGTCGAATCCCTGATCGAAGAATTTGGATACACCGTCCATCCCATATACGGCACGAATTTGACCGTCCTGGCGGCAGTCGGGGACGAACGCGGCAAATCGGGACTCTCCGAACGGATCGAAAGTCAGCCGATGGTGGACAAAGTCGAGTTTATCCTGCCGCCGTACAAGTTGGTCGCCCGTGAGGTGAGCAAAGGCGTCGTTCGGCAAAACACGGTCATCAAAATCAACTTCGAGTGGAAAAAAGGAAAAGAAAAAGTCGTTATCGGCGGTCCGGAATTCCAGACGATCGCCGGGCCTTGCTCGGTGGAAAGCCGTGAGCAACTGATGCAATGTGCCCGGATCGCAAAAAAATACGGGGCGACCTGCCTGAGAGGGGGCGCGTTCAAACCCCGAACCTCGCCCTACAGTTTCCAGGGCCTGGAAGAAGAAGGGCTGAAACTGCTGGCCGAAGCCCGGTACGAATACGGGCTGGCGGTCGTGACCGAACTGATGGACGCGCATCACCTGGAACTGCTCGACCAATACGCGGATGTCATCCAGATCGGCGCCAGGAATATGCAGAACTTCATGCTGCTCAAATCCCTGGGCGCGACCAAGAAACCGATCATGCTGAAACGCGGTATCTCCTCGACCATCGACGAATGGCTGATGTCCGCCGAATATATTTTCGCCTGCGGGAACAGCAAAGTCATCCTCTGCGAACGGGGCATCCGCACGTTCGAGAAGGCGTACCGGAACACGCTGGACCTGAACGCGGTCCCGGTGTTGAAAAAGATGTCTCACCTGCCGGTGATCGTCGATCCCAGCCACGGCACGGGACGGGCCGACCTGATCCGGCCGATGAGCTTGGCCTCGGCCGCTTGCGGGTGTCACGGAATCATGATCGAGATTCATCCCGAACCCGCAAAAGCGCTCTCCGACGGCTCCCAGTCACTCGACGAAAAAGGATTCAAGAAAGTGATGAAAGACTTGATCCCCGTCGTGCAGGCCGTGGGTAAAAAAACACCCTGGGCGCAGGAACGAACGGTGTGATTGCCCGGGAAATCGAAGAACAGGACCGGACACCCGGCGAACGAAACAAAAACATGCCGTCTGCCGCTTGATTGAACGTTCGGATGCAATTAATCTATTTCTTCTGGTTTGAATGCAAATCGGACCGTCAGTCAATGTCAGTTGTGGGGCCTTTTTCGGCCCCTAGCGTTTGTAACGGCGGATTCACGGGATCGAGGCTGGCTGCCATCGGGATGCGGGGTGATGCTCCGATCGGCGTTCAGGATTTTGTTTAAGGCGGGTAATTGAGACCCCGATGAAAAATTCATTAGTCGTCTATCCCGGCACGTTCGATCCCGTCACCAACGGTCATTTGGATTTGATCGAGCGCAGCATTCAACTGTTCGGCCATCTCGTCGTTGCCGTCGTCGCCAATCCGAGCAAGCAGGCGTACTTTTCCTTGGACGAACGTCTGGAGATGCTCCATGAAGCGACTCAAGGGATCGATGGAGTGGAGATCGACTCGTTCGATAACCTGCTGATCGATTATATGGTCGGGAAAAACGCTCAAGTGATCCTTCGCGGCCTCCGGGCGATCTCGGATTTCGAATACGAACTCGAACTCGCCCTCACCAACCGGCGGATGGCGAGCCAGGTGGAGACGATGTTCATGACGCCGAGTGTGGATTATATCTACTTGCGCGCCAGCCTGGTGAAAGAGATCGCCAAATACGGAGGGGACGTCAGCCCGTTCGTTCCGGCTGAAGTCCAACGGCGATTGACCGAAAGATTCCGTCGAAGCCAGGAATCAGGATAAATTTACGAGTAGTCTGACCGACTAAAAGTGTCGGGTAGCTAAGTCCCCTCTCCCTCTGGGTGTGGTTTTGGGTGAGGGTGATTTCGTAATACCTGCCCAAGGCGTTCTTTTTGTCGGTCACTCTACCAGCGAACGATAATCATTATTTGAAGAGGTTTTAATTATGGCACATCCAAAGCATCGGAAATCGAAATCCCGGAATCGGATGGGACGCTCTCACGACGCCGTGAAGCCTGCGTCCCTCACCGAATGTCCGAACTGCCGCACCCAGAAAATGCCCCATCGGGTCTGCCCGAATTGCGGATTCTATAAGGATACGACCATCGAAGAATGAGCGGAGTCACGATAGCCATCGATACCATGGGAGGAGATGACGCCCCGGACGTCGTTCTGGAAGGCGTGCGTCTTTTTCTCGAGGACGACACCGAGACGAACATCCTTCTGGTGGGCCAACGCGAACAGCTGGAGCGTTCGTGTAAGGATCTTCGCGCTCAAATCGTGAATGCGGCCAGTGTGGTCGGGATGCACGATTCCCCTTCCAGCGCGCTGAAAACTCACCGCGATTCTTCGATTGCGGTAGCGGCGTCTCTGGTGAAAGAGGGCAAAGCGGACGCACTGCTTTCGATGGGCAATTCGGGAGCGACGGTCGCGTTTGCCTTGTTCGTTCTGGGGCGGCTACCCAATATCTCCCGTCCGGCGATCGTTGCCCCCATGCCGACGTTGAATGGGTATACGCTGCTCCTGGATGTCGGTGCGACGGTTGATTGCAAGCCGCATCAGCTGCTTCACTTCGCCGTGATGGGTTCGGTGTACAGCCATTACGCGTTCAATATCCCCGAACCGAAAGTCGGATTACTCTCCATCGGGGAGGAGAAAAGCAAAGGCGACGAACTGACGCTTCAGACCGCCCGGCTGCTGAAGAAGGCTCCCATCAACTACGCCGGTCACGTCGAAGGTGACGATATCATGCGTGGCAGCATGGACGTGATCGTGTGCGACGGTTTTGTGGGGAACGTGATTCTCAAATTCGGTGAAGGTCTCGTCGAAATGTTTTCCCGCGCCATGAAGATGGAAGTCGACGAAGTGCTCGGTGAGGATGTCGACGCCGAACACCGGATGACTTTCTTCAAGGAAACCATGAATCAGGTCGATTACACAGCTTATGGTGGAGCAACGCTTTTGGGCGTCAACGGTCATTGTCTGATCGGTCACGGCCGGTCCGGAGCGCGGGCCATCGCCAACGGCATCCGGGCGGCGAGAACGGCGGCTGAGAAATGTCCGATGGAGGAGATTCGAAGCGCCTTGAAAACCGTCGACGTCCCGGTTTAGAACCGATCGTTACATCGGATGCTTTCCAATCGTCACGTTGAGAACGGTTCCCAAAAGTTCGTTCGTGTTGAATCCCGTAATAAACAAAACGAACGTATTTCTGAAAACCGCTCTAATGCTCTGTCACACGTGTATAGACAGGTAACAGAAAACGTGTAGGGGCAGGCCCCCGTGCCTGCCCTGGGAATATTTTTACACGGTAAGGAAGAATGAGCGACGAGGTGTTTACGTGGTTCGAGCGCATATTGCAGCAACCGGAATGGCCGTGCCCGAACGGGTTCTGACCAATCACGATTTGGAAAAGATGGTGGATACATCCGACGATTGGATTCGGGAGCGGACGGGCATGTTCAACCGTCACGTCTCGGATGAGAAGATGGCCGCATCCGACCTGGCTTACGAAGCCTCGAAGAAGACGTTGGCCGCGTCGGGCCTCGCTCCGGAAGAGATCGACGCCATTCTGGTGGCCACTATTTCCGGCGATTATGTTTTTCCCGCCACCGCCTGCGTGCTGCAGAACCGGCTGGGCGCGAAGAACGCGATGGCGTTTGATCTGTCGGCGGCCTGCACGGGGTATGTCTACGGACTCTCCGCCGCCCAGGCTTACATCGAATCGGGCATGTATAAAAACGTGCTTCTGGTGGGTGTGGATATGCTGACCAAGGTCGTCGACTGGACGGACCGGAATTCGTGCGTACTGTTCGGCGACGGGGCCGGGGCGACCGTGATTCAACCCTGTGAAAACGGATGCGGAGTACTCGGCACGGTGCTGGGTTCCGACGGGGCGGCGGCAGAATTGCTCTATCAGCCCTGTGGTGGAACCCGCATCCCCATCACTGAAGAAGCGATCCAACAGAAGAAACATTTTCTCTACTTAAATGGACGGGAAATTTTTAAACACGCCGTCAGGGTAATGACTCAAACCGCAAAGGATGTTTTGGAAAAATGCGGAAAAACCAAAGACGATGTGACTTTGCTGATTCCCCATCAGGCGAATACACGGATTATCGAAGCCGTGGCTAAGCGCCTTGATATCCCGATGGACCGTTTTTACCTGAACATCGAGAAATACGCCAACACCTCGGCGGCAACGATCCCCCTCGCCATGCACGAAGCGATACAGGAAGGCCGTTTGAAAAAAGGCGATCTAGTATTAATGGTGGCGTTCGGCGGCGGCTTGACATGGGGCGCGAGTTTGGTCCAGTTCTAAACTATTTTTCAATTTATATTGATCGGTTCATCAACTATGAAATCTGTCGTTTTCTTATTTCCAGGACAAGGTTCGCAGCGATCGGGCATGGGGCTGGATTTTATCGAAGCCTATCCGTCCGCCCGTGAACGGTACGAACAAGCCGAAGCGATTCTGGGCTGGTCCGTCGAAGACCTGGCCAAGTCTGACAACGCGGCCAAACCGGAAGGCGCAGACAATCTGAACGTCACCCTCTACACACAGCCGTCGCTCTACACGCTGAGCTGTGTTATCGCGGAGGTCTTGGCCGAAGCGGGCGTAGAACCGTCTTTGACCGCCGGACACAGCGCGGGAGAGTTCGCGGCGTTGACCGCAGCAGGCGCGTGGGATTTCGAGACCGGGCTTCGGGTGATCGCCGAACGCGCGCGGTTGATGCACGAAACCGCCAAACCGGGCGCGATGGCCGCCGTGCTGGGAATGAATCCCGATGCGCTGGAAGCGGCCTGCGCGGCTTGGAGCGATGGCGTCGTTCGGATCGCCAATTTCAACTCGCCCAAACAGACCGTCATCACCGGCGATCGAGAAGCGGTGAAAGCGATCGGGCCGGTGTTGAAAGAGCAAGGCGCGCGCCGGGTCGTTCCACTCAAAGTCAGCGGCGCGTTTCATTCGCCTCTGATGGAAGAGGCTCAACAATCGTTTGCCGAATATATGAAGGACGTGAAGATTAACGATCCCCGGATTCCGTGGGTATCGAATAACACAGCTGAAAAAGTCAGCGATGCGGAAACCGTGCGCGCCCATCTCGTCAACCAGTTCTGCGAACCAGTACGCTGGATGCAAAGCATGGCCTCGATCGAGAGCGAATGCGGGACAGCAGTCGAAACGGGGCCGGGCGAAGTGCTGAAGGGATTGGCGAAAGCCTGTTGCGGTGATTTAACCTGCTTGAGCACGGATACGGTCGACGGCTTAAAAGCGGCCGTCGAAACGATCGCTTCACAAAACGAAAATTGAACGATCCTTAAATTCCCTCTCCCTTTGGGAGAGGGCCAGGGTGAGGGCGATAACGCAATTGCTTATCGATTTTTCGATGATTTTGTTAGACCGACAGACCCTAAAAACCCTGTTTGGTTCCAGTTTTTCGTAGGGTGGGCTCAAAGCGCAGCGTAGCCCACCATTGACCTGACGATCCTCTTTGGTTCCGGCTACACCGGGTTAGGATAAGAGAAAAAACCTAAAATATAATATTTTGCATGACACTCTTTTTTACGAAAAATAAGTTACTTTACGAAGACTAAGAGGAAAACCATGTCGCTTCGATTAGATGGAAAAGTGGCCCTGATTACCGGTGGATCGCGGGGAATCGGTTTTGCGGTGGCGGAATACCTCGCCGAGCGCGGGGCGAAAATATTTCTGGCCGATGTGGATGAAGAAGGCCTGAAAACCGCCGAACAATCCCTGATCGACCGGGATATCGACGCCGCCAGCGCGGTTGGAGATATTTCGGATTCGGCACAAGCGCAAAAAGTAGTCGGCACATGCGTTGAACGATTTGAAAAGCTTGATATTCTAGTCAATAATGCCGGGATCACCCGCGATACGCTGGCGATCCGGATGAAGGATGCGGATTGGGAAGCGGTGCTGCGGGTCAATCTCAGCGGATCGTTTTTCATGGCGCGGGCCGCCTCGAAAATCATGATGAAGGCCAGGTCCGGGCGGATCGTCAACATCGCGTCGGTCGTGGGCATCATGGGCAATGCCGGACAGGCCAATTACGCCGCCAGCAAAGCCGGGGTGATCGGGATGACCAAATCATTCGCGAAGGAACTCGCTTCGCGGGGCGTCACCGTCAACGCCGTCGCCCCTGGATTCATCGAGACGAAAATGACTGCTTCTCTCAAAGAGGAAGTGCGCGATGCGATGATTAAATCCATCCCGCTGGGCCGATACGGACAGCCCCAGGACGTCGCGTCTGCCGTTGGATTCCTCGCTTCGGACGAGTCGGCTTACATCACCGGACAGGTGATCGTGGTTGACGGCGGTCTGGTTATGTGATAAAAGCATTCGCTGGAACGTTGTAGTTGTGAACGCATGGTTAAACGTGAAATCGGATCGTGGCACGCTGTTGGTGTCCGCCGTTTTTCGACTAAAATAAGAATTGCAAGCAAGGAGGTTCGTTTCGTGAGCGAAAATATCGAAGAAAAAGTAATTGACATCATTGCCGAGAAACTGAAGGTCGACAAGGACGAGATTACGGCTGAAAAAGATTTTACACGCGACCTGGGGGCCGATTCACTGGATACGGTCGAACTGGTGATGGAGTTCGAAGAGAGTTTCGGGATCGATGAGATTCCCGAAGAGGAAGCGGAAAAAATCAAGACCGTCGGTGACGCGATTGATTACATTAAAGCCAAAGTTTAACAAACTCAGGAGTTGAAAAATTGATGTCTCGTCGAGTCGTCGTAACAGGAATGGGAGTCATCTCTCCCGTTGGAAATACGCTGGAAGCATTTTGGTCGTCGATGAAGGAAGGGCGGTCGGGAACCGGTCCGCTTGCCCGATTCGACAGTGAGAAATTCTCTTCCAAAATCTCTGCCGAAGTCAAGGATTTCGATCCCTCTCTCACGATCGATCCCAAAGAGATCAAGCGGACCGATGTGTTCGCCCAGTACGCTCTTGCCGCCGCCGCTGAAGCGGTGGCGCATTCGGGATTGGAGATCGAGGCGGTCGATAAGAAACGGGCCGGAGTCATCATCGGCTCGGGAATCGGCGGCATTCAGACAATCGAAAAGCAGAAAGAAATGCTGGACGCCAAAGGACCGAGGCGGATCAGTCCCTTCCTGATCCCCATGCTGTTGATCAACATGGGTTCGGGATTGGTGTCGATCCGTTACGGATTCCGGGGGCCGAATTCGACGGTCGTTTCCGCTTGCGCTACGGGCAATTCGTCTATCGGCGATGCGTTTCGTCACATTCAGCGCGGCGATGTCGATGTCATGCTGACGGGTGGCACGGAAGCGGGCTTGACGCCTCTTGGATTCGGTGGATTTTGTTCGCTTCGGGCGCTATCGACCCGCAACGACGAACCCGAACGTGCCAGCCGGCCTTTTGATAAGAACCGGGATGGATTCGTGATGGGTGAGGGTGCGGCGGTGATCGTGCTGGAAGAATTGGAATACGCCAAGAAACGCGGCGCGACGATTTACGCTGAATTGGCTGGCTACGGAGTCTCCGCCGACGCCTACCACATCACCATGCCGGAACCGAACGGTCAGGGCGCTCAGGAATGTATCCAGTTGGCGCTCGACGACGGGCAACTCTCGACGGACGACGTGGATTACGTCAACGCCCACGGAACCTCGACGCCGTTGAACGACAAGATGGAGACGGCGGCGCTGAAGACGCTGTTCGGTGAGCACGCCAAGAATTTGGCGATCAGCTCGACCAAGTCCATGACCGGACATCTGCTGGCGGCAGCGGGTGCAGTTGAGTGTGTGGCCTGTATCAAGGCGCTGTCGGATGGGATTATCCCCCCGACGATCAATTACGAAACCCCCGATCCTGAATGCGACCTGGATTACGTGCCCAACGAGGCGCGCGAGCGAGACGTAAAAGTCGCCATTTCCAACGCCTTCGGATTCGGCGGCCACAACGCCGTCCTGGCGATGAAAAAGTACGAATAACCCATCAGAAAAACAGTCATCTCCACATAAGAAAAATGAGCCAAAAGCAAAGGCGGGCTGTAACGGCCCGCCTTTTTGCATCTCAGCCTCAACAAAAATATCGCTTCCCGATTGCCTCTTATGTGCTAGGATAAACTCGTATAAAATTTATGTACTATGTTTATCGAGCGATGATATTTTCTGTTGCGAGACTGGAGGATGAAAAGATGATCCAGGCTTATCTCAATGCGTCACTGAAGAACGCGCGTTATAAACAGATCGATAACGGGAAGTGGTTTGCTGAGATTCCAGGATTCGATGGGGTATGGGCGAGTGCTGATTCCGTGGAAATATGTCGAAACGAGTTGATCGAAGTCCTGGAAGAGTGGCTGATCCTCAAAATTCGAGACGGAGATGAAATCCCCGATTCTATCAAGCTAAACAGAGATTCCGCGTGACATGAAGATAACGTTTGTGGTAAAGTGGAAATATCAAATCAAGGAATTCAATTGGTAGTGTAAAATTAAGAGGAAATTATGATGAAAGAACTTATTGATAAAGCTAGAGAGATATCGGAAAAAAGTGAATATGAAGGAATTATGGTGATATCTAGATTGAATGACAAATGCATGCCTTTCGATCGTGGAGATTTATACGAGGTGCCTCTTGACGATTGGTTAAAGAACAAAGGCTATGGTGAAGTATCCGGTGGTGGAACGATGAAAATGCTTGATAATGAATTTAAAGATGGAGTTGAGTTTTGTGATCTTGAAATAATTATAATGAAAATCGAAGAAGATGTTTTTCAGTCTCTTATATCCAAACTGAATGATCTCGGTGCTCCAAAAGGATCGAAACTGTTAATTGGCAGTGAAGATGACTATATTATAATGTACCCCAAAATTCGGACAGTGATTTAAGGTGGGAAACCTCGAAGC
>CAZSIZ010000196.1:0-11895 GCA_964606645.1 uncultured bacterium
GACGGGTCACACCGGGTGACTCCGGGTGGGTCAGACTAGCCCGGCGGCTGACAGATGTTCAGCCGTAAATCTTTCGAACCGGACGTTTCACGAAGCCAATAAAACCAAGCGCGGACGAAATAAACCGGCTCTCCCTCATCATTGGTTTCGTGTTGAACGACGGCGGCTTTGAAAAAACGCGCAAGCGGCAACGACGAACGGTCGTGTCCGGTCAGAACCGATTGTCCGACGATCCGATTCGCAATCTCTTCCAACGCACCGCGGGTAAACCGGCATCCGTCCGATTTGCACGCTTGGCTGGAACATAAAAACATGCTCCGAACGTAAATTCGATCGGCGGTCAGATTTTCCGGAGCCAATTGATTGACGATCTCCAAATCTTTCGGAGAGATTCCATACTTTTCAAACATGGGCGTCCCGCGCGTGTGCATGGCGGCCGGGATTATCTTCTCCTGAATTTCGGTTGAATGGTTATTGCCAGGCATAAATTGCCTCCTATTAAAAATGGATTAAATCCAGTAGTCTCGGTATTGAACGGAGCATTGGACATCGGCACTGGATGGCTGGACCTTCACCGTGACTTGATTGGAACCGGCAACGAGAACCGGAAACGTTTCATTCGCCGAGGCGTAGAGGTTTTCATCACCGGCGGTCACCTGACGACTTTCCGAATCGATGACCAACGGCTGCGTCATATCAATGGGGCCGTTAATCGAAAACGTCTCTCCCGCCGCCGAGACTTGAATCGAGTTCAGCGATTCGATAGATTCCAGCGTCAACACAAACGGCGCGATCCAATTACCGAGATTGAACATTGAGAACATCGCCTGACCGAAGTAGAGGTTCTGTTCGTGCCGATGCAAGATCAGGCTGCGTTCGTACCGATCGTCCGTCAGTGCATGGAACTCGACCCACGCCAACGGTTCCATCGCGGCGGGAGTGATGCGCAACGACCGTCTGCGTCCCAAATAAAACCGCCCTGGGTGAACGGATAGCGGAACCTGCTGAAGATCGAACGACTCCATCATCTCTTGCAGTTCACCCATCGCCCGTTCCAATTCCACGGGATTCTCCTTCCGCAGGATGGATTGAATGCGAATCTCCTTGCGAACTTTACTTTTGGCTTCAATGGTGCTGGTTTGAACCAGCGTCGAGTTGTTGGGAAATGTAAACGTGCCGATTGAAATCATGATTCACCTCCATTAATCAGAGACAGGGAAGGTGGCGAAGCATGTTTCAAATACGGACGTAAAATTCTCCATGCCTCTTCCCATAATCGATCGGCCATTTCCATCAGATTTTGGACACGGCTGTGACCGGCGATGTGCAAACCGGTTGCTTTCCAGTCCTGAGCCGAAACCGCCGAAGAAACAGCGATGGAACGAAACAGGTGCGAGATCGCCAGGATCGCTTCAGCCCGGACCACATCATCCGAAACCGTGCTTTCGTCTGTCCACGTTGTTTCACGAAGGATATCTTCGTGCGCTTTGTCGAGACTCTTAACGAGTTTCCCGGACGGGACTTCATCGAAATCCTGAAGAAAGGCTTCGTTTCGTACGTCGCGTTCAGTCGCGAAAGTCATAATCATTCTCCAATCCAAAAAACGTTGGGGAACGAGTGCAACCAAATAGCCACACTCGTTCCCCGCTCCGTGTTGTTTACGACCAGGTCAGGTTGAGGACTTTGGACGCCGAGGTGATCACTTTGGCGAAACCGGCCACTTCGGAAATGGCCGTTCCTTCGATCTGGCGGCGAATCAAACGTTCGCTCTCGGTCAGGACACCGGTTTCGTTCACTTCTTGCAGGGCGAAACGACGGTCGAGGCCGATAATCTTGTTGTTCGGCACGGATTCGTCGACGATCAATTCCGCTCCAAACAGACGAATTTTTTCGCCGGTCGTCTGGAATCCACCGGAGACGGCCGGGTCGGCAACTTCGCTGACGTTCAGCAGTTTTCTGGCGGCGGACTTGTTGCAAACCATGACGTTCATCGAATACGGGGCGAACGACAGAACGAAGTTGACCAGATCGTCGTAGTCCAGCGTCGCGCTGACATCCGTATTGATACCCGTTGCGGCGTTGGAGTTGCCGTCTCCGTCAATCAGCACGCCGACCGCATCCGAGAATTTGTCACGCTGAATCTGCACGCCAATACTCCGTAGGAAAATCGAAACGACTGACGTTCGTTTACGACGGATCGCCTCGTAGGTGGCTTGCAGGTAACGGCCGTATTTATTGATCGTGACGGTATGTTCGGCAGTGAGCAATTCAATCTTCGGCAGCCCAGCACCTTCTCCCACAACCGCCAATGCCGTGTTCGACGCACTCAGGACCGAATCGTCCATGTAGATGCTTTTGTAGGTGTTGTCGTCGATTTTGACGCGAGAGGCCAGAATGGTCTTCAGTTTACTGAAATCTTCGAATCCGGTCCGCACGGCGCGGGAGACGAATTCGGGGAAGAGCACCGAGCTCTCTTGCGAGGCAAAAAACCGGTCCACGATATCGGCGTCTTCACCGCTCACGCGGATCCCCGCCAATGCCAACTGGCGTTCGAAGGCGTCCAAATCCGCCTCGGGAGACGAGGGATCGAGCGCTTCGAGATAACCGGTCAGATCCAATCCTCGCTGACAGGCCTCGGCGTACATGCCGTCGTGAAGCCGAACGGTCGCCGCGCGATGAAGTACTTCAGGAATGGTGTTCATTTTATCTTCAGGAATATACATGCTTGTTTCTCCTTGGTTTTGAATGATTGCTGCTGCTTTCGTCTCTTCCTCGTTTAGGCTGATATTCAGAAATACGTGCGTATTGGTGTTTGAAAAATCCCGAAAAAGCACGGGATTTTTCAAGTCGTAACGCTTTCAATACGACGATACTCATGAAAACCGCCCTAGAGGATCACATCACAGGTGTTGTTAGTCGAATCGACCGCGATAACCGTGCCACGGGCAATATTGCCACCCGCGGGATCGCCAGTTGCGCCAGCGATAGCCGGAGCCTGATAGACTTTACCGGCTCCATCGACAACAACCCCGTTCCCAACGGCTGGAGACGTCTCGCCGGTGTTTATATCGAATCGGGCAACGCCTCCGATTTGCACGGTCGCCAAACCACCTGCGACATGTTCCAGACGGCCCAGAAGCTGATCTCCATCGGAACCATCGGTGATTTCGTTGTTTCCGGAGAGCGTCACGGCTTCTCCGACATCATCGACAGTCAAATCGTAAACGCTGGCAGTCATGTTGATATCAAACGTTCCGTACAAAGCGCCAATTCCATTGTTATCCACTGTTCGAGTCATGTTTTTTCTCCTATGTTCTTACACGTTTTTTACCGATCATTTCCACCCATCCGTTTTCACGACGGGCAAATGCGAAACGCGTCCCAATCCTGTTTGAAGTGGGAATCTGTTTCGGGATCGTTTTCCATCCGGGATGCGGGACGGTTGGGATAGAGGGATCGAAATTCCTCTACGATCGTTCGATGCCATTGAGCGATTTCCCCAGGCGTCATCTCCGAGTCCGCAAATAATCGCTCCACGGTCTGAAGCCGTTCACGGTCTCCTGTGAAATGAACGATCGCCCGAAGTTGGGAAAGCGCGTCTTTTTTCTTCCGCTCGATTTCACCCTGGCCGATATCCGCAAACCGGGTCAGCCGTTCTTTTTCCCGATCAAGAACGGTCATCGCTTCAGCCTGCTCGGCGTTGCGTTTCACTTGGCTTTGCAAGTCCTTTTCCAACTGAAGACAGCGCATCACCAGTTGATGTGTATCAAGCACGGCGGCGACTTTTCCTTCGTAACCATCGTTTTGAATCGTGTTGTCCATCGTGTATCCTCTTTGATTGACTTGAGTGCTTCTCAAACGTTTCGCTGCGTTCAAACATTCCGCTTAGGAACACAGAGCGACAATTTGAAAAACACTCAACAGAATTAAAAATCGCTCTCTACTAATAGAAAAAAATACGCACTTTTTGTGAGTTATTTTCTGGGAGGACCGATCCAAAAGTGACGGTATAGGTTGATATGTTTATATTTACGAAGCGAATTTTACCGAAAAAATAACTGCGTTTTTTTGCGGTGCATATCGTTTAGACGATGAAATGGATTCTCTTCCGTTGGGTTCAATCGAATAAGAACGTTAAGGGGATTGTTTTTTGAAAATGACTGGAGGGGTAAGAAAAAAGCCGTCATCAGGATCGTGATCCCAATGACGGCGTATTAGCGATATAAACACGATCTTATTTCTTTATTTCTTTCTTCTTTTTCTCCCACTTATCTTTTTTGACTTGATACCAATGGCCTTCTTTCATGGTTTTTTGGATCGCTACGGCAAAGAGTTTGCCCACCCGTTCCGAATTTTCCTTACTGATTTCCAACTTGTTCGCCTGGAGAATCTCTTTATAGAGGCTTTCGCGATCTTTGTTTTCTTCCTTAACCAATTTTTTCAGCGCCGTAAACGCTTTCAGATCGAGTCCGGTCTTATCGCGAATCGCGAGCAGCCCATCCATACCTTCACCCAGAGTGCCTTTATCCAAATGAGGTTCCAATTGTTTTTTATACCGTTTCGTGCGAGAGGTAATAATTTTTTTAATGATGGGCGTTTGGATTTTGATGTCTAATTTATCTTCAGCAGCAAAGGCTTCACGCGCACCAAACGAGAGAGAAAAATGACGGTGCGGAACGGATTGCAGCCGATCCAGCATACTCTGCATATCTTCCACACCCTGCCCGGAGCGTACACGCGCTTCTATCTCTTCCGCTGCTTGTTCGATCTCTTTCGTTGGAAAATGAACGTGGATCGTCAAACTCACACAACTGACCATCATGAACGTTAACGAAAATGCGATCCACTTGGAGATTTTTTTCATCGTCTGCCTCCTTAGCGCTTCTCTCGGTTAGGTATAAAACAAGGGGCAAGAGTGCTTTCTCCCGCCCCTCTGGATTTTACGGCGACATCGAATGACGGCGGTGGATCTATTCTAGCACATTCGATGCGGTTTGCCGCCCAATTATTCATCCTTCATACCGGGTTTTACAGCGCGCCCGAATTTTCAATGATTCCCGCAAACGAATCGACTTTAAGAGCGGCTCCACCGATAAGACCGCCATCGATATCCGGTTGATTCAACAGAGCATTCGCATTCTCCGCCTTCATGCTTCCACCGTATTGGATACGGACGGCTTGGGCGGTTTCCTCATCATAGAGACCAGCAATCACTTTGCGGCAGAACTGATGCACGGCTTGAGCGTCTTCCGGAGTGGCGGTTTTTCCCGTTCCGATCGCCCAGACCGGCTCATAAGCGATGACCATGCTTTTTACCTGATCGCTTGTCAGACCGGCAAGCCCACCACGAAGATGATCTTCACACACGGCTTCGGTTTTACCGCTTTCGCGTTCTTCTTCCGTTTCGCCGATACACATAATAGGCGTCAAATTCTTCTCGAACGCGAACTTGACTTTCTCATTGATGAATTCATTGGTTTCTTTGAAGTACGTTCTTCTTTCGGAGTGACCGATAATGACATACGTGCAGCCGCAATCGATCAAGAAATCCGATGAAATTTCGCCGGTGTACGCACCACTCTCTTTGGGGTAAATATTCTGTGCACCGAGAGAAACCTTCGTCCCTTTAATCGCTTCGGCCACTGCCCGCAGCGAAGTATACGGAGGACAGCATACGATGTCGACCGCACCGGTTTGTCCGTGTTTTTCCGCTATTCCACCGGCGAGTTGAGCGGCGGCCTCCGCCGTTCCGGCATTCATCTTCCAATTGCCCGCAATGATTATTTTACGCATGAAACTACTTCTCCTTTTATGGTATTGAATTCGATTTTCCAAAACTGGGTAGGCTGGAGTTAAATTAATCCGAATACATATTATTTCGATATTATATTTCTTTCTTCTTCAAATGAAACCTACAGCATCCAGGTCTCGCGCTTCCATGCAAGCCGTCACTGGATTACTTATTTTTATATAGTAAGACGCTGGCCATCGCGATTAAACCATCGGCCCCGGAATTGATGACACCCTCCGTGCGGGTCGCTTTAACGCTGACATCCGTTTCGGATACTCCCAATGCCTTCGCCAGTGTGCGTCGGATTCGCCGAATGTGGGGGGCCAATTTCGGCGAATCCGTGACGACCGTGCAATCGACATTGCCAACGCGATAATCGGCATCGCGCACTAAAATCATCGTGGTTTGCAATAGCCGAATACTGTCGGCGTCTTTGAAACGGTCGTCGGTGTCGGGAAAATGTTGGCCGATATCGCCAAGCGCCAGTGCGCCCAGCAATGCGTCGATGACGGCATGTGTTAATGCATCCGCATCCGAATGTCCCAGCAATCCCCGATCGTACGGGATCTCGACTCCACCCAAAACGAAGCGGCGTCCTTCTTCCCAACGGTGAATATCGTACCCATAACCGATGCGGATGGTTTGATCCATTAGGTATTCACTCCAAAACCAATATCCCTATCCTACTCCGTTTGACTTCACGAAATAAGCCGGATTTGCCGATTATCAATCTTCATGTATCATAATCATAATAAAGTGTTCCGTTTTTTTTCTTAACGCATAGTCCCTATCCTATTGAACGATGTTGAATCATTATTTCATGGAATGGATTTTTGATGGAGGACAATCAATGAATGGGCAATCCATTTCATCCCATGCGCAGAATCTTGGAAAAAATGGGTTTGAGCACTTTACAGTTAGAGAATATTTTAATAAATCAAGTAATGGATATCGAATAAAACCTTCATGAAAGAAACCACGATGAACCTCTCATTCAAGTTACACGGCGTTCAGAGTATCCATTTTGCTCGATTCTTGGCTTGTTCGCTGCCCCTATTATGGTTATTGGCGGCATGTAGCGCGCATTCCCCATCGATCTTGGCGGATAACCATCAATCGATCCATGTATCTGTCTTCAAGAACGAAACCCAGCAGTTCGCGCTTGAAGAACGGCTGACGGCCAACGTGATCAAAGCGTTTCAACGGGACGGACGGCTGAAGCCAACCACACGATCGACAGCGGATTTGCAGATGGAAGGCCGGATTTCGAGTGTGAAGATTTCACCGATGGCCTATTCCAACCTCGATCGCGCGATTGGTTATCATATACGGATCGTTCTCCATGTGACGGTTTTGGACACCTCGTCGGGTAATCCGGTTGTGGAGGACCGTCCTTTCACGGCCCAAGGCACATTCTTACTCAGCAACGAACCGGCGGCGGCGGAAACTCAAGACGTTTCGGATATTCTTGCGGAAAATATTCTCAGTTTTTTAATTGAAGGATGGTAAAGAACTGATTCCATCATGTCTCAGATCCCATCAAACATCAGGCTTTTACTCGCTGGAGATTCCCTTGAACGGGAAAAGAAAATTATCGCGATCGGCCGGGAATTTTTCGGCAGCGAAGAAGTGGAGCAAATCCGGTTGAGCGCGGAAGCGGGAGAAACAGCTCGCGCTGTTGAGGAAGTGCTATCGTATTCCCTGTTCGCTCCCTGTAGAATCGTCATTCTAATCCTAAAGAAAACGCTCAAAACTGATGACATCGACATCTTAGAAAACTACGCCAAGCGCCCCCGAGGCGATACGCCCTTTCTCTGGATCGCCGAATCGGAAAAAGAAACACCGAAAGCGCTTATAAAAGTTCTCGCCAAAGAGTGTAAAATTATTCTCAGCAAAACGTCCCCGGCAGCACTTCGCAAAGAAGTTCAGCGGCGGTGTGCGAAGCATAACATAACACTCACTCCCGACGCTTTCAAATTCCTGATGGAATCCTGCGGGGATGATGCGGAAACCACGCTAAGAGAACTGGCGAAAATTCTTCTTTGGGCGGAAGAAGGAAAAGAAGTAGATTTGAAATCCTGTGAAAGAATAATCATTCCTAAACATGACAAAGATATCTGGGCGATAACCAACGCAGTATCGATAAAAAAAGCGGATTTAGCGCTCCAGGCCATAGACCGGCTCTTGAACCAAGGCGACAACGAAATAGCGATCGTCGCCCGGCTCAATGGAACCTTCCGATCCCTTTTTCTATGCAAAACACTCTCGAATGAAAACGTTCCCGATTCCGAATGGTCGAAGCATCTTGGACGGCGGGGATATGCTTTAACTAAAATCAAATCGCAAAGTAAGGCTTTTTCTTTGGATTCATTGCGGAAAGGAATTCAATTCCTTCGGCAAGCCGATATCGATCTAAAGGGAGGCAAACCAACCAATCCGCCCTCGTATAAACGAATGGTGCTCGAACGCCTCGTGATCGATTTATCCAAAACCGAAGCCACGACGGCTGCTTAACCGGATATTGGGAAAAATTCACTCCAATTCTCCAGATTATGACATTTTAATGATTTTATACTATTATTCCACAATGGAATCTGTTTCATTCCCTTTTCATTTTTGTCAAAGTCCAAGTATCATACTTTTTAATAGGAACTGAAAATGATGCTCGTTTTCAGCGTTTCTGTTGCTTGAATCTTTGTCTATCGTTTAAACGGGCAATCATCTCCGATCGGTTCCATTTTCCGTCGGATATTGGCGGAAACCATTCAGAAACCAAAGGATCGGTAAACAAAAACTCATCTCGATATTGGGAGAAAACAATATGAATTGCCGTATAGCACATCGAATCGTAATCTTCTCTATCTTTTCTTTGGGAATCGTATTCACGCTTGCCCCTGTGGTTCACGCCCAAGCAAAGGGATGGTGTGAAGAAAAGTACGTCGTTCGCGCAGCGTCATTGAACGACCGCATCACAGCTCCCGCAATAGAAGCGGACAACAATTGGCTTTATATCGCCTATCGCCAAGGCAATATCAAAGTCATTTCCTCGAACGATCAGGGGAAAACATGGAGAAATCCCGTTGATGTCGGCCCCGATTTGCGAATCAGCAGTTCTCCAACGATTGCTGTAATCGGTTCCAAAGTGGTCGTTGTATGGTCGGCTCTGATCGATGTCGGTGGCCTATCCGCCTTCCAACTTTTCTTTTCCGAAAGCACCGATCATGCCAAAACCTTCACCACTCCAAAACAAATCGCGAAAACACGGGACGATGCCTTTTCTCCCCGGTTTCTGATCGATGGAAATCAAGCGATTCTACTATGGCTTGAAACTCCTCTCGCTCAAACATTGGGTAATGTACCCTCAATCCGCCGCCCGGATTTCTCGCCCGAAACGGTGGAATCGTTATTTGCCACGGAAGTGAAAGATGGTCGGTTGGAAGATAAACTCACCCGCGTTCGATCCACATTTTACACATCGACTTTCTCGGCTACGACCAGCACGTTTTCCGCTCCCAGCCGTTTCGACGCCATCAACGCGCAAAACATCCCCCATATCTTTTGCATCTACGGTCCCATCGAGGGGAATTATTACATCACGCTCAATCGAAACACCGATATTCTCTCCTATCAATCCAAAGATAGCGGACGAAGCTGGACGAAGTATTTCCAGGACCGGGATTATTTCGATCCCCGCAGACAAATGGATGTCCAGATTATCAACAAAGAGAAATACAGCACGTGGATACGCTATGCACCCAACGTACGCAAACCGGTTAACTTCCAGAACAAGAAAAACGATCCACCGATCCAACTCTCTCCCGAACACTCCGTCCGTTCACTGCCTCGAATCGCCCATAATGGAAAAGATTTCCATATCATTTGGGAAGCCGGTCAGGGAGAAGACAGTTGGGTCACGTATCTGCGAACAGATAAGATTCCACCCTCAGCCAAGGTCGTTTCTCCCTCGAATCCAGAACTGACCGACCGGACCGTCACTTTCGCATGGCAGGGCAACGACAACATCTCTTCAACCAACCGCCTTCAGTATGCCTTCACATATGGAGACCAGGCGTGGTCCATGCCTCAATCCGAAGCGCAAACAACGATCAAAGTTCCACCAGACGGAGAATACGTTTTCAAAGTCCGGTGTTCAGACGTCGCAGGGAATTATCAGGAACCTCCAGCACAGTTTGTCTTCAACACGTTTAAGTCCGCGCCCGACACCCGCTTCACACAGGCTCCGGACTCCAGTCAAGTCATCAATTCCCGCGCGGTTAAAACCTCATACACTGGCGAAGACAATACGGATTCACCGACTCAATTGGAATATGCGACTCAAACGGACGATCTACCGTGGACGCCATACGTTCGTGGAACTTCGTATACGTTCAAAAACCTTTCCAACGGTGTTCATACGCTTCGAGTGAAAGCCCGTGATTCAAAAGGGAATGAAGATAATTCTCCAGCAGAGATCAACGTGACGATTGAAGTTGGAATGGAATTAACGATCGACACCATGCCTCCCATCAATTCCAACAGCGAAACGATCGCGTTCGCATGGAGCGCGAAGGACGACAAGGGCAATCCAGTCGATCTGACGTATTTCTATCAATTGAATCGAGGTGAAGCTAAGACACTCAATGAACAAGCGCTGGAGCTCCCCAATCTCAAAGAAAAACGCCATGAGATCGTGGTGTGGGGACGCGACACCTCCGGCGATGAAACCCCCAAAGAAACATTCCAATGGACCATTGACCGGACGCCCCCGGAAACGACAGCATCCTTTGCCAACGAGTATTTAGACCGATACCCACTGATCGATCTCGATGCGTCCGATCCCGCGCTTTCGGATGGAACCCGGATGGCGGTACCGAATAAATTTCAGTACCAAATAGGGAAAGGCGCGTGGGTCGATTTTGAAAACGTCGGAGGAAAATGGAATGTCGATCGTCCTCTCTCATTCCATTCATGGGGTTATAAGATAAAAATCAGGGCGATCGATTTCGCAGGCAATATCGATCCCTCGCCCGTCGCCGTCGATCTTCGAATTTTCACTCGAACGAATCCATACATCTTCTACTCGATCGTTCTCGTTGTCCTTATTGTGCTCTATCTTGTTCTGAAGCTGCTCCTCAGTAAATATAGAGGCTCCTCGTATCGCCGTCCCTCGATCAAACCGGCGGCCTCCACCTTCTCTTCACCCGACAGTGATACGCCGGAAAGTGAGACTGAAAGTAGCGAGCAAGAATCCACATCGTCCTCCTTTTCTATGGATGACGACGATGATGATCTGTACAAATAATTAATTTCACATAATCTCAATTCAATGGGAGGCTTTTACGGCCTCCCATTTTTATTAAAATGCTACAATCGTATGCAACGAAGAAAGCGGGAACATCTCTCCCCAAAAAGGAATTTTTCATGGTAAAACGATATATTGGAAATCTTTTATTTCAATTCTATCGATTGCTCGCAGCAACCGTATTCCTTTCCGCAAACTCTCAAACAGGAATGGCTCGTCCCGTCGCGCTTGAACTTTTCACGACCGGCTCATCCTCCTGTACCAACTGTCAGTATTCCGAAAACGCGATTCTCCAGCTCAGGCAAGCGTATTCTAACGATGACCTTCATATCATCGTCTATCATATCAACGACGACCTCGAAACATTCACCGGGGTTTTGAGACGAATTCAATACGACGTCAATGAAAAACATTTGCCGGTTGTATTCTTCAACGGAACCGCTCGGATTGAAGGAGCCAACAAGACAATCTTTCATGCGTACCAGAAAAAAATCGACGATATTCTTCAATACCCATCACGCGCAGATATCCAAAGTTGGATGGAACTCTCATCGGGCACATTGGTAACCGAAGCGACATTTCAAATCCCAATTGGACGAAGCGGCTACGCCGCAGGAATCGTGAAGCCAAGGTGATCGAAACGAGAAGGAGTCCTTGCTTTATCGCATGAAAATGTTATGTATTCTTTCTTTGAAGGCGGTAGCGTGACCACCGCCACCATTACTATTTACTCAGGAGGAATACAAATCCAGACCTCGCAAATCCACTCCTAAATCGACCCATTTTTTTGGACATCTTGAAA
>CAZSIZ010000197.1:0-11837 GCA_964606645.1 uncultured bacterium
TTGAGATTCTTATATTTCTATGACGGTTAAACCAACGCGAAAATCGGTGTTTAATTAAGAAAATAGGGAAAATCAGAAATCGGTTCTTTTTTTAAGAACCATCGATTTAACAGTTTTATTACAGAAAAATGACTTAACAATTCTTTCAGGAGGTTCAATATGTCTATCAAAATCAAATTAGGACTTTGTGTGGGTGGCTTTTTGGGATTGCTGTTGATTGTGATTGGTGTTACGTCTTTCTTGCTCAATTCACAGAAAAGCGACGCGCTGCAAATCAACCTAGCCGGCCGCCAACGCATGTTGAGTCAGCGAATGACCAAAGAAGTACTTTTACTCAACCAAGCCGCCACGGAAGAAGAAAAGAGTCAGCACGCGAAATCACTGACGGCAACGGTTTCGCTCTTTGATAAAACCGTGTTCGCGCTACGCAACGGCGGTGAGACTCTGGATGGAACCATGCAGCCTTGCCAACTGCCTCCAATCGAAGACCGGAACGTGATCGATGCTTTAGACGAAGGAATCTCTTTATGGAACCAGTTAAAGAATGGCTTGCAATCGGTGGCGGATAGAACGATCGCGTTGGACAGTTCGGTTGGCCGACAAGTGCTCTCCAATTTGGCATCGAGCAACGTCGATCTGCTTGTCCGGATGAATAAAGCAACGGGCGCTTTTCAGAAGTCGTCCGAAGCACAACTAGCCACATTGAAAACCATACAAATCCTTTCGATTGTCGCCGCCATCATTCTGTGCATCGTTATTCTGAATATTTTACGTATCAGCATCATAACGCCTTTAAAACAGATACTGTCCATGTTGAAGGATATCGCCGAGGGTGAAGGGGACCTGACCCGCCGACTTGAAATCAAAAAGAATGATGAGATCGGCGAAGTGGCCCGATGGTTCAACGTTTTCATCGAAAAAATTCACGACCTGATCGTCCAAATCACGTCGGCCTCGGAGCAGGTCGCGTCCAGTTCCGAAGAATTATCCGCCGCGTCCATGAATTTGGCCGACGCCTCTATCAAGCAGGCCAGTGAACTGGAACAGACGTCTACCTCAGTCGTCGAATTGACCAAATCCATCCAGCAAAACGCAGAGGACGCAACTCAGTCAAATAGCGCCGCCAAAGATTCCGCCACGAAAGCCACTAAAGGCGGTCAGGCTGTATCCGATACGGTGGAAGCGATGAAACAAATCGCCCAGCAGATTGTAATCATTGACGATATCGCCGATCAGACCAATCTTCTGGCCCTGAACGCAGCCATCGAAGCGGCTCGTGCGGGTGAAATGGGTAAAGGATTCGCCGTCGTTGCGGTGGAAGTGCGGAAATTAGCTGAACGCAGCCAGTTGGCGGCCAAGGAGATCACCACGCTCGCCAAGCAAAGTGTCAACACCGCGGAAGAGGCGGGGACCATCATCCAGGATACCGTTCCAGCGATCAAAGATGTGGCCAAACTGGTTCAACAAATCGCCGACACGAGTTCCGAGCAATCCAGCCACGTCTCCAGAATCCAGGGACAAGTCGATTCGCTCGACCAGATCGCCCAGCAGAATTCCGCCACGAGCGAGGAAGCCGCTTCCGCTTCCGAACAGTTGTCCTCACAGGCAAATGTCCTTCAGTCGATGGTGAACCAGTTTAAAATCGACGCATTGCAACCCTCATTTCATGAAGACAAAAGCACGCTTCTTTTAGAAGGATAATCCGCAAGCCAAACCGTTCTTGTCTCACGGTCCAAAACGGAGAATATCTCCCACGCTCATCAATCCATTGGACGGATCGTAGGCTAACAATCCCTCATTATCCCATTGATCCGGCCCGTGGCTGAAAGAAAACCACTCAAACCGGCTGCCCGTGTTATTGAAATGCGATTCTTCTCTGCTTTGAACGATGAATGGACTCTGTCGTTTGTTGAAATAATGAAACTCGTGCTCGCTGGGAATTCCCGGAGGCGCGTTCTTCGCCGGGAAGACTTCGTTAAACAACGCCGTTAGATAAGAGACCGGAGTGGTTAACCGGAGCGGCAGGAAGTGGGGATCGGGCTCCAGGTCTTTGGGATTGAGATAGGCGGCGTAATACGCATGGTCCACCCGATAGAGTTCCAGCGCACTCGATACCGTCCGCAATTCCGCTTCCACCCTGGCCACTTTGGCCCGAATCTGCGCGTTGAGAAAGTTGGGAACCGCGATCGCAGCAAGAATTCCGATAATGGCGACAACGATGAGTAACTCAATTAAAGTAAATCCATATTTTTTCACAACCATTTTCTTTCCTCTTTTAAAATTAATGGGGACATGATGGGATCGCATTATGAATGAATGCGGCGATCCAATCATGTGTGTCATTGGATTGAAAAAACGAAACGGCAAAAAGTCGAAAACACGTTCAGCGACCACAAGACAGGGTATAAAGATTGGCTTATGAATACCGATATCTTGCCGTTTCGTCTGCAAGGTCTGACTTTTTACCAGACCTTCAGGTGAATGACGATGAAGGGCCATAGGGCCATTAAGAGAGGCGAGGAGGAGCGCGGATAACAACTTGTAAATTACTGAAAGGATTTTTATGTGTGGATGTAGGAATTACGACGAAAGTACCATTAAAAAAATGGGGAATGTGCGCCGTCAAAGAAAACGATTGAGATTTAATATTGTTAAATTGGCAAATGCAACAATGAGAATGATTCTCGTGAACGTGCAGGTGATTTGAATTCTCTTGCTGTAACAACAGCCGATAAGAACGTACGTTCGTTAAGTGATCGTGTCCGCTATTGAAGACAATAACAGATAAGTATGCGAAAAGTAATATCGGTTGAACGGACCTATTTTTTCTCGAAAACATCATCCGAAATCACCCACACCGAGCAGTAATCTACCGCCGATACAACAAGACCATACGGCTTTAAATTATATAGACAAAACGAACGGTTGTCCACCATTTCCAATTTCGGAAGACAATCATTGCCGGGCGGAACCGTTCTAAGAAATACGTTTACTTCGGCGTTTTATAACGAACGTAATCGGTCAGCCATCCGAAGTGAATGATCTTTCCCCCAAGCTTGTGGGGAGGACTTGGCTTTAAATTCTTTGTATTGTGTCTATTATACTCATTTTACTTCACACGGCTGACCGGTTACCTCTTTTCAAGTTTTTTTATCGTTTCGTCTTAGATGGGACTCGACTTCGTATGGAACTCTGGCATATCCCACTCTTATTCACCGCTGGTTTGATCGCGGGCATCGTCAATACGTTGGCGGGTGGCGGCTCGATGCTGACCTTGCCCGCACTCATTTTTTTCGGACTTCCACCGTCGCTGGCCAATGGGACCAACCGGGTGGCGGTGTTGATCCAGTGTATCATTGCGACGGCCAGTTTTCATAAAAACGGTGTCAGCCGGTTTCGGTTTGCTTTGATTTTATCCGTTCCCGCCGTTCTCGGAGCGATTGTGGGCGCTCAGATATCCGTCTCGCTGCCCGACCGGCTCTTCCAATCCATCATAGCAATCGTGATCCTCTTCATGGTGGCGCTCACGATCTGGAATCCAACACCTAAAAATTCCCCCCATGAAACACCGGCGGGAAAACGGAAAATTTTATCCATCGTCGTCTTCTTTTTCATCGGCATGTACGGCGGTTTCATTCAAGTTGGGGTCGGCTATCCCATGACAGCGGCGTTGACAGTGCTGTGCGGCTTCGATCTCGTCCTGACGGCGGGAGTCAAAGTCTTTATGGTGGGGCTTTTCACGGCGGCGGCCCTGATTGTCTTTATCGTGAATGGCGAGGTGGATTGGTCTTACGCGCTGGTGCTTTCGCTAGGGAACGGGCTTGGAGGCTGGCTGGGCACGAAAATCGCGTTGAAAAAGGGCGAAAATTGGATCAAGATCGTTCTGGCGGTTTCAGTAACGATCATGGCCCTGAAACTGCTTGGCCTTATTCCTCCATTCTCAAAATAACGAAGAACGGCAGCTTCGTAACGGGCCATTTCCTCGAATTCACCGGAATTCAAGATTTATTTTCCCGTTTTATAAAAAAAAGCTGTAGTCAGGACCGCGATAAACCGATAAACTCAATAGAGTGAATGAATTTAGACGTCATTAAGAAAGGGTCGGCCACCAGAGTGAGCTCGGTAAAATCTGATAGAAAGAAAACCTACGATTGGCTGAAAGACGCGATTCTATCGTCGTGTAAAAAGGTTTTTACATCCGAACCGGCGCTATCGGTGCATTCGCTGGAACTTCGGTCTACCCATCATTCGGTGCATAAGGACTACGATTTCACACTTCAATCGAACGATATGGAAATCCGTCTGGTTCTGCGGCTGCACCACGGGATTTTCTCGATCTGGGGAGATACCGATCACATCAAAACCGCGAAAGAATATTCCGCCACACGGCACGCGTATCAATACGGTTATCCTTCCCCGTTTCCATACCGTTTCAGTCCGTCCGAAAAACCGTTCGGGTATCCCTATCTGATTCTGGATCCCGGCGACGGTGTCCCCTGGGGGGAAGCGGGCGAGAACGTGCGAATTCTGGAGGAACGGGCAGTCGATTCCATCGCCGGGCGATTGGCCCAGCTTCACCAAACCGTCCCCGCGAAGCATCCACTGATCCCCAAAGTGAAAATCAGCCAGGTTTTACGCCATCTATGGAACCGGGTGAGGTGGCTTGAGGACGACCGCCTTCGACGCTGTTTTACCGGCTGCAAACAACAGGCCGCTTCGATGACGCGGCTGCCCTCCGTGATGCTGCACGGCCTTTTCGATATCGATAATGTCCTGCTGCTCAACCATCAGGTCCGCAGTATCGTCAACTGGGAACACGCCGCGTTCGGCGATCCCCGGTGGGATGTGGCGTATACCTCGCTCTCTTTGCAGCATGGGAACGACCGCTCCGTCGCCAATCAGTTTCTCGCCCGTTACGTTCAACACATCGAACATTCACTGAGCGATATCAATTTCTGGGAAGGATTGGTCGCGCTTCGGGGATACGCGCAATGCCAATGGCTGCAGTCTATCGGTAATACCAGTATCGGAACGGTGATGGGCAAACAATCGAAACTCTTGGAGCGTGAGGATTTCTACCGGGAAAAAGCGCTTCGGCAATTTGGGTGAGTTCGCAGGATTATCTCTTCTTGAACGCCGCCTTGAATTTTTTTCCAGCAGAAAAAGTGGGAACGTTTACGGGAGGGGATTCGGTTTGCTTTCGGTCTTCGGATTGCTGCCCTTTCTGGGAGTTGTTCTGTTTGATGGAGAACGTTCCAAATCCGGTCAACCGGACAGGATTTCCTTCTTCCAGCGATTCGGTGATGGCTTGGATGGCCGTGTTGAACGCCTGTTCGCTTTCCGATTGGGTCAGATCGGCTTCTTTAGCGATTGCATTCACAATCTTTCCTTTGCTCATCCTCGATCTCTCCCCAGAAAAATCGTCCAAACCAACCGCTTTATCCATCCCCGTGAATTCCATATTTACCAGAACTTCGACTGGTTTGCAATGTGTCGGCGACATTTTTTTTCATCCATCGCCCAGCAGGCCAACCGCCCATGAATTATATATCGATTGGAGGACTGTTTTCATGGATCGTTTTCTGACATAGTATATTCTGCTTGTTGAATCGACAGGGGAGAAATTGAAATGAAACGATTATTGGAAAAGAAGCAGGCTTTTACTCTGATCGAACTTCTCATCGTCGTTGCGATTATCGGGATTCTGGCGGCCATCGCCGTTCCCAATTTTCTCAACGCCCAGGCCAGGGCCAAGATCGCGAGATCCTACGCGGACATCAAATCCATTTCAACGTCTCTCGAATCGTTTCGCCTGGATACGAACGTGCTGCTGGTGGATTTTTGGGATGACGATACAGCCATTGGACAAAATCGTATCAAGGAGACGTTTCGAGGCGTGGGCGGGGCGCATAACGACCGGGGCGGAACCACCGGCGTGATCACTCCATTGACGTCACCAGTGTCGTATATGAGTTCCGTACCGAAAGACCCGTTCGCAATGCGGGGACAAAAAGGCGATTCGACCACGGGATTGATTACCCCCGACCAATTCGAACCGATCACCTATTTGTATATGGACGAAGAAGCCGAAATCCCCGGACGCGACCACAGCACCAGTCTCGCGCTGGGTATGCCGCTGTTTCCCAGCACGAAGCCGTTGAGGGAAGGGGATTACGTTTTAATCGCCTACGGTCCCGACGGACGCCGTCACAGCCCGCCAGGCTATGGAATGCCTTATGCGTCGACGAACGGACTGACAAGTCATGGGGATATCTGGATTCGGTCAGGCGGAATCACCAACGATTGAGTTTTTTATCAGTTATCAGCCAGATAGGTAATGTAGGGGCAGGCCCCTGTGCCTGCCCGGTCACGCAGCTAAGCAGGGTGGACTAAAAGCGCAGCGTAGCCCACCATCCCTTCTGATAAGGGACTAAAAACGGCCAATTGCCGCTTTTGAACGAAAATTCGTTTTTCTCCCGAATAAATCCTTGAAAACAAATAAAATACTGCTTTAATGACCTCTCGCTGAAAGATGGGTGGGGTGGCCGAGTTGGTTGAAGGCACCGGTCTTGAAAACCGGCGTGCGGGAAACCGTACCGTGGGTTCGAATCCCACCCCCACCGAACTTGATTTCTCTTTAAGTTGGAGTAAATAAATAAACTTGGAACACACAGTGGATCTAACTATTCCCGGCCAATCATAGATGCTGGAGGGGTGGCCGAGAGGCTGAAGGCACCGGTTTGCTAAACCGGCATACGGGAAACTGTATCGTGGGTTCGAATCCCACCTCCTCCGTTCTTTTCTTTCCTTGATATCCAAACGCTTCAAACTCAACCGAATCACAGTTTATAATCATCATTGATATTCTTTATCGACGGGGTGGCAAGAAGTGAAAGCAGGACGAAACTCACACCCTATATTGAAATCAATTGAGAATAGTGTCGATAGGTTGTGGTTTAATTTCCAGTTTTCGACTATGGTCCGTTTCGTCTTTATCGATTGGGCGTCCACTCGTATTTTTCTTTTAATCTGTTGAATTGATTGGTTGGAATCAAATTTTCATGCTGCAGCCTGCCGACGGCAATTCCGGGTGCGATACCGATATCTTGAGCAAAAGCTACGACAAGATGTCGGGAATATCGTTGATGCTTTTTTAACTGATTCCATTTTGACTTAGGAATTAAGATATTCGCGGCATAACGATCGGCTTCGACTTCCATACGATCCTTTTTGGGATCGTTATCGATGTCGATAAACGGTTCTTTTTTACTATGAAGCAATAAATGAGCGACTTCATGAAAAAAGGTAAACCAGAAATGATCGTTCGTTTTATACCGAAGGCTCATTTGAATGATTGGACGATGCGGCGTCAGCCAATGGGCCGCGCCACTTAAACGGATTCGTCCTATCGGCGGAACGAATACAAGACAGACTCCCGCCTGATGACAAATCTCTTTCATTCGGGCCTGGAAAACCGATGTTTTTTCGACCGTCAATCGCCGAATTTCAATTAACGATTCCCGAAAACATTTCATGTTAAAAAGAGGTGTGCTTTCGTGGTTAGCCGTAATCTGACCGATTCTCAACCAAGTAACGATATCCTCAAAATGGCTATTGAATGAATGCGAATGCCGGTAATGGATGAGACGATTTCCGTAATATTTTTCCCATGCCTCGATGTTTCCGAAACCGAAAAAATCCAACAAACGCTCGACGGTTTCCACCGAATCGGCAGGCCGGTCGATCTGCCCTCTTTTAATGAGTTCTTGAACGGGAAATTTCTTTGTCCATTGAACCGCTTCCTTCAATTCTTTTTTCTCGGCGCTTTGCGCTTTCCGCAATCGGTAATTCGTATCCAAATTCATCCAAACCGGCGCGGCGACACCGAGTACACGTTCGAAGAGAATGGCGGTTTCGGGATTGATTCGAGTTTTCCCATTGACGATCTCGCCGATCGTTTTCGGAGCGTATCCACATCGCCGGGCAAGATCCGCTTGCTTCCAGCCTCGCGTCTCTAGAATTTCCTCAATAAACCATCCCGGAGGAACGCTGTAATCCGGTTTGTAATCGTAAACAGTCCGATGCATTTTTTCCTCTCTATCTATTCGATCAGTGATAATCTTCCACCGAACAAATAACGATTTTTGTGATACCCGCTAATTCGATGCCACCCTCTTCTTTTTGGGGAACGGGATCGTGATACGGTCTGAAAACCAGGCGATAATTTTCGCTCACATCCACCGCAAAGAACCCTTTTTTCTTCCCCGCCAGTTCGTGGCATCTCACCGGGCTATCCGTTGGAACCTCTTTCAATGCTGGCGAGGATTCCAAAACACTCAATCGAATTTCGATCTTTCGCGCGATTTTCTCCCCATAGTGTTTAACCAGACTTTTATGGCTATTGAAAATCTTGGTCAGTTTTTTCGAAGCGAAAAATAGTTCCATTTCAGATGTGTCTTCAATATAAGCACGAATAAAGTCGTCTTAATAACCTGAATTTTTATTACCAAAAAGGTAACAAAAATTCCACGTTTTGTCAAGTAAAATTAACGGGACAATAACGATACCGTGGATTCGAATCCTGCCTCCTCCATTCTTTCTTTTCCTCAATTTCTTTCACTGACTCAACCCGCGTTTATACTTTTTATCGTTGTTGACCGTATTTCGCACTCTACGACATTCGATTTTGTGGGTATGATTACAAAGGCAATTTCATGGCCGCCCTCATTCTGAAAAGCCATCTCAAACGAATGAAACGGAAAATGCTGAATATCACATTGACGGTTGTTGTTACGCTGGTTCTACTTGTTCTCTTCTTCCGGTGGTTCGAGCGGGCCAATGTCTGGGCTCCAAGCCGGACCTTCTATGCAACGCCGGAGGTCGTCAATCTCGAATACGAAGAGGTGTTCTTCGAGACGGACGACGGCGTTCGACTGCACGGCTGGCACATCCCCTGCGCGACTCCGGTCGCGTCGCTGCTCTTCTGTCACGGAAACGGGGGAAACCTCAGTTACCGAACGGAAAGCCTGCGCCAGTTCCATTCGCTCAACCTGAGCGTGTTCATTTTCGACTACCGGGGATACGGAAAAAGCGCAGGACGGCTATCGGAAGAAGGCACATACCGGGACGCTCAAGCGGCGTACGAATGGCTGGCACGTCGCGAACCGAATCTTCCCACAATCGTATTCGGGCGCTCGTTGGGTGCGGCAATCGCCGTCGATTTGGCTACGAAGGTCCCTGCCGGGGCGTTGATTTGCGAAAGCGGTTTCACTTCCGTACCCGATGTGGGTGAAGAACTCTTTCCAATTCTTCCCGTCCGGAAATTGGGAACGATCCAATACGACGCGCTCTCCAAAATAGAATCCGTGAAGATGCCGATCTTAGTCATTCACAGCCAGGGCGACGAGTTGATCCCCTGCCATCATGGCCAAAAATTGTTCGAGCGCGCACCCGAACCGAAAAAATTTCTTATGATCCAAGGCGGTCACAACGACGGATATGTCTTCTCGGAATCCCGCTACCTGACCGAAATCCAAGCCTTCCTCACGCAATATATTTCACATCATACTCGTCCAAAGAAAATCTGAGGCTGACATGTACATATAACATCAAACACCGGCACGGAATTGTTTAGTATTCTCCTATATTAAACCAAACGTGAGGTGTCCGATATGAATAGTCTGCCAGTCTTTTCCCCATGTACTAAATTTCATCCCCAAGCCAGAACAATCGCATGAAATTCAGTTGAGATAATTAATGTCGTGAGCGACAGTATACAAACCATCCTAGCAAACACAGAGGCTCTGAGCGTATTATCCGAGGAAGCCACTGACTATTTAGGCCTCAAACTTGAATTCGATCCCAGCAAAGAGCAATTTGTAGACAAAAAGGAAGCAAACAACCTGCTTACGAGAGAATACAGGAAACCTATTGTCGTTCCTTCGGATGTGTAATAATGGGATCGAAAAATACCTTGATCGGTAAGCATCACAAAAATTTCTTGAAATTGAGAATCCCTTTGGGGGGAGGCAATCAAACAACTAATATTCATTGAAGTTATGAAATAAAATCAACGAGATAATAATTCAAAAAGCGAGATATTTATTATGAAAATGTTAGGATGGACAAGAGTATTGCTTAGCATAGTCGCGCTGGCGGGGCTTCTTTTCGCCGGGATCTCACTTGCAGAACAAGCAAGCAAGAAGCAAGAACCGCCTGTGGTTGATCCCGGACCTATCGGTGGACCGCCGGCAGATGCCATCGTGCTCTTCGATGGAAAAGACTTGTCTAAGTTCCGCGGAGAGCGCAGCGTCGAACCAAAATGGAATTTGGGGGATGGTTACATGGAAACCACACCCAACGGCGGGATTTTTTCCAAGGAGGAATTTAACGACTGCCAACTACACGTCGAATGGGCCGCCCCCTCAAAGGTAGAAGGCAAGGACCAGGGCCGCGGCAACAGCGGCGTCTATCTCATGGGACGCTACGAAATCCAAATCCTCGATTGTTACAATAACAAGACCTATCCAAACGGCCAGTGCGGCGCTTTTTACGGCCATAATCCACCACTCGTGAATGTGTGCCGTAAACCGGGTGAGTGGCAAACCTACGACATCATCTTCCACGCGCCAAAGAAACTTCCCGATGGCGAAATTCAGTTCGGTTCATTCACCGTGCTGCACAACGGAGTACTCATTCAGGACCATGTCCCTGTTGATGTCCCACCCACCACGGCGGCTCCATTGAAGGGCTATGCTGAAAAAGGGCCACTCTATCTGCAGGATCACGGTAATCCGGTGCGCTACCGAAATGTGTGGATTCGTCCGTTATAATCTTCTTCGCGAAATCGAACATCGCTATCGCAAACGCGTTGATTGACGTAAATTAATTCTTTTAGGACTGACGGCCGTTCATGATAGTTATTGGAATATATTAGAAATATATTTCGAAGGGAAAAAAACCATGCGAATCAATCTCGCGTCTCTTGCCGCTCTTGCATTAACGATCACAATGCCAGCGCTCCAGACGATTGCCAAATCAGGAAAAACGACCCTCTTCCAATCCCAAGGCGATGTTAAACAGAACCAGGCGGAAACGTTTGCCGAGGCGATGGCGACTACGCGACGGAATCTGATCGAGAAAAGCGTGTCGGATACGTCGATAAAAATCATTCAGTCAAAACTGTTAGCGAATTTCCCTGACGCATGCACTGAATTTCTTGAGATAACCGGCAGTCAGCCTGACGCTTACCTTACGGCCCCGGGGAATTCGTGGAATTTAGAGCAGGCCCAACGGCTCATGGAACTCGTGACGGAATACAAGCCGCTTACGGAGGGACAATGGGCCAGACTCAGTGAAGCCGAACGGACACAATGGCGAGAAATTGGGGAACTTGAAACAAGGTTTGCCCGGCTGGAAGCGATGGGCCAAGCCGGATCGTGCGATGTCGGCTGGATCGAAACCATTCTTGAAGCCGGTCAGCGGATCGTACATCGTCCAGTTAAGCATGAAGCAGTGGCCCCCTATGTCAAACCATACACGCCGAATACACAAGACTATTCAGCAAGGGAAGCCGATGAACGATTAAAGCAGGACTGGCTGCATCAGGCCGATGGCTCTGCAACCCCTGAGCGAATAAAGAATGAAATCGCCTGGACTCGTGATGCCGCAGCGCGTATTGCACGGGATCATGGCGGGAAAGTCGATTTTTCAAAGGAGTTGGCTGAACTTAAAAACGTAGAAACCAGGATGACCGGCGGCATCGATGAGACCCTCTATTTCGCGGTGCGCCGCATCAAGCGGAAGGCGCTGCGCAAACTGCGCGATTCCGAGAACCT
>CAZSIZ010000198.1:0-11786 GCA_964606645.1 uncultured bacterium
CGTTTCGATCACCTCGGCTTCACGATTCCTGCGGCGTAGCCGCTTCGTCCAATGAGCTGGGATAATAGAATATTTAAAATAGTAGCTGTAAATATATTTTACCTAATAATCATATTTAGTTAAATTATTATTCATGTTTCTGTTTTGTCGTAATAGTAATAATGATTTAAAAACTTGGCATGATAGTTGTAATTAATGGGAAACTGTAATTCAAAAAATTGATTGAAACGATGACATGACATCAGGGTATGACTATTCACTGTTTCAAACATCAAAAACGGGTAATTCGCAAGGAAGGAGAACGATCGTGACGAACGGTACGGAATTAGATGAAAGGACAGGCAATCAAATTCGGCAGTTTGTGAGTTTCGAATTGTCCGGTGAAGAGTACGGGATTCCGATCTTGCAGGTCCAGGAGATCATCCGCTATGAAAAACTGACTCACATTCCCCAATCATCGGAATTTATCGAAGGGGTTCTGAATCTGCGCGGCAAGGTAATACCCGTAGTCGATTTACGACGGCGGTTTGGACTTCAAGAAAGCGATAACGACAACACCACCCGCATCATCGTCGTCGAACTCGCCGACCGTACGACTGGACTGATTGTCGATGCGGTCAGTGAAGTCCGAAATCTGGATAAGGATCAGATCAATCCCCCCCCCTCCCATCGGAGCGGAAATCGACACGCAGTTCATCTCAGGAATAGGAAAATTCGAGGATCGATTAATCATCCTGCTCGACCTCAATCGAGTTTTCAGTGCCGAAGAACAGGAAATATTGGCTGAAACGGCAGCCTAAAAAATAAATTCCCAAAGGGAAATGGAGGAGAAGGAAGATGTTTAACCTGAACGATGTTAAAATGAAAACAAAGTTAGTCGCGTTATTTCTCGCTGTCGGAATTATCCCTTTAATCATTGCCGCTTGGTTCTCGTACAACAATTCGAGCGCCACGATCCAAACGTTAGCTTTCAACCAACTGATGGGCGTGCGGGAGATCAAGAAAGCCCAGATCGAAAAGTTCTTCGGAGAACGCCAGGGCGACATGCAGGTGCTCGTCGAGACCGTCAGCACGTTGCGGGCGGAAGCAATCAACAAACTCACTGCCGTGCGCGAGAGTAAAAAGAGCCAGATCGAGCGATTCTTCGCCGAACGGTTGGGAGACGCCTGTGTGTTGGCTGACAATCCATATACCATCGAAGCGTTCAAAGCATTGGATGCCGCGTACGAGGCAGAAGACGGCGCTTCCGGAGGAAATTTTGTGGGAAAAACCAACGAGCAATACGACGCTCCTGCGGTATACAAAACCGTTCACGATCAATATTTCCCAACGTTTAAGTATTACATGGAGCAGTACGGCTATTACGACATTTTCCTTATGAATCCCGATCAGGGAGATTGTAGTTTCACCGTCACGAAAGAAGCCGACTTCGGTGTTCGTACGGCCGAAATCGACTCATCGTTGAAGGATGTTTGGCAAATCGCCGCTAAGGAAGGCCGGGTGGCCCTTTCCGATACGAAACCTTACGCGCCATCCGCTGGCGCACCCGCTCAGTTTGTCGCCGCGCCAATTAAGGAAGACGGAAAAATCATCGGTGTCGTCGCTCTTCAGATTTCCATCGCCTCCGTTAATGCGATTATGGGAGAACGTAGCGGTATGGGAGAAACCGGTGAATCCTACTTAGTCGGCTCCGATCAGTTAATGCGATCCGACTCGTTCCTGGATCCAACCAACCACACTGTTGCCGCATCGTTCGCCGACACCGTTAAAGGCAAAGTGAATACGGCCGCTTCCAAAGCTGCGGTCGCAGGCGAGACGAGTGCGAAAGTCGTCCTTGACTATAACAACAACCCGGTCCTTTCCTCGTACACATCGGTCGATATCGGGGGAATCACCTGGGGTTTGCTGGCCGAGATCGACGTCGCCGAAGCCTACTGCCCGAAAGATGCACAAGGCGCATACTTCTTCAAAAAGTATAAAGAAGCCTACGGTTATTACGATTTGTTTCTCATGAATCCCGACGGTTACGTGTTTTACACCGTGGCCCAGGAAGCCGATTACCAGACCAACATGCTCACCGGCCATTACAAAGATTCTGGTTTGGGAGTGTTGACGGACAAGGTTCTTAAGTCCAAGAAATATGGAATGGCCGATTTCGCTCCCTACGCTCCGAGCAACAACGAACCATGCTCGTTTATCGCCCAGCCCGTCGTTGAGAAAGGAGAGGTAGAAATAGTTATCGCTTTGCAACTGTCGTTAGGTGCCATCAACTCCATCATGCAGGAACGCAGCGGCATGGGGAAGACCGGCGAAACCTACCTCATCGGAAGCGATAAATTAATGCGGTCGGATTCCTTCCTCGACCAAGTCAACCATACGGTGATGGCTTCGTTTAAGAATCCAACCCTAAAGTGGACACCGAAGGTGCGAACGACGCCCTCAAAGGAAATACGGACGCAAAGATCATCACCGACTACAACGGCAATCCGGTCCTCTCCGCCTACGCGCCGATGACCATTGGAGAGACTCAGTGGGCCATCCTGGCGGAAATCGACAAGGCGGAAGCCTTCTCTTCCCTCGCGATCAGTGATACTTACGGTCAGAAAATCGGTCTGCTGGGCTGGGCGATCGGTGTGGCGCTTGTATGCGCAGTGTTGATTGCTTTTATCGCAGTCTTTATCGCGAACAGTATCGCCAAACCATTGACCGAGGGTGTCCGGTTCGCCGGGATCATCGCCGATGGTGATTTCACCCAAGCCGTTGAAGCCAACCGCAAGGATGAGATCGGTAATCTTGCCGATGCCTTGAACCAAATGCGTGAGAAACTCAGCGATGTGCTCACGAATGTCGGTATGGCGACCGAGCAGGTCTCGTCCAGCTCGGAGGAATTGTCTTCCTCGTCACAAACCCTGGCCAACGCGGCGACCGAGCAGGCGGCCAGCCTTGAAGAGACCTCGGCGTCCATCGAAGAACTCTCCACGACCATCGAGCAAAATACCCAAAATGCTCAACAGGCAGACGAGCAAGTCAATAAAGCCACTCAGATATCGGAGGAATCGTTGAAAATCGCTCAAAGGGGAATCGAACAGGTGCAGAAACTGGGCATGTCGATGAAAGAGATTCAGGAAAGTTCCAAGGAGATCGTCAATGTGATCGACCTCATCACCGACATCGCCGATCAGACCAATCTGTTGGCGTTGAATGCGGCGATCGAGGCGGCCCGCGCCGGTGAAGCGGGTAAAGGATTCGCGGTCGTGGCGGTTGAAGTGCGCAAACTGGCCGAACGCAGTCAAGTTGCGGCGAAGGATATTGCCGAGAAGATCAAGAAATCTGGCCAGATCATCGATGAAGGCAGTCGGATGGCCGACGCTTCCAACGAGGGATTGACCGCCATTCAAAAGAGTGCCGAGCAAGTCGCCGGGGCACTCGACGAAGCCTCCAAACTCGCTCAGGAAATTTCCGAATCGAGCGCCGAACAATCGAGCGGTGCCGATCAAATCCGGAAAGCAGTCGCGCAACTCGACGAAGTCACCCAACAGAATTCCGCGACCAGCGAAGAATGCGCCTCCGCCAGTGAAGAACTATCCGCCCAGGCCGTGTCGCTTCAGGAATTGGTCGCTCAATTCAAATTGAGTGGAAACGGCAACGGAAACGGCCATGCGATTAAAAAGCAGATCGCCCACACCGTCTCAACACAAGACGATCATCCTGCTCTGCCGGTTTGGAAACCTACTGACGATCGAGTCGTAGAAAATGTCAATGTCCATTCCGATCCCAGTGATGATGATTTCAAACAATTCTAACCATCCTCTTTTTTAGATCCTCCCTCTCCTCCGATTTCTCCGAAGGAGAGGGAGACTTTTTTCCCAAAAGCAATCAATACCAGCAAAGTAGGATGAAAGAGGATGTCACGGATTTTATCGTAGGGGCAGACCCCTGTGTCTGCCCTGATTACTTAATCATCAATGGAACATTCGGAATTGGAAGGTTCGATAAAACGGCGCATACCCGGACTCATCCAACTGACGAATCCTAGAAATATGTGATAGAGCAGGATAACCAGATACATCATTCCCAGCGTCACTGCCGCAAGGTTGGCGTCGGACGAAGAAAATCCAAACAGCCGGAACGGTTCGATCAAGAACGCCTCGCGTATCCCGACTCCGTAAATGGAAAACGGTAGCAATCCCGCCAGCGAACCGAACGCCGTAAAGGAAATTCCATACTCCAGAGGCAGCGTGAAAGAAGTGGCTTCGAACAAGGTATAGATCATCCAGCAATTCAACGCCCAGATCAGGATGGAGTAGACCAACACGATCATCCAGCTTTTCAGCGTGACTGCGCGAACCGCGTCTTTAACCGCGTCCAGCTCGTTTTCGAGTATGGATCGTATTTTGCCCGGCAGAAAGTAAAACACGAGCCGTTTGACACGACTTCGATTCAACGCCGCGACGATCCCCGCAAGAACCGCTCCCACGGCGATGATCTCAATGTAAATCAGACCGTTAGGAAGAAGGGAATAGCAGACCACACAGCCGAAGGTGACGAAAAACAGCAAGCCCACCACATCCGACAGCCGCTCGAAGAGAAACGATAGAAACGCGCGCCGCACTGGGTAGCCCACATTCGTCAAACCTTTCACTTTCACCACCTCGCCGATCCTCCCCGGACTCAAGCAGCCGATGAAAAATCCCGACGCTGTCAGCGCGAAGACCTCGTGAAAGCGCAGGTGGATTCGGGGATGCCGGATCAGCAGCATGCAGCGGTGTACTCGCATGATCCATTGCAGCCAGTGGAACGGAAGAATCCACAAAAAAACGAGGGGATCGATCGAGGCAAACTTCGCCCGCAGTTCTTTCAGATCGACGACCGCCCACAGGAGGTAGACAAGAATAACGATACCGATCGACCGAAACAGATACGATTTATTCATAAAGCAATGCACAACGCCTTCCCATGATAAACGGGAGCGGTGAACGTCGGTAACACGTCCGTTCCGGCTCTGGACTTTTATCAAACGCCGGTCTATTTTTTAATCAATCCCTCCAACTTGTATTTCGTTAAAAAAGATGGACCATAGAGCATGATTGATTCACCTTCAGACCATAGAAAAAATGAAACCTGCCTGTCGAACCGGCAGAATCCCGTTTACGCCAACGAACAATTAATCTTTGTTACGGGATGGTGGTTGTGCTTCCTGATTTACCCTTTGTGGTATCTCCCCGCCCCCAATTCCGAGCGGGGATGGGTATGCGCCGGTTTGTTTGCCGTCTTTCTTGTCTGCCTCTCTCTGTTTCGGTGGCTGACGATATCCGGGTTCAATCCAGTCGAGAATACGGAAGATCGGTCTGACGATCGATATTTCTTCGCCATTCTTTTCGGCGTGGCGTTCGTCTGTCACGCGCCATTCCTGAATCAACCGATTCTAACCGGTTTGGATACCATCGATCACGCCGCGATCCCCGGTGTGCTGGCGAATCGGATCGTCCAGGGAATATCAAACCGGATCGGCATCGCAGTTCAGCCGCTATTGATGATCGCCGCCACTTTATTCGTGATTGTGCTGGTGATTCAAAAGAATGCACGAAGATCCGTTTGCAATGGACTCAGCCGGGTGGCGCCGCTGGCCGTTCTTCATCTATGGAAGACGATTGTCGTTTTAGCGCTGATAACCGTTTGCTATGCTTCGACAGTCATGGTGTTTGCAATTCCTGAGCGTTTGGGAGACCTCAGCCCGATTTTCCGCTATCAGCCGATCTCGAAACTGATCCTGACCCCGCTTTATATGGTCTTCGGTTTGCACGAATGGGTGGGCCGTGTGCTGCAGATCGCTTTCACGTTTGGCGGAGCGTTCTATCTCTACCGCATCACCGGCTTGTTCGGTACGCAAACGGCGTCGCGCGCGGCGGCGATTCTCTACGTCTTTCTCCCCCCCGTCTTTCATTACGGCAACACCCACATGATCGAAGGGGGATTGCTCTTTTTAATCATCGCCTCGTTCTATCATTGGATTCGCTACTTGGAGAAGAGCGAGTCTCGCGATCTGATACGCGGGACGCTGTTCTGCACGTTCGCCTGTCTCTATAAACACCCGGCGGTGAGCGTGATCCCGGCGTTTGCGGCGATGACCGCGTACGATTTTCTGTTTCCCAAACCATCCCGAACGCGGCGCTTTCCCTGGCCGTCCGTCATCGCCTGCGCCATTCCCAGCATCACCTTTCTGCTGTTTATGAAACTGGCCGCTTTCAATACCGACACCCCGTCGAAAGTCCAACCCCTGAACCTGGCGCAGAACGTAAAATCAATTCCATTGGGCGATACCCTGCCCATCGCGCTGCTGTTTCTATGTGGTTTGATTTATGTGAGCGTTACCAAACCGTTTCGCCGGTTTGTCATTCTGTTCGCCTGGGCCGGCACTCATTATCTCTTGGTGAGCCTCTCATCCAACGCGGACAACGTGCGCCAGGCACTGCCCTGTCACGCGGGATTGATCGTGATGGCCGCGCTGTTGCTGGATGGCTGGCCTTCCCGATATTTGAAAATTCAGTCTCTATTCGTTTATGCCGTATTGCCTGTTTTTCTGCTGTGGGCCTGCCTCTTCATGGACCGGCGGCAGGATTTCCGCCACGTGGGCCGGGCGATGGGCGACCGATCGTACATCACGTTTTCCAACTGGGAGGAAAGTTATCTGCCCTATCCCGCCGCCGTTCGATGGCTTCAACTTTACACCGCGCCCGGCGATACGATCTACGCGCCCATGGCGAACGAACCGGTTCATTTTTATCTCGCGAAATACACGATGGATGACAGAAACTACGACCGTAAGATATGGGCGCCCCTCCCGGAACAGAACCTAGATTCGCTGCTCGCCCATTGCCGTAAGATCGGCGCCAAGTGGCTGGTGCTGCCCCGTGGTAAATGGCCGTACACCTATCTCGACTTGGAGATGATTGAATCCCTATTCAGCCATGCGCCGCCTGGATATAAACCGGTTCATCAGGTATCGTCAGGCCGGGAAGAAATCGGGATTTTGAAAATTATTCCAAAAAAGAATAACGACGAATCATAACGAAGAAAAGAAAGCGGATCGTGATGCAGCCGAAACTCGAATCCCTGGTTCGGGAAATCGACCGATGCAACCAGCGCGGCGGGCGGATGCTGTCGATGGTGGATTTAATCGAAATGGAAACGATCCCGCTCGACCTGGCGGCTATTCTGGCCGCCCGTGTTTTTTCGGGAGCGTCGTTTTTGGTCGGAGCGCTTCCGGGCGGGGCAGGGAAGACTGCGGTGATGGGAGCGTTGCTGGCGTGTGTGCCGCCCGCTTCCGTGCTGATCCCGACCGACGATCCCCTCGAATTGGTACGGCCCCCGGTTCACGATCCAGACGCCCCCCGCTGCTACGTTTGTCACGAAATCGGGGCAGGCTTCTACTACGCCTATCTATGGGGAAACACGGCGAGGGCGTTTTTCGAGCTTCCCGCCGCCGGACACCAGATTGCCACGAATCTACACGCCGACACCTACGAACAATGCCGCGCGCAGTTATGCGATGAGAACGGCGTCTCCGCGCCATCGTTCAATTCGGTCCGGTTGATGGTTTTTCTCCGCGTAGACAGCGCCGGAAACCGGATTCGGCGCACGGTCGAAACGGTTTGGGAAAGTGATGGAGTCAGTCCGCACCATCTTCTCTATTCCGCCGATGGAACGGTCCCGCCAATCGAATTAAAAACAGACGAAGAGAAAACTGCGAAACAGGCGCTGGAAGATTGCTGCGTCAACCGCCTGAACCGTATCGAAACATTCCGTCAAGGCTGGATCGATTCCTTTTACTAATCATAAACAAACGCATCCGGAATTCGTATTGTCATTTTCTTCATAAAGGTTTTTCGGTTCATCTGATCAATTTCTGATTTAATCTCTTCATAAACAAAAGTTAGCCGTCTTAAGGTGTATTTGCATGAAACAACAGTTAGAAAACTAAACGTTTATTTTCGAATTTGCTTTGACTGTTAAGAAAATACGGAATAAACTCCAGAAACCACTGAATAATTTGTTAGCTGCTCGAAAGGTGAATGTATGGCAAACCGAGCATATTTGGTTAATCACGCTGAGTCAGAACCTGTTACTCTCGAAAACCCAAAGGGCGAATGGCACTTGGGAGCAAATTACCAACTTCCCGTGCTGTGGTTATCTCTATTTACCGTTGACAATCTAACTGATGCGGATGTGACTGTTGAAGATGATGAAGGGAATGAGTCTACAGCGAAGGTGTCATGTTTTATGTCATCCGTCAAAACTGCGAAAGAGACCTACCACTCTCGCAAACAAAGGATTGCTCAAATTCTCCCTGAATCCTGCCATCAATACATTGAAGAATGGGAAGCCTATTTGGATCAAAAGTTCTCAGGCCCAAATATTCAAATTGAAATGAGTGAATTATGGATGATGTTTGAACCCGATGAGTTTCGGCCCTTCCTTCAGAGGCTTCAAGAAGCCTTTGAGTCTGATTTGCATGAAGACTGGGAAGAGCTACTCAACCAGGCAAATGTGCAGGATAGCGATGTGGCTAAGTATGGCATTAGGGGGTATGACTGGGACTGTGAGATGGGTTGGTTATGAAGCAGCTAACCAGAAGTTCAAGCCGACGGTCTGTGCTGGAATGAGCTTTGACTCCTTCAAATCTCTTTCCAGCACAGCCGCGGTTTAACGTTGTCATTAGACAGAAAAAGGTAATATATACATGAAAAACCAAATCGAATCTTGGTTGGCAAAAATTGATGAAGAGGGAGAAATCCCATCTAATTGTGCAGCAATTTATATTGGCCTGTTTGAGGGCAAGGAAGACTATCAAATATATTTTGTTGGCTCAGTCGACTTCGATGAAGAAGACGAAGATTGGGCATGTATTGATGACAGTGATTATGTGCCAGAAAACAAATACTTTGCTTCGGGTGTTCCCACTACAACTGATTGGTCAGATTTTGAAGGTGACATTATATCTATTATAAAAGACTAAAAGTCGGTCGGTAATCCAATATTAAATAAAGTTAAGAATATTGGTGTTGGTTTTGACTCAGGTAATATAACAATTCTATAAATCTGTCTAACAAATCATTCCACCGGAACTTTTGTTTGCTCCGCTCTCAAAAGTCCTGTGAATTCTAAAGTTAAGTTATGTAGGGTGGGCTAAAAGCGCAAGCGTAGCCCAACATCCCACTGTAGTACGGTAGGGTGGATCACGCATCCCCCATCAATGCAGCATCCAAAATTCCACAGGTGTCGTATCGATTTGGATGGCCCCCGCAACGCTTTCCAGCGTTTCCAAATCGTCGATAAGATTCTTCAAGCGGATGGAGATCGTTCCGTCCGCGCCGCTCTGCACGATCTCAAACTTCAGATTGACGAACACACCGCTGCCCTCTGCCGGTTCGCCTACGCCCGCGTATCCGGCGACGGTCAGGCCGCCGTCCATGTTGGGGATGGCGGCCATCGAAGCGAAATGTTCGGTCAGCGTTCCTTCGCTGGACGTTTCGACGAATTGGATCAGTGAGAAATCGGCGTCGATATCGAACGCGAACGCTTTGACGTCGGCCACGTCTTGAACCAGGATAGGAACGACGATTGTCGAACCGACCCGCCCGGTAACCGTTTCGACTTTCAATAACTCCGCGAGCAATTCATCCAGGAGAATCCCTCCGGAAATCGGAGTCGCGGTGGAGATATCATCCAGAAAAGTACCGGGTACGATCGTGAAAACACCGGGATCATCGCTGACAATTTTGAAGAGCACATTGATGAATACGGTGTCTCCGGTAATGGCTTCCGCTGGCCCCGCGAAACCGGCAACGTTTACTTTTCCGGGAAGCGAGATGCCAATCACCGAATTGAACGTTTCCGTCGTTGTACCGGTTCGGTCGATTCCTGTATATTCCAGTTCGTTGGGATTGTAAAGCAGGTCTAAAGCGAACGCTCGAATCCCCACGCCTTGAGTGATGTGCAAGGGCACGCTCACGATTTCGCCCCGCGCGCCTTTCACTTCCCCCACTTCGATGCTGGCGGCGAACATCGGATCGATCGAGCGGGGAAGCCGTTTAGCACTCAGCCTCTTCCCGCTGGTCAGTTCGATGTAAAGGTCGAAAATCGCTTGCGCGTCACCCGGGGTAATCCGGCCGTCTTTGTTGAAATCGGCTGCCCAGAGATCGCTCCCCACGGTAAGGGGTGATGGCGGTTCGACCTCGCCAAGCACGATCTGAACGTACAGATCGAACACGGCCTGAGCGTCGCCTGGTGTGATCCGACCATCCTTCGTAACGTCACCCCGCATGGCGGGGAGTTCACTGGGAGTAGGCGTTTCAGTTGGAGTGGGCGTTTCACTGGGAGTGGGTGTTGCAGTGGGGGTCGTATTTTCGGCCAAAGTCGGCGTTGAAGTCGGTGTGGCCGTGTCTGTTGGAATGGGAATGGCCGTGTTTGTCGGTGTGACCGTGCTTGTTGGAGTGGCCGTGTTCGTGGGTGTTATATTCTGATTTCCTTCGACGACACATCTAACCACAACCTGAGTGCTTTCACCGTATTCATTGGTGAAGGTGATAACATCTTCATAAGTTCCCGGAACGGTGGTATCGATCCCGATCATCACGTCATTAAATTCGCCTTTGATAAGGTGATAGACCGATCCCGTTTCGATAAAGAATGGCTCGGCAGCACTTGCTTCTCCATTCAGAGTCCCACTGCCGGAGTTCGTAACGATCAATTTTTCGGTGACGGTATCTCCCTGGAGAATGGTCCCGAAGTTGACCGTGTTGGGAATATAGACGGGTGTAGGCGGTTTGGGCGTCGCCGTCGGAGTTGGGCTGTCGTTACTGATGAAAAGAACCGGCGCACTGGCGACTATGGATTTATTCGGTGCATCATCGACTAAACCAATGACCGAAAACAGATACGACTGATCGAACTCCGGACCATTCGCATAAGCCGGAGGTATGGAGGGTCCATTTTTCTCCCATTGGAAATACGCAATATCTCCCGAAGCCGTGCGGCCGAGATATTTCGGCTCTAAATCGCCGACCTTCACGAAGACATGATAATCCACCACTTCAATTCCACCGATGTTCCACCGGATAGCCAGCTTGCGTTCGTCCAGCGGGTCTTGGTCGAATCGGTCAGTCAGATCGTCTCTTTGCTGGAGGTCATCCGTTACCATCATCGTTCCAAAGGGAAGGGCGAAGATAACTGGTGCGAGCGTTGGAACGAGCGTCGGTTCGGGTGTCGGTGATGGCAAGGCTGTCGGTGTAGAAGACGGTGTGAAAGTGGGCGTTGGTGTGTTCGTAGGCAGCGGTGTATTCGTAGCTGTTGGTGTACTCGTGGCAGTTGGTGTACTCGATTGTTTGATCAGACAAAGCAGCAGCGCTGTGGTTTCATCATCGCCGGAAAAAGTCAGCTGTTCTTGGAAGATTCCTCCCGTCGATGTATCGACAGTCACTTCGACCAATTGAGTCTCCCCAGGTTCGAGCGAATACGAGTCGCCCGATACGATCTGAAAAGGTGCGTTGACCGTGACGTTTCCCGTCAGGGTATTGGTTCCAATGTTCTCCACGGTGAATTCAGCATTGGGAACCGTATCCCCGGTATTGAAGGTGCCGAAAACATAACTGTCGGGTGAAATGGAGATTAACGCCGCCGGTGTGGGCGAGGGAGTGGTTGTCCCATCCGGCGTGAACGTGGGAGAGGGTGTCAGCGTAGGCGTGAAGGTCGGTGTCGGTGTCAAGGTCGGCGTCGGGGTGGATGTC
>CAZSIZ010000199.1:0-11742 GCA_964606645.1 uncultured bacterium
AACCTACCTTAAAATAGGTGAAAATTTGTCTTGACAATGGGGTACACTTCATAGAAACAATGCGAATACGGATAGAAAAATGGCAAGACTTGATGTTTTCATTATTGTCTTCTCCCCTTTGATTAAAGATATTCCTGGATTTCAGTGAAACTATCGATTGATAACTGGTGTAACATTACTTTGCAGGATGCGTTACGATGATGAATGAAATCGAAGATGATTTAAGTTTGAAAGTTCAAAGATGTACAATACTAAGACTTGAATATTCAGGTAGTTAATGAACAAAAAATCCTTCGAACTCACCTCCATTTTCATAAAATAATGAAGCTAAATTTCGTTATATAATATATAACTGAAATGGAATGTCAAGAAAAAATTTGATTTAACTTTGATTTATTTTTAAGAAAGGAGTCAAACAGCAATGAACTTTCCCGGACAAACAGCCAGGTCGTACAACAAGGTGGGCTAAAAGGGAAGCGAAACAATTGAGCTGGGCCATAACAACCGATCACGTCTTCGCTTTGTTCAGTGCGGCCAAAGTCGGGATCATCCCCATCATGAACCAGAACGTCAGGGCGATCTTGTCCGATGGGCCGAGGTTGTTCAAAAAGGCATGAATGAGGTAGGTAATCATCGCGCCCTGCAAACCGATGACGAACACACGCTGAAACGAACTCTTCACGGAATGCTGAAGAATGAACAACTGGCGGAAATAGACGTAGATCATCGATAGAAAGACCGTGATACCCACCAATCCTGTTTCCGCCATGATTTCCAGATAGAGATTATGCGCCCCCATTCGAAGCGAGGACGAATAGGCGTTGGGGTACGTCACGTAGTTAAAATAGACATCCGGATACGCGCCCCAGCCCACACCGAACAAAGGATGCGCCAGCCACATTTTCCAGGCGGCGATCCAGCGGTCGAGGCGGTCGTAGTTGGCGACGTACTGGAAATCGAACACCGTGTCGAAGCGTTGCATGAGCAGCTGACCCATTTCGGTGGTCGCTATGACGACCATACCGAGCAATATCGATACGATCATAACTAACAGCAAATCGACAGCGGATTTCTTATTCCGGAATTGAAACAAATAAAAGAAAAGTAGAACCAGCACGCTGATCCACGAAGCGCGCACGAACGTCAAGAGAATGGCGAAACCGAAAATGGCCGTAATGACACTTATCACCTTTCGGTTGAAACCGGGTTCGAGGTCGAGATAGTAGGCCAGCAGAAATGCGAACGAAATCGTAATAAAGGCGGCGTAGATGCAGTGTTCGATAAAGAAGGGACTGGCGATTCGGTCGTAGATGCGTATCCCGCCGATGAGTTGAGTCATAAAGCCGTAGAGCACCAGAAGCGTATGAACGATCAGGCAGCCGACAACGACCTGCCGCAGACGCTTTTCGGAATCGACGTATTTGGGAATCAGGTAATAGCCCGTCACGATATATCCGGTGTCGCGCACGATCGCCTTGAGCGTGCTGACCGATTCATAAGTATGGATCAAACTCGCCACCATCACGACAACCATCAATACGACCGCCACGTTCATCACCGAAGGGCGGTACGATATTTTCCCCCGATAGAGTACGCTCGCGGCGAACATAAGAAACAAGACGGGAATCAATACCTCGGATGGGACTGTCAAACGAGTCGTACCGGTAATTTGCAATTCGACCGAGAAGGCGAGTTGGAGAAAAACTGCCAGAGGAATGTATTGATAGCCCCACAGAAACGCCACGCCGCCGAGAATCGTCAAAAAAATCACTGCGAGATAAAACGGAGAACCGATCAGGGCCAGACCGGCTCCGAATACAGCGCTGATCGACAGACCGATGATGATTTCCTTGCGCCCGGCCCGGTCCAGAAGGAGATTCGTTTCGACTTTTTCGCTCATACTTGACTTTCCGGTAAAAAGTAAGACCTTGCAGACGAAACGGCAAGATAGTGTGTTTTATCAGTCATTCTTTATACAATATCTTGTGGTTATTGAAAGAGTTTTCGACTTTTTGACGTTTCGTTTTGTATCGCTTTCGTCCGAACGTTATCGTTCCATCCCAGCCGTGTCAAGCAACGGAAACGGGAACGGGATTGCGTCAATCGGCTGGATTCTGCTTGACAGCCAATCTCCCCCACCGTAAATTTGAAGATCGTGACTTCTCCCAATCGAACTTAAAAGATAACGAATCGACTGGACGATGGGTAATGAACAGGAGAACAGAATGGACTTAAAATCAATTTTTCGGCAAGTGCCCGACTTTCCCAAACCGGGAATCAATTTTATCGACATCACCACTTTGCTAGCCGATCCCAAGGCACTCGATTGGACGATCGATGCACTCGCCGAGCCGTATAAGGGAAAAAAGATCGATAAGATCGTCGCAATCGAATCGCGCGGTTTTATTTTCGGTGCGCCGCTTGCCCTTCGTCTGGGGGTGGGGCTGGTCCTCGTGCGCAAACCCGGCAAACTCCCCGCCGAGACATATTCGCACACCTACGACCTGGAATACGGGCAGGACACGATGGAAATTCATAAGGACGCCATCGACGACGGGGACCATATCATCGTGATCGACGATCTGCTCGCCACGGGTGGGACCGTCGAAGCGTCGCTGAAATTGCTCGATCATTTCAAGTGTACCATTGAAGGGATATCGTTTGTCGTCGAACTGACGTTCCTCAATGGACGGGACAAATTGAAGCCGCATCCGGTTTACGTGCTGTCGGCTTATGATTCCGAATAATTTATCAGGCAGCAACAGGCTGGTGAGTGGGAGGTGATGGGCCATTCAGCGCACCATCATGCACGTGGACATGGACGCTTTCTTCGCGTCCGTGGAGCAGCGCGATGATCCCCGGCTGAGAGGCTGTCCTGTGGTTGTCGGAGCCAGCCCCTCCGAACGGGGCGTGGTGGCGGCAGCGTCTTACGAGGCCCGGAAATTCGGAATCCGTTCGGCGATGTCGATGGCCCAGGCGATGCGGCTCTGTCCCGAATTAATTCGCAGGCCTGTTCATTTCGCGGCCTACCGTGAGGTGTCGGGGACGATCCATTCCATCTTCCACGACGTCACGGCACTCATCGAGCCAGTCTCGCTGGATGAAGCCTATCTCGATCTGACCAGCTGCGTCTCCGATTTCGATCACGCCGCCGCTGTCGGCCAGCGGATCAAAGCCGACATCAGGGAACAGACGAAATTGAACGCGTCGGTGGGAATCGGGCCGAATAAATTCATCGCTAAAATCGCTTCCGATCATAAGAAGCCCAACGGCTTTTACGTGGTTCAACCCGATGATGTGCTGGATTTCCTCGAACCGCTTCCAGTGCGCGTCATCCCCGGCGTCGGCCAGAAAACCGGGGAGCGGTTGAAAGCCAAAAACGTCTCGACGATCCGGGAATTGAGGCAGCTGACGCTGGAAATGCTGCAAAATGAATTCGGAGTTAAGATCGGCGAGCGCCTGCATCGACTGGCGCAGGGGATCGATGAGAATCCGGTGATCGGCGAGCGGAAACGGAAATCGCTCTCCCAGGAACGAACCTTCGCCCACGATCTGATCGGGATCGACCGGATGAAAGACGTGCTGAAAACTCTGGCGCGCGACGTGGCGGAATTGTTGGAGAAGAAACATCTGAAAGGCCGCACCGTCGGGATCAAAGTGCGCTTTCACGATTTCCAGATAGCGACCCGCGCTCAAACGCTGGATCACCGGACCGACGATTACCGCGAAATCGGCAGCACCGCCGTTTCGCTTCTCGACCGGATCGATTTCAAAACGAGGCGAGTGCGGCTGCTGGGCGTTCGGATGTCCGGTTTCGAGGAGATCAAACCCCACCAGAACTCGGTGGCAGATGATTTACAAATGATGATATGGGAATAAATTCCAATCGATCGCAAAACGGTTAAAACAGGGTATAGGGTCTAGGGTTTAGGGTATAGAGTCTATTGGTCTAAAAAAGTTATTGTGAAATCGATACACCTAACACTTAACAACTGACAACTGGTGACGAATGATGAAAAAACCTGTTTGGCAGCATGATTCCAAGGGGAACGCGCGGGAGGAATTCGTCGCGTTTTCGGCGGGGCGCGATGTGGTTTCGGTGAACGAAGCGGACGACGCGCTCGTTCCTTACGATATCTGGACGAACCGCGCCCACGCAATCGGTCTCCAACGAATCGGTGTGTACACCCAACCCCAGCTGAAGAAAATCCTCACCGCGCTCAACCGACTTGAGAAAGCGTGGAAAGCCGGAACGTGGCGCCTCGATCCCGCACTGGAAGACGTCCATATCAATGTCGAGTCCTACGTCACAGATCGTTGCGGTGAAACCATCGGCGGACGCCTTCACTCCGGGCGCAGCCGAAACGATCAGGTCGCCACCGATATGAAACTGTTCGCCCGCGACCGGCTGCTCGACTTTTTGGACGAGACCGCCACACTGCTCGACGCGCTGACCGCCCACGCCCTCGAGCACACCGCTACCGTCATGCCGGGCTACACCCATCACCGCAAAGCCACGATCACGTCGTGGGGGCACTGGATCGCGTCATACGCTCAAGGGCTGCTGCGTGATACCGGCCGATTTATCGGTCTCTACAAGCGTATGAATACATCCCCCTTGGGCGCGGCGGCGTCGTTCGGGACGACGTGGCCCCTCGACCGGAAACTCGTGTCAGACCTGCTGGCGTTCGATGCCGTTCAGGTCAACACGCTGGACGCCGTCTCGTCACGGGGCGAGGCGGAATCCGAAATCGTTCATGCCCTCGTGTTTCTATTGAAGAGGCTTTCCGGTTTGTCGCAGGATTTGATCCTCTTTTCGACGGAAGAATTCGGCTATCTCCGATTGCCCGCCGATTTCACGACCGGAAGTTCCATCATGCCGCAAAAACGCAATCCCGACTTCGCCGAGGCCATCAAAGGAAAGACGCACGTTATTCTGGGGTATACCAACTCGCTGCTGTCGATGAATTCCTGCAACTTGGCCGGATACAACAAAGACATTCAGTGGTCGAAATACATTTTCATGGACGCCGTTCGCGAAGCGAAGGGCGCGGCGTCAATCCTCTCCAGTGTGATCCGTTCCGTCGATGTTCAACGCGAGGTGATGGAAGAAGCCGCCCGAAGCGGTTTTCTCAACGCCGTGGATATCGCCGATCATCTCGCCCGTTCGCGCAATCTCCCCTTCCGTATGACGTATACGATCCTCTCGGAAGCGGTGGGACAGTGTAAAGAAAACGCTTTCACGCGGGATGAGCTCAATCAGGTTTTACAGCGCCACAACACCGAACCGCTCACGCCAAAAGAATTCAAGCAGGTCAACGATCCCCAAAGTTGCTTGAAAATCCGGGAGGGCATCGGTTCGCCGAGTCCCAAGCGGGTCAAAAGCCATCTCCGCTCGCTGAGCAAGGAAACGGCCGCGCTTCGGAAATGGATCGAAGCCGCGCGAAAGAAAATCCAGAAAGCCCAAAAACGATGTTCGCAAGGGGGAAATTGACACGACGTATATCGACACGTGTCAAACGATTATGACGGCGGTTCTCACTCCAGCCCAGACGGCCATTGAATGCCGTGGACTCATCAAAACCTACACCTTGTTCTCCGAACAAGCGTCCTCCCTGAAGGAGCGCATTCTCCGGGGGGGGCGGGGAAAACGGACAACAGCCACGATCCACGCGCTGGACGGAGTCAATTTAACCGTGCAGCGCGGCGAAATCATCGGCCTGATCGGCGACAATGGATCCGGGAAAAGCACGCTGCTTAAACTCATTTCCGGGATCACGCAGCCGTCCAGTGGCGAACTGTCGGTCAACGGAACCGTCTCCAGCCTCTTGGAGGTGGGCGTCGGTTTTCATCCCGACATGACCGGCCGTGAAAACGCCTATCTCTCCGGCGCATTGCTGGGCATCCCCGAAGAACGCCTGACCGAACAGATGCCCTCTATCATCGCGTTCAGTGAGTTGGAAGATTTTATCGACTCCCCGGTCAAGCATTACTCCTCCGGTATGTTTCTGCGCCTGGGGTTTGCCATCGGAATTCACATCGACCCGGATATCCTCCTGATCGACGAAATCCTGGCGGTCGGCGATCAGCGTTTTCAGCGTAAATGCAAAGACCACATCCGATGGCTGCGCGATTCGGGCAAGACCATCATCGTCGTCTCGCACGACCTCGACTCGATCCTGACGCTTTGCAGCCGGGCGGTCGTCTTGAATCGTGGAAAGGTTTTGGGTGACGGCCATCCCTATGAAATGATCGGCCTCTACAAACAGCATCAATTCGTGGAATCCCGTCGGCGGGGCGAATCCCCCTCGGCGGAGATCGTCAAATCCAACCGGCATGGATCGTTCGATATCCGTTTCGACGGCGTCAAACTCTTCGGCCATGATGGAGACGAACGTCACATCTTCGAACCGGGAGAGCCGTTTCGTGTCGAGTTCGCCTGGCGCGCGAAGCGTCTCATCAAGTATCCCGTCTTCGGCATGTCCATCGTGAACGACAACGGGGAGTACGTCTATATCGTGGCGACGGATGTCACATTCGGCGACATCGAGTCGATCGAGGGATCGGGAACCGTATCATTCCAGATCGAATCGCTGAACCTGCTCGAAGGCGCATACAGCCTCTCCTTCGCCGTCACACAGCGTGAGGAAGGCCCCGGTTCTGCTTTCAACTTTTACGAAGGCTTCGACTACTGCCATACGATGTCTCCGTTCTGGGTCAAACCCGGCTCCAAGGGACATGGCCTGCGGGGGCAGATATACATGCCCTGCAAAGCAGTGATTGAAACGAATGTTTGAATCCAGCGAAGATAGGAAAGAGGTTTGATACGATGAATTATCGAGTCGGTATGATCGGAACGGCGGCCCGTCATTGGGGCTATCTGCTCGGCCCCGTCCAGTCGATGGAGAACGCGAGTTTAGTGGCGGTCTCGAATACGGACGATGGAGGCTTGGCGAGTCTGAGGAAAAATAAAGCCTTCACGGATGAAACCAAGGTCTACTCGGATCACCGGGAGATGCTGGAGAAGGAATCGCTGGATATCGTCGGCGTCTGGGATACCAACGTCCGGCATCCCGACTGTATTGCCGCTTCCGCCCGGGCAGGCGTTCATATTTTCACGGAAAAGCCGGTCGCCGTCTCTCTCGCCGGGCTGGAACGGGCGAAGAAAGCGGTCGAAAAAGGGAAAGTCCATTTAACGATGGCCTTGAATATGCGCACGGAAGGGAAATACCGGAAAGTGCGCGAATTGATTCGATCCGGCGTCATCGGCGAAGTGACTCAATGCTCCTGCCAGAAATCGTACAAAGTCGGCAATCGCCCTTTGTGGGAACAGAAACGCGAATCACTCGGTGGGACCATCCCCTATATCGCCTGCCACGGGCTGGATTTGCTGCGCTGGTGTTCGGGCCTCGAGTTCGTCAAGGGAGCCGCGTTTCACAACAACCTCGGTAATCCCGGTATGGGGGAAATGGAAAACACGGCGGGATTGATCTGCCTGGCGGATAACGGCGCGACCGTGATTACCCGGCTGGATTACTGCCGCCCGAATACGGCCCCTTCCTGGGGAGACGACCGCATCCGCTTCGCCGGAACCAAGGGCGTCGTCGAGATCATCGACGGGAAAATCACTCTGATCACCCGCGAGAAAAAACCGCATATCGTCGAGCCGCTCAAAAACCCCGTCTCGCTGTTTGGCAGCTTGATCGACGTCATCGAAGGCCGGGGCAAATCGATTCTCCCCGCCGAGGATTGCTTCCGCATCACCGAAATCGTCCTCAAACTGCGCAACGCCGCCGACACCCAGTCGATGACTGCGCTCTGATAAATCCCCAATTGGAACGTTCATGGAAAAGGAAGAAAATTGTCTGAATCGGGATACCCCGGATGAAAAGATATTCAGGATGTTCAAAAAGTTTTTATCCTATTCATCCTTGAATCCTGCCCATCCAGGAAACGAAGTGCTGGAACAGCATTCAGACAAAAAATTGTAGGGGCAGGTCTTGTGCCTGCCCATGCACCATCCCTCCTATCGCGTTCGTGTGAACCAGCCTCCCGACGCACCGCCGAATTGGGCCAGATCGCCCGTGCTCCGAAGTCCATTGGAGAGTTGATAGAAGATGCTTACGTCGTCCCAATCCTTATCGGGGCCGTAACTGTAGACGCCGAATGCGATGGCGACTTCATCGTCCGGAGTGACGTCGTAGAACTCGGGATGGCTGCGATAGAATTGCGAGGCTTTATAGCAATAGATTGGGAGGTGACTTTGCGCGAAGGGATCGTCGGGCCACACTTCACCGGCAGGATTGAAGCCGTCTTCGGCTTCGGCGTTCAGGTAGGCGACCGGCGTCGTCAGGTAGGAATAGATGTTCCGGTTCCACGATTGACCGGCGGGGTGGGCGTGATGGGGAAGATACGTGTTGTGGTCGATCTTGTAGGCTTCCAGCGAGATTTGAACCGCTTTCATATCCGCCCGCACGCGGGATATTTTCGCTTTCAATTGCGCGTTCAGAAAGTTGGGAACCGCAATCGCCGCCAAAATCCCGATGATGGCGACGACGATCAGCAGTTCGATCAGTGTAAAAGCGAATCTCTTTTTCATAACGGTTTGGAATGAACCCAGCCTATTAAATTTCAAGGCGTATCGGGTCAACACGATATCGTCAATCTCGCGTTCGGCTCCCGATCCCAGGGGAACCTTTTTCGTGACGTCAAGAAAAAGGTCCGACGTTTCGTAACCGGAGTTCTCATAGCTAGCCAAGTAGCCAGGGTGGATCACGCTTTTCGATCCACCATTATACTGCTTACTCGGCCTATTCAAGTTCATAACCTAGTTTTTGCATCTGTTCTCTGACACGCGGATAGATTCTCGCTGCGTTCTGATAGTAAATCTTCTTCAAAGTCTCCTCAGGAAGTGCCAGCCCTTCGATCTCATTTTTACCGAAAAACCCTCCTGGAATCGTCTTGTCTGTTTCCAGAATTTGGAAGCACCGAAAGTATTGCTGCACGTAACGTTTCGTCTCTTCCGCATCGCTCCACCGTCCGATATCGGTTCCGAAGAGAATCCGGTCCGCGTATTCGATCATGAACGAGCGCAGATTCTCGCGGTTGACCATATAATAGTATTGAAACGTCGCCGCCAGATCGACGTTCAGATTGGGAAACGTGGCCAGCATATTTCGCAGATAATCGATTTGGGCATCCTGACAGAGCGACCACATCCCGTGCGCGTTGACCGCAATCAGTTTGGGATGTTTTTCGAGAACGTGCCGCCACGCCGTGATTTGTTTCCAATATTCGACCGGGTCCGGAAGCCATTCGGTTCGATTTCCCCACGGCCCGTTGGGATCGGCGATATGGATCGAAGCGGCGACCATTCCGATCGCCTCCATTTTGGCAAACGTCGGTTCGTGAGCGGGATCGTCGATATAGGGATAGCCATTTTGTCCCGGTTCGTGCTGGCGGTGTGGCGGCCCGGACCAGATTTTATAGCCGATATAGCCTCGATCGAGCCATTGTTGTAATTCGTCCGGGGGGTAGGCCAACCCGTCGTAAGCCTTAAAATCAGCGATACAGCAAAGAATTCGTCCTTTCCCTGCTTTCATCACTTCACGGATATTCGGAATCGGTTGTTCCCCATTACCGAGATCGAACCACATCGCCAAATCGATCCCGTGTTTTTCCTTCAATTGGCCGCGCAGCCGGAGATAGTTTGCAATGGCTTCCAAGTCGTTGGCCACATGCGTGTGGACGTCGATTCGCGGGATATGGGGATAGGCCGTTGCCGTCTGCGCCGGAGTTGACAATCCCGGCAGAGATAGAGCGAAAACGATAAAAACGATTGCAATTGGTCGATTCATGAGTTCCTCCAGGATTGAAACTATTTCAACCATACCATCGATTTAAGATCGAATCAAAATGAATGCGATCGCTTTCCCCGCCTGAGACGAACAGAAACGCTTCCGAGGCTCTTGCGGTTGCTCCCCCCCAAAGGATACACTGACCGTCACGGATGACCGATGAGGAATCGTGATGAATCGATTGATGGAACGTGTGCCGTTTCTGGAAAAATATGGCTACTGGCTGCCGCTGGTGTTCGGCGTGTGCGCGGTCGCACAATGCCTCTCGTCGTATTTCCAACTGGACGATTTTGCCATCATCTGCGCTCTGCGATACGACTACCCTGAGCCAATCAATTGGTTCGCCGTATGGCCCTCGGGTTTTTGGAGACCCTTTCAGCTGGCTGTGTTGTGGAGCGAAATTCGCCTGTTCGGTTCCAGCCCAGCCGGTTACCGGATCGTACACGGAATCTACTTTTTATTGGCGATTTATCTCTATCACCGTTTAACCGAACGAGTCTCCGGTTCGCGGACGACCGGCCTGATAGCCGGCCTGCTTTTTGCATCGACCTACAGTCATTGGGAAGCGGTTCAGTGGATTTGCGCCTCAAGCGAACTCTGGACCGGTTTGTGGTGTCTGGTCATGCTGACGGCGTTCTTAAACGTCCGCGACACCCATCAACCGGCCTGGATTGGGGCGGCGATTACCGCCCATACCCTCGCCTTGTTAACGAAAGAAAGCGCCGTCGTTCTGCTGCCCATATCCCTGCTTCTGCTCTATCACCAACAGGCGCTTGCAATGCTCAAGCGCCCGTGGTTCATTCTCGGAATTCTGGCTCCCTGGCTGGCGTCGCTCTTATGGCGGATCAAACTGACGATAACAGGCGGGGCGGTCAATGACGGATTATACTCCCTCTCCGGCAATCACCCGATCCACAACCTGGGAGCGTTTGTTTTACGAAAAATCGTTCCCTGGATTCACGCCCCATCAATGCTGGAGGCATTGGGAGTCGTCGTGGTGCTGGGGATCACACTCTCGATTCTCTGGAACAGACGGGCAACGCTCCCGTTGATCGGATCGCTCTGGATGCTGTTGGGGCTGGCACCGTTTCTCGGCTTCAATCTGGGCGGCGTCCACCCCGGCCGTTATACCTATTTAGCCGGAATGGGAATTTATCTCACCGTCGCGATTGGACTCAATTCAGTCATAAAACGGTCCCCGTTTTGGCGCAACGCGGGAACGTCTGTTTTAATCGTCTATTGCATCATCAATCTTCTTTTATATTCAACCCATCGCGAGAAACGGGAGTGGCTGAAGCACGATTCGCTCTATCGCGGGATGGTCGAGGAATTGCAGCGTTTAGACCTGCCGCCGCTTCGATCGATCGCCGTCAAGAACGTTCAAGCCCCCCCTGTTTTCGACGATTTTCATGCCTCCTTCCGCACCCTGTTCGCGTTGGCTTACCCCCCACCTCCACTCGGAAAGGTCTGGGCGGGCGAAGGCCCCTGGCCGGAGACCCCGGACGTGATTCTGGAATGGAAAGAAGGAAAATTCATCATTCTCAAAGAATCGAATTGAGGTTCAGGGTATATAGTTAACATTTGTTGCCGTAATGTTAACTATTCCCCTATCTCCTCCCCTATCGGCCCAACTGCGCACCTGTCAACCAAAGCGGATGAATTGAGCACTTCTTCGTTAGGCTTAAAGACGAGAGTGCCCTAGACAGAAAGACTGTGGAAGAGAATAATTTATAGTTGAAACTGGAATTGAAAACGCACCGGTATTATAAGGATGCCACTGAAAGAACTAAAATGAACAAAACCTTATATTTATTCTCAGCAATCCAAAATTTTATGGCTCCTCACAAGAATCTGTGCACGAGTTTGGGTTCGGGAAGGTCACCCA
>CAZSIZ010000200.1:0-11692 GCA_964606645.1 uncultured bacterium
GTTGCGGTGGTGGATGGAGGGTCATTTGTCGGCGTAACTGTTGGAGTCGCCGTTGGCGTCTTTGTCTGCGTGGTGGTCGGTGTATGGGTCGGCGTAACGGTAGGCGTCGGTGTCGGGATTGGAGTAGGTGTCGAAGTCGCCGTATGAGTCGCCGTAGAAGTTGGTGTTGGCGTAAAAGTCGCTGTAGGCGTCGGAGTAGCCGTTGGTGTTGCAGTCGCAGTCGCAGTCAATGTCGGTGTATCAGTAGCCGTTGGTGTAGCAGTCGGTGTGGCTGTAGCCGTCTGAGTCGGGCTGGGCGTCGAAGTGTAAGTCGGCGTTGAGGTAGTTGTCGGAGTCGATGTGGGTGTGATTGTCGAGGTTGGAGTAGACGTGAGTGTCGGAGTATAAGTCGGCGAAGGCGTCGGTGTAGGAGTTGAAGTTGGTGTTGGAAAAGCAGGTTGACGCCTGTAATAATCCAGAAGAATAAGAAGATCGCGATAGTCGACAGTCAGGTCGCTGTTAAAATCGCCTTCAGCCGAATCGTTTTGAAGGCTTTTCCAATAAACGCCGAACAAGTACAAGTCTTTCGCGTCCAATCGGTGAGTCGAATCGACAAAAAGATCGGGCGCGCTCTCCGCCGCCAGGCATAGACGATCTACGATGCCCCCAACAATCAGAAGCACAAAGATAGAAAATACGATAGAAATGTAATGCAACCGCACATCCACGCGGCCTAACCCTCAACCAAATAAAGTTTCAATACACCATAAGTTACACCCATTATAACACGCCATCCCGCCCCGACAAAAGAAGTATTTCACCCTTCCACAGTTCCTTCTTTCTAGAAGGAAACTCAATACCCCACTGCGCACCCGTCCTTACGCGGATCGGTTCCGGCGAAGTAACGCAGCGGTTCGTCTTCGCGCCAGATCGCCTGATACCCGCCGTACATCCCGCTTCCGGTTTCGGATATCACGTGTCCCATCTCCGACAGTTGTTCAGCCACGTCCGCCCTGATCCCCGCTTCGAGACCGATTGTCCCGCCTGCTTTCATCACGCCACCCCAGGGGGTGGAACTGCCGAAATGCTGTGCGCGGGGTTGATCGCCCGCCTGTTGAATCGACAGGTTGAAATCGAGCATATTCATCAAAACCTGCGCGTGGCCTTGGGGCTGCATATCTCCCCCCATCACACCGAACGCGCACTGAGGCCGATTGTCCTTCGTGAGAAAGCCGGGAATAATGGTATGAAACGGGCGCTTGTGAGGTTCCAGGGTGTTGGGATGATTGGGATCGAGGCTGAAACTTCGCCCCCGGTTTTGCAGGCAGAATCCGAGGCCGGTGGGTGTTTCCCGCGATCCCCAGCCGTGATAGATGCTCTGAATCAGCGAAATCATGTTGCCTTCGCTGTCCGCCGCACAGAGGTAGATCGTGTCTTTCGAGCCGTCCATCGTGCCGGGTTTGACGTTTGTCGCAGCCCGCCGGGGATCGATCAGTCGTGAACGTTCGCGTCCATACTCCTTCGAGATCAGCCGTTCCAAAGGCACGTCCGCTTTGTCCATGTCGGCGTAATAAGCAGCGCGGTCCTCGAACGCGAGTTTCTTTGCTTCAAGGAACAGATGCAGGTGCTCTGCGCTATTCGGCTTGAGCGAAGCGACGTCGAATTGCTCCAGCATGTTCAGCATTTGGAGGGCGGCGATCCCCTGGCCGTTCGGCGGAATCTCCCACACGTCGTATCCCCGGTAGCTCGTCGTTACGGGATCGACCCAGGTCGCGGAATGTTCAGCGAAATCCTTCAGGGTGAACAACCCGCCCCGTTCGTTGGAATAGGCGACAATGCGTTCGGCAATCTCCCCTTTGTAGAAAGCGTCCACCCCGTCACGCATGAGAATCCGGTAGAAATGGGCGATGTCGGGATTGGTGATAACCTGACCGTATTGAGGTGGCTTGCCGTCGGCGAGATACGTCTTAGCCGCGTTGGGAAATTCCTTGAACGCCCGGTCCGCGCTGGAGAAATAACCGCTGATAATTTCCGTGACGGCATATCCATCGTGTGCGTATTCGGCGGCCGGGGCGAGTGTTTCCTTGAACGTCAGATTGCCCAGGCGACCCTGCAACGCATCCCACCCGCTGACGCATCCCGGAACCGACCAGGTGAGCGGGCCGTGGACCGGCAGTTCTTTATCGAAACCGCGTTTCTTGGCTTCGTCGCGGTTCCATGCGAAAGGCGAGCGTCCGCTGGCGTTGAGGCCGTATAGTTTCTTCTCTTTTTCGATCCAGGCAATTGCGAATAAGTCGCCACCGGGACCGCAGCTCATCGGTTCGACGACGGCCATCATGGCACTCATGGCAACCGCGGCGTCGATGGCGTTGCCCCCGGCTTTCAGGATGTCCACGCCGATGGTGGCCGCGACCGGTTGGCTGGTGGCCGCCACGCCTTGGCGGCAGACGACGGTGGATCGATCCCCGTTGCGTCCCCGCAGGCGGTTCTTATCGATAAAGCCGGGCGCTCCCAGGATTGCCGCGTTTGTGGATTGCTTCTTCAGCCGACCCGTTTCGGAGGAGTACGCCGCTAATGATTTTACTTTCGTCATAAAACCAAGACTTATCCCTGCCAGAAAAAAATCCCGTCTCTTCATGATTCACCTCGGTCGTTCAGATCGAACATTTTTATGAATGATTCCCTTTCGATATACGATAAATCATCTTCACCGATAAATCTACTTGAAAGCCGGATGAGGGCCGATGAATTGACCGCCGGTCTTGAACGGTGATAAGATGAATTCCATCGAGGCGAATGACATCAAGTTGATTGCGTTTCGTCCGTTTTCGATCCAGGAAGGAAACCGTTCAATGATCGTATTTCCGGATGATTTTATATGGGGAACGGCCACATCGTGTTATCAAATCGAGGGGGCGTGGCTCGAAGGCGGGAAAGGGATGTCCGTGTGGGATGCCTTCGTTCATACGCCCGGCAAGATTGCCAATGGGGAGACAGGCGATGTGGCGGCCGATCATTTCCACCGCTTTAAGGACGATATCGCCTTGATGGCAGATATGGGATTAAAAGCGTACCGTTTCTCCATTTCGTGGCCGCGAATTCTTCCGTCAGGCCGTGGTGAAATCAACGCTGAGGGCATTCGTTTCTATTCCGATCTTATCGATACGCTGCTCGAACATCATATTACCCCGTGGGCCACGCTTCATCACTGGGATTTACCTGTCGCGCTGCAGATGGAATACGACGGCTGGCTGAATCCCCTCACGGCGGATCATTTTGCGCATTACGCCGCGGTCTGTTTCGAGCATTTCGGAGACCGAGTCAAGCATTGGATCACGTTCAACGAGCCGTGGGTCACGTCGGTTCTCGGCTATGGACAGGGAGTGTTCGCACCCGGAAGAAAATCCGATACGGAACCTTATTTGACTGCTCATCAGATGTTGCGCGCTCATGGGAAAACCGTGGATATTTACCGCCGTAAATTTCAGGACCGCCAGCGTGGATCGATTTGTATCGCCAACAACTGCGACTGGCGGGAACCTTTGACCGATTCGCAAAAAGACCGCGACGCCGCCCAACGCGCCTTGGAATTCTTCTTAGGCTGGTTCGCCGATCCCATCTATCATGGCGATTATCCGCCGGTGATGCGTGAACGTCTGGGGGATCGGCTGCCGCACTTTTCGGATGGAGACCGCGCCCTGATTCAAGGTTCCGCCGATTGTTTCGCGCTGAACCATTACAACACGATGTACGCGTCATACGCGGAGTGCGATGAAATCACCGATATCGACGTAGAAAGCAACGGCGGCTTGTTGATGGATCAGAACCTGACGTTGACAGCGGATGACGACTGGCCAAAGACGGATATGGGCTGGAGCATCGTGCCGTGGGGCTGCCGGAAACTGCTCGAATGGATCGACGACCGCTACGATCGCCCCGATATCGTCTTGACGGAAAACGGGTGTGCCATGAAGGACGAACTCGTCGAGGGCAAGGTCGAAGATCGGGGTCGAATCGATTTTATCGAAGGCTATCTAAAGGAATGTCACAAAGCCATCGGCAAGAGAATCAACCTCAAAGGCTATTTCGTCTGGTCCTTCATGGATAACTTTGAATGGACCTTCGGCTACTCCAAACGCTTCGGCCTCCACCACGTCGATTACCAAACCGCCCAACGCACCCCAAAAGCCTCCGCCCAATGGTATAGCAATGTAATTAAAAACAACGGCTTCTAACTCTCCCCACTATTCGTAAAATGGTTTCCACCTGTGTCAAATTTCATGAAAAAAGATTCCATAAAATCAAGATTCCATAAAATCACTTGACGATATACCTATAATTAGTATATTTCAATAAGGAGTGATTTATGCAGGAACCCACGAAAAGGCCCCTACTGATTTTACGGAGATTCATTACCGTGTCCCAGCAGATAAGCATGAGCGCGCTTGTAAGTACTTGAAGAAAATCGGGGCAGTCGAAGTCGTCGACGAAGCCGATGATTCGATCCCTTGGAGAGAGAGCGAACTCTTCAAAGAGAGCATTGAAAAATACGGTGAGATCGGCCCGGCCCTGCGTGGACTGCGTTACCGGGAAGACTTGACTCAAGTCGCACTATCGAAAAAAACAGGGATTTCTCAACGCCATATTTCCGAAATGGAAAACGGAAAGCGAACCATTGGAAAACAAAACGCCAGGAAATTAGCGAAAGCACTCAACTCCAATTATCGAATATTCTTATAGAAGACGGCGTTCAATCGATCGGAACGATGCAATAAAAAAACCGCTAGACGGTTTACCTGACATTTCGTTCAAACGGATCGCGAAGACGCGAGTGCTTCAACGTCAGAAGACAACAGAAAGAAAATTAAAATTACAAACTGAGTAAAACATCTGTATCTGAAAACTATAATTTATACTGAATTTGTAAAAGATATTCCAACTACCGAGTATAAGGAAAGCTGTTCTGCCATTCCCCGGCAGACGGTGTCACAAGCGCCCCCTGGCTGACCAGGCCGTTGGAGATATCGTAGGGGACCGACACTTCCGCCTGAGCGTCCATATCCGGCCCGACCGACCGGCAGAAGTAGGCCGAATTTTTGTAGCGGTCCGCGTATCTTACGGCGGCGGGATCGCGGGTTCCGTAAAATTCGATTCGCATCTGATAACCCGGTTCCTGGTGGTACTGATACTTGTACCAGCCGATCGACGCGGGATTGGTCACTCCTTCTTTCTGGAACGGATCGGCGAGAGAGGTGCTCAAGTAGGCGATGGGTGTCGTGACGAAGCGGTGCTGAGCGGGATCGCCGTCGATATGCGGGGGCCACTCCTGGTTGTCCATGTGGTACATGAAATAGGCGTCGTTGATCGATTTCTCTTCCGAATAAACTTTCGCGATCAAGGCGCGCAGCCGTGCGTTGAGGAAATTCGGTACGGCGATCGCGGCCAGAATCCCGATAATCGCCACCACGATAAGCAATTCGATCAAAGTAAAGGCTCTCCCACGTTCGTGAATCGTTCGGTAAATAACGCCCATATTCCACCTCCATGACGAAGTTACTTCTATTTTACACAAAAAAACCGTGTTGGATCAACTTTATTTTTCGTGCCCCGCTTCGGCCAGGGGCAAGCGTTCCCTTCCGAAGCTTGCCTCTCTCCGGCAACGGGATAGACGACTGTTTACGCGTTCGTCTCCGACTTGAGGTCGTCCCAGGTGGCGACCGTCGGTTCCCAGGATTTGGTATTACGTTTGTACATAGCCATCCCACCCAGAATTCCGATGAGCGTACCGACGCGGGCAGTTTCGGCGTTACTCAGCGGGGTTTCACCGTTACGGATGTGTTGCGCGAAGGCTTCGAGTTCCTGATACGTGCCGTGGTCCCAGTCGGGGCTTTTTTTACCCAGGCGCTCCGGTTCGCCCATTCCCGGACGGGGGTATTTCATCCCTGTGATCAGATCGATACCCGCCTTCTCGGCGTAAACCCAGAGTTTCTCACCGGTAAACGGTTCGCAGCAGTTCATCAAGTGGGTGTAGGAGAAAATCACATCACCGGGAAACTCGAACGCGAGGGCGGAATGATCCTCGGCGCAATGAGCGGGAGGATTCTTGTGATCGTCTGTGACCTTGCCCATCGCCACGCATCGCAGGGGAGGCTGGTTCTTCATCACCCACGCCATCGCGTCGCAGTGGTGGCAGGCCTGCGCCAGGAACCAGCACCCCGCCTCGTTCATATCCAGATAGCGCCCGCCGACGCCATTCGTCCATTGCCACATACCTTGCAGAAACGTGACTTTGCCCGATTGGCCGTCGTGGATGTGCTTGATGCTGGATTGGAAGCTGGGGATATACCGGCGCTGGTAGCCGACCTGGTAGATACCCTTCGCCTCACGCGCCACTTTGACAACCCGGTCCACTTTCTCCACCGTCACTTCGACAGGTTTTTCACTGAAGCAATGCAGCCCCGCTTTAAGCACGGGAATAACGCATTTACCGTGATTAGCCTCTTCGGTCGCGACGATGATAGCGTCCAGTTTTTCGACGTTCAGCATCTTGCTGAAGTCGCGATAGACGCGTACTTTGGGTTGATACTGCTCGCAGATTTCGGCGGCTTGATCGACACGTTCCTGAATCAGGTCGCAGACAGCACCCACGCGATACCCTTTGATATTCGTGATGGCTTTAAGCAGCCGACGACCGCGTCCCCCCGTTCCGATCATGCCCAGTACGACTTCATCGTTCGCCCCCAGCACCGATCCCGGTGCAGTCAAACCAAGGGCCGCCGCCCCGGCGGTCGTCTTCTGGATAAACGAACGTCGTGTCTCATTATTCTCATTCATAATGATCCTCCATAAAAAGTCTCCAGGCAGTTCGCTTATTACGCCGATCTAACTCGCCTGGCTGCTTCGATCATCCCAGAAAACGCCCCGCCCTGTCAAGGACAATCCCGCCTTCCCCTCCATCCTCACCCCAAAACATCTGTCACATTCGAAATTTCCATAAAACAGCCACTGATTTCCATCTGTTGGCATTAAGTGTGAAAAGTGGTATCGTTAGACCACTTTCATATCGTAAAGCATGGTTGCTTAAGAAAATAAAAAAGTGAAAACATCACGATGGTGGAGGATGTGAACATGGCCGAATATCGCGTAGCAGTCGTGGGTTGCGGGTGGGTATCGGGCGAGCATATCGCCGCTTACACCAACAATCCGAAAACCGAGATCGTGGCCCTGGCCTCTTTGACGAAAGAGGAAGCCGAACGAAAAGGGAACGAGTGTGGCATATCCGTGCCCTGCTTCGATTCGATCGAGGCGATGATGGACAAGGAAAAGCCGGACATCGTCTCCGTCACCTCCATCCCGACCAAGCACGTCGAACACGCCGTCTACGCCGCCGAGCGAGGCGCCCAGCTGGTCGTCGAAAAGCCAATCGCGCTGACCGCGGACAGCCTGCATGCGTTAACGGATTGCGTCAAAAAAAATCAAACCAAATCCATCGTCAGTTTCGTCCTGCGCTGGAATCCCTTGTTCAACATTATCCGTTCGCTGATCGACGACGGTTCCGTCGGTGACCTCTTCTACGGCGAAGTCGATTACTACCACGGCATCGGTCCCTGGTACGGCCAATATTCATGGAATATCACAAGAGAGGCAGGCGGCAACTCGCTGCTCTCCGCCGGTTGTCACGCAGTGGACGGTCTGGTCTGGTTCATGGGCAGCCGGGTCACGGAGGTCCACGCCTACTCCTCCCGTTCCGACAGCGTAAATTACAAACCGTACGAATACGACCCGACTCTTGTCACGATCCTGAAATTCGCCGATGGCCGCTGTGGCAAAATCACCAGCTGCATCGAATGCAACGCGCCCTATATGTTCAACGTCAAACTCTTCGGCGACAAAGGAACGATCCGGGACAACCAACTCTATTCGGATAAAATGAAAGGGCAAACGGACTTCGCCACGATCCCCACGATCCGGCCCGACAGCGGTGACGTCACCGAACATCCATTCCAGGGCGAAATCAATCACTTCGTCGATTGCCTGGACAAGGGTGTCGATTCGAGTGTGCCGGTCGAATACGCCGCGCACATCATGGAAATCTGCCTGGCGGCTCAGGAATCGGCGGAAACCGGACGCAGCGTTCAACTGCCATTGTAAAAACGAAACGGCAACAAGCCGAGTGCATTTTTATTAACCACAAGATATTGCATGAAAACTAACTTACGAATTCCAATATCTTGCCGTTTCGTCTGTAAGGTCTGACTTTTTTACCGGAGCGTATAAGGAAACACCATGAAAATTCTCGCCATCCACGCCCATCCTGACGACGTCGAGTTTCTGTCAGCGGGCACACTGGCTCTCTTAAAAGACGGCGGCCACGAAATCGCGATTGCTTCACTCTCGACCGGGGACAAAGGCACGCCGGATAAATCCTGCGAGGAGATCACCGCCATCCGCCGTGTCGAAGCGCAGAACTCGGCGGCCATTCTGGACACGTCCTACACCTGTCTCGGATTCGCCGACTTGGAAATTTTCGACGACGATCCTTCCCGCCGCACCGTGACCGAGTTCCTCCGAAAAACAGCCCCCGATATCATCCTGTGCGCTTCGACCGTCGATTACATGGCCGATCACGAAACGTCGGGAATGCTGGTACGCAATGCCGCTTTCTTCGCGGGTCTGCGCAATTTCGAGACCGGCCCATCCGCTCCCTTAACCTACATCCCCGCGCTCTATTACATGGACCCGATCGAGTCCACGGATCATTACGGCCAGCCGGTCGCCGCCGAATTCTGTATCGATATCACGGATAAGATTCCGGTCAAAGAGTCGATGCTCGCATGTCACGCTTCACAACGCGATTGGCTGCGCGCCCATCATGGCGTGGACCGTTATCTTGAAGTGATGCGGGAATGGTCCGCCAAGCGCGGCCAGCCGTTTGGATTCGATTACGGCGAAGGTTTCCGCCAGCACAAAGGACATGCCTACCCCCAGGAGAACCTCCTCGCCCAGCTTCTCCCCTCCCAACTCGTAAAATTCCCCTGAATGTCCTTTTTGAATCACGGATGGCACGGATGATTATAGGATGACACAGAATTACCATGATTGTAGTAATGGTGAATCAAAAAGTGTGGCCTACCCTACGAGAGAGGATTAAAGGATGGACCGGATAATCACAATAATAATATCCTGAAAATCCTTCCATCCTGGGTATCCAGATTCAGACAAAAGCCCCTAAATCTTGCTTTCATCTCACATCATCTGCCAATTTTCAACCGCCGTTACACTTTCGTCGGATTCGCTCAGCGACCGCCCATCCATGATCTCTTCCAGAAGCGTAAGCACTTCTTTCAGCTCCGGGGGAACGTCCGCGCCCTGATCGACGCTGATTTTGTCGAGTTCATTATAACTTAAAATATAGTTATAACCGTCGGCGATAGGGGCCTGGGGTTTGTAATGCGGATCAATAGACTCGAAGGAAATTCCGTTCAAGCGTTCGATCAGTTCCTCCAGGGCCGGACGAAGCACCTGACCGCGTTCCAGTTGGTCTTCCATAACCGGATCGTGCTCGAATTCCACGTACCCGCTTGGATAGAGGGAAAACACCGTCGTCGCACCCATCAAGCCTCCACTGCGCTCGAATCGCACAAGCGCGTTTTCCGCATCGCCACCCACCGTAAGGATGGCGGAGTAAATACGCTCGCCGTTTACGTCGGCGTTAATTGGCTTATTCCCCGCGCCAAGCGTGGCCGTACCGATCAATTCGTGGAAGGGCGTAATCACGGTGGCGGCGGGGCCTTCGGGTTCTTTAACGGTGATCCTGATGAAAATCTGTTCCGGGTAGGATTCCGCGATCGTGATGCTTTTCTCCACAAACGTGTAACCGGTAGAGGGAAACTCGCCAGTCAAGTAGATAGAAAATTCTTCGCCCGCCCGGGGAACGACTGGTTCCGTAACAATCGTCGGATTATACAGAGGAATAGAGGGAGGGAATACTGCCGGAATTTGGAGATATCCTCCATTCAGGATATAGGTACTTATTTCAAAAAGCGTTTCGAGAATAGCCGGAAGGATCGCACCCTGATCGATACGAACATCCCGGAGGCGGTCTTCGGCGCTCAAGACATAATTATATCCATCGGCGATAGGCGTTTCCGGTTGATAACTTTCCGAAAGGGATTCGTGAGCAACGGTTTCAAGGAGTGTCACGATCTCTTCCAGAACCGCATCTTGAAGCTGGCCTCGTTCGAGTCGTTCGCCTAAATCCGGCTCGCGGGTATATTCGACGGTCCCGTTTCGGTCGAGATCGAAGGCGGTGAGAAAACCCGCGAAACCTCCGCTGCGCTCGAACCGCAGCAAGTGTGATTCCGGTTCGGAACCAACGAGCAGTATCTCTTTATAAAAGGGAATGCTATTAATCGTTCCGTAGACCGGATGGATCCCTTCGCCGAGTGTCGCCGTTCCGACCACTTCCTCGAAAGGCGTGATGACTTGAGCCTGAGGTTCCGTTGGTTTTTCGACAACGAGTTCGATCGCCAACTGTTCCGGCATGGATTCGGCCACGTTCAAGGCTTTGTGAGAAAAGGTAAAGCCTGGGGTAGGGAACTCACCAACGACAAACACCGTAAACGGTTCGCCAGGCTGTGGATGAGCCGGTCGATAGATGACTTTCGGTTCGATGAATGGGCCTTGGCTGATGGGGTTGTATTCTGCGACGATCAGCCTGTTATTGTATATTTCAATCCCATTAAGCGTCGCGGTAATCGGATACTCGCCTTCAGGCAATACTTCGGTTCCGATCGATTCACGGAAAGAGGTGATAACTTGATCCTGTGATTCCCTTGGCATGGATACAGTCAGCTCGGCGGCCAGCTGAACCGGCTCGGATTCCAGCACTTTCAATTCCTTCGTAAGAAACGTGTGTCCGGGAGTGGGGAATTCGCCGATGGCGTAGACCGAGAAGACCTCGCCCGGTTTGGGGTAAGGCGGAACGATTTCGATGCTTGCTTTATTGAACAGTGGGATTGGATTGGGGCCGCCGGACGATTCGCTTTCCACCGCGATAAATCCGATGAAAAACGGTTTTTCATTGATGCTTCCTCTCAGTGTATGCCGTCCTTCGGAAAGTATAACCGTGCCGATCAGTTCCCGAAAAGGAACCATCACATCGGCCTGCTCACCGGAGGCTTCTTGGATATTCAGGTTCACAATGACAATCGCCGGAATTGATTTCGTCATTATGATCGACGTATTCGTGATGGAATATCCCGTCGAGGGAAATTCACCCACGGCGTAGATCGAGAATTCCTCACCCGGTTTGGGATGAACCGGTTCCAACACCAGGGACGTGTTATAAGGGCTGATAGGAACGTCGGGCAGTGGCGCGGGAGTGATGACAACTCCATCCGCCGTATGAAATTTAGTGTGAAAGGCTTCCCGGCCGTTCACGGAGAGCAGTATTTCGTAGATGCCGGGTTTCAGTTCGCCCAAGATGATTTCATGCTTAATATCGATGGGATTATCTGGATTGGGCACAACGTTTTCGATCACCGTCGCCTCTAAGTGGATCGAGAACGCTCCCTCGCCTAACTCGGCCGGTTCGATCGATGCTTCGGGCGGGATGAATTGGTAGGCCGAGCCGGGAAGATGCCCCTGGATCGTTATACCAGACCTCACTAATTGAAACCAATCATCCATCAAAAATCCCTAAGTTTCTAGG